>JBAWCO010000239.1:0-5308 GCA_049590315.1 Occallatibacter sp. | reverse complement strand
GGACGGGCTTGTTGGTCAGAACGGACATGCTGCGGGCGCTGCCATCGGGCATGGTTTGAAGCGCCTTGAGGGAGTCGATGACGCCTTTGTATGCGTAGGTATAGTCGAGCTTGTGCTCGCGATAGTAGTCGAGGAAGTAGGCGTAGGCGCGGGAGAGGAAGTCTTCATCCACTTCCGTTGCTTCCGGGCCGAAGAGTGCGCGGCGGACGAGCATTACCGCGCCGTCGCCAATGTAACTCGCGACCACGGCGTCGGGGAGAGGCTGGCAACTGAATTCGCTGAGGGTGGCGTTGACGCTGTTGCAGAGGTCCTGCGCCGAATCGATAAGGGTGCCGTCGAGATCGAAGACGAGCAGCTTGAGTTGGTCTTGAGGAATAGGACGAAGGACATGAACCATGGTTCCAGTTTATCAATCGCACGAGGAGAGGGGATGTTGCCGGACTGCTAACTTCCGGGATGCCGGTAACACCCCCGGAACCGTTGATCGCGCCTCATTGGTGTTCGCTGAGTGCATTTGTCGCGAAGCGAGAAATACTCCTGCTTCCCAATTCCTGGAGCTGCTACGCAGGAGGTCACTTTCGGTAATGGCGACGATTCACCCTGGCGCAGGTGTCAACGTTCAGGGCACAGAAATCAGCAATCGCAAAATTCGCACTTGACATGAATGGAAAACCCACTACCATTGGGTTGTGGATAAGTTGGGTACGACATTTGCGGCTTTGGCTGATCCAACCAGGCGGGCAATGATCGAACGACTCTCACGTGGGCCTGCCTCTGTGCACGGATTGACGGAACCGTTTGCACTCTCGCAGCAGATGATTTCAAAACATATTGCCTACCTAGTGCGGGCGCGGATTGTGATCAAGACAAAGCGTGGACGAGAGAGTGTGTGCAGGCTTAGGCCAGAGGCGATAAAGACAGTGAGCGACTGGGCGGCTTGTTATCGCCAATTCTGGGAAGAGAGTTTCGACAAGCTGGATGTGGTGATCAATGAAATGAAGAAAACGGTAAATGAAAAAAACGGAGGTCAGAGATGACAAACAACACGGTTAACGAGATAGAGCGGATGGTTGTGACAAGAGTTTTTGATGCCCCACGCGAATTGGTTTGGAAGGCGTGGACAGACCCTAAATATGTCATGCAATGGTGGGGGCCGAAAGGATTCACTGCGCCCGTTTGCAAGATGGATTTTCGCGTTGGAGGAAAGTCTCTCCTCTGCATGAAGACGCCGGATGGGTACGAGGGCTGGAATGCGATTGAATACCACGAGATTGTTCTGCACGAAAAGATCGTTTCCTCCATGTACTTTTCGGACTCGGAAGGAAACAAGATTGACCCTGAGCAATTGGGAATAGAACAAGAGGCCATAGAGGGTGCGTACGATGTGACTCTCTTTGAGGATCTTGGAAATGGCCAGACGAGACTAACCCATATTGGAAATGAACCAATGGAGAGCGCAAAAAACAGCGGTCAACTCGAGGGCTGGAACCAGACACTCGAGAAAGTTGCCGCAGTTGTTGCGGGGCTAGTGCAGGCGAAATAAGAACGTGAAGTTTTGATAATCGTCTTGTGTGAGAAACTGAACTAAAACAAACGCAGAATCTCTTCAGACAGCGAGCTTGCCGGGGTCCCTCCGGCAAGCTGCGCATGATGCAGTGAAATCCTGCGTCAACCGTCCATTTGTTCTCAACGGGTCTGCTGCCGAGATGCAAACCATCATCAATGTGATCTTCAGGTTCGAAAAGCCGCAGGACTAGAATCAGCCCCGATTGGGCTTCGTTTCGGCTGGTTTGTCGACAACTGGGAAGTTCCTCTGGTGAGGCCTGCTGAGTTTTGGGTAGAGCGGCGCCTAACTTATCAGGCGAGTATCCTTCAAAATGTGCCGGGGTTTTTGTGCAGGCCGGTGTTGACTGCGTTGAGAAGTGCGCCGGTGGAGTCGGCCTCGTAGTCCCAGAACATGATGCCGCGGAGTTTGTGGTCTAGAACGTATTTGCATTTCAGCGCTAGAGATTCAGAATCCTCATAGGACACGAAGACCTTCTTCTGCGGGTTATAGAGATAGGGGACGGAAGAGGTTGGGTCCCAGTAGCGGATGAAGCCGTTTTTCTGCATGGTCTCTGGTGAATTGCCGTAGAGGGCGCGGGCATTGGGGATGCCCTTTCCATGCTGATAGAGGCCATGGCTGGCTGGGCCCACGCCGCCCCAGACGTGGCCGTAGAAGGGAACGCCGAGAACTATTTTCTCGGGCTGCACGCCTGCTTGTTCATATTCCCGAACCGAATTGTCGGCAGAGACTTTATCTGGATCCGATGGATTGGTGAACAGAGGCGCATGGTGTCCAGTGATTGGTTCCGAGCCAGGCTCGTAGTAGTCGTAGGCCATGAGATTGACGGTATCTACATACTTCTGCACCTGGGCCATCTCAGTGTGCTCGAGAAACTCGGAGGATGCGCCGGTAGCAATGGTGAGATAGAGCGGGCGGTGAAACTGCTTTTCCAACTGGTCGAAACGCGCGCGGAGTTCTTTGAGGAGGAGCGTGTAGTTCTGCTTGTCAACGGCGCGGAAATGCTTGGTTGAGCCAGCTTGGCCTGGGAACTCCCAGTCGACGTCGAGGCCATCGAGTTGATGGCGATCGACAAAATCGGCAACGCTCGAGATGAAGACGGCGCGGGTCTTTTCATTCAAGGCCATTTCAGAGAATCCGCCTGACCATTGCCATCCGCCGACGGAGACGAGGACGGTGAGGGAGGGGTTCGGCTGCTTGAGAGCGACCAGCGCGGCGAGATTCTGGTCGTCGTTGGTGAAGCCGTTGACGATGCGGCCATTGCGGATATTGGCGAAGGCGTAGTTGATGCGTGTGATTTTCTGGGCTGCGATGTCACCTGGATGGATGACTTGGTTCTCTGGAAAGACATAGGCGACGATGACGGGCTTTGGGGCTGGCGCGGCCGCGAACGAGGCTGGGCTGCAGGAAAGGAGTGCTAGCAGGAGCAGAGATAGTTTGGACAAAACTTGCGGACTTGCTTCGAAGAGTTGAATCCGCGACGTTGTCTCCGGTGGCATCAGCAATCGACAAACTCCAGTTCGTACCCGTTCTACTGTATCCCTTCGACGAAGGAAGACAGAGGCGGAAAAGAGGGGCGGGAGTGTTCCCGAGGATGTGAAATCGGCTCCAGGAGAGAATTAGGCTCTGAATTGGTGATGCAGATCACAAGCTATACACTTCGGTGTTAAGTCTCATAACACCCGTTTCTTACCGGCGAAATTCAAGTTGTATTCATAATTGCCTCGATTCGTCCGATATTGGTATTGGCAGATGTTCCCAAAGGATCGTGCAAGAGGAAACGCACGTAAGAGGTCCTTGGGAAGATTGCCAGTAGCAGGAACATCAGGTGGTATGTGCGGTTTCCTCGCTGATGAGATTGGTTGGGCCCCCTTGGTAATGAGGGTCCGGGTAACTAGAAATGCCAAACGGCGGATACTATCTCGATTCGACGGCCCGGAAGTACACAAGCCAGCATTCGGCTGCCGAGTCCTCGATGGTTGCGCAACCCAGCGCTGATGCCGGGAAACACTGCGCATACAACCAGAGCCGGGAACGTTTTCTGGGCTCGGACGTGGATGCCGCCGATTTTTCCATTACCAGCCTCGATGAGCGGCTGCCATCGCTGGCAACCAATGCCGGCGCAGGTTTGTGGCTGCTTCCTTTCCGGGGTATCTCTCCGACGAGCGTGCGCATTCCGCTCGACTTGATCTACCTGGATCAGAATTGCAGGGTCCTTGAAACGGTTGAGTCATTTCCAATCTCCCGTGTTTCCAACTCGTGTCCGACGGCGGCAAGCGTCCTTGTGCTGGCGGCCAACACGATCCGTTCGACCGAGACACAGCGGGGCGATCTGCTGATTCTGTGCGAGCCCGAAGAAATGAAACGGCGCCTGCAGGAGTTGGCCAAGTCAAACCCGGCTGTCAAGACGGAAGTGACGGACGCTTTCAGCAAGAATGAACCGGCTCGCGTTGTTCCCGGCCGTCTGCTGATGTGGGAAGACCGACTCAAGGCGAAGGACTCAGCGGTGGAGATTCCTGCTCCGGCTGCCATCCCTGCGGAAGTTCCCAGCGCGGAGCCGCAAACGCTATTTCCAAAAGCTCAAGAGACGGCTGCTGAAGTACCGGCAGAGAAGACTGTCAAGCCGGCGAAGAGCTGGCTGCAGAGATGGTTGAAACCCGATCCACCCGACCCGAGGAAAGCCTTGCGGGAATCAATCAATGGCCTTTCTGCCTATTTCTTCACGGGAGGCGCTCCGGTTGAGCACAGTGTTCGCGACATCAGCCTGACCGGGATGTACCTGCTCACCGAAGAACGCTGGTATCCCGGCACGGTGGTGAGGATGACACTGACAGATCGGATGCAGGCGACGGTCGAGCACTCGATTACCATGAACGTAACGGTGATGCGTTGGGGCAACGATGGCGTTGGTCTCAAGTTTGTGGTCAGGAATCCGAAAGAGAAAGGCAACGGGATGGGCAGCGCCTATTCCGATGCTATGGACATCGCGCTGGTAGATCAATTCATCCAGCGACTGAAGTCTGTTCGAGGGTAGAGGGCGGGCCTCGATTCGGCTTTTTCAGTGAAGCTTGCCGACCCGTTGCGATTGCGGGGGAGTGGGGCAGGGAAAGACAACCTGAAAAAGACAGGCGAGGCCGTTCCAGGAGCCCATCAGCCTCGCCTGCGGAATGAACTTATTGGCCGGCAGAGTGCACCGGCGATGAAACCCTAATGAACGTGGATGCTGCCAGAGCCGGTTTCAATCCGGACCAGCGGGCCGCCGCCGCCCACTTTGCCCGTGATGTGATGCTTATCGAAAGCTCCCTGCACCGTCATCTCGTGTTCAGTTGAAACGCTTCCCGAGCCTGTAGAGGCATCGAGCGTGAATCCGGCGCTGCCAGGCCAGATTTCGACGCTGCCGGAACCCGTTCCAAGCTTCCAGTCCGCGACGGGTGATCCGCTTGCCTTGATCTCACCGGAGCCGGTTTGGGCACGCAGGCCGCCGTGCACGTCCTTCAGTTCGATGGAGCCCGAGCCAGTTTCCGCCTTTACGTCGCCCTGCCCGGTTTGTTCGGCGTAGATATCGCCGGAGCCTGTGTTTACGGTGAAGCTGCCGTGGAGGCCGGTGGCGTGAATGCTGCCTGAACCGGTGCTGAGCTTTGCGTTGTCGCCGATGCCTTCATCGGAGATGCTGCCCGATCCGGAAGTGGCTTCGAGAAAGGCGTTCGCCGGCGCTTCTATTTCATATTCGATGCTGATGTTGTG
>JBAWCO010000238.1:0-3037 GCA_049590315.1 Occallatibacter sp. | reverse complement strand
CTCGTATCTATTGTACGAAATCGCGCGCCCCTTCGAAACCGCCTGAACTGATACCATCAAAGACCGATGAACGACACTCCTGAACAGCGCCCATTGGAGCCGGCCGCACTAGGCCCCGCGGATTTAGTCCGGACCGAGGCGGAGGCGCTTGAGGCATTGGCCAAGCGTCTTGAAGGCGCAATGGCCGAGCCCTTTCGCCAGGCCGTTGAACTGATTGTGCGCTGTGGAAACGAAAATGGCCGAGTCGTCGTGACCGGCATGGGCAAGAGCGGCATCATTGCGCAAAAGATTGCCGCCACGCTCAGCTCCACTGGATCGCCCGCATTGTTTCTGCACCCTGCCGAGGCCGTTCACGGCGACTTGGGCGTGCTGATGGCCGGCGATGTAGTGATCGCGCTCTCCGCGAGCGGTGAGACGGAAGAGATTCTTCGCCTGCTGGCCATGCTCAAGCGCAAAGGTGATGCACTCGTCAGCTTCTGCTGCAACCTGAACTCCACACTGGCGCAGGCAAGCAACGTAGCGCTTGACTGTTGTGTGGAACGCGAAGCTTGCGGACTGAACCTGGCGCCCACAGCATCCACAACAACGATGCTGGCCCTGGGCGACGCGCTAGCCATCGCCGTGAGCCTGCGCAAGGGCTTCCGAGCTGAAGATTTTGCAGACTTGCACCCCGGCGGCAAACTCGGGAAACAACTGGCCAAAGTACGCGACCTGATGCACACCGGTGACTCACTGCCTACCGTTGCGATTAGCACATCGATGACCGATGTGATCTACGAAATGTCGTGCAAGAAGCTGGGCATCACGACGGTGCAGGAAGATGGCCTACTTCGCGGAGTGATCAGCGACGGGGATCTACGCAGACTGCTGGAGCGCGAAGGAGGGGCGGCACTGAGCCGAACTGCCGGCGAGGCGATGAATGCTCATCCGCGAACTATCGCGGCAGATGAACTTGGCGCTACGGCCCTTGCAATTCTGGAAGAGCGGAAGATTACTTCGCTCGTTGTGGTGGATGCGCAGAACCGGGTCGAGGGCGTCGTGCACCTGCACGATTTGTGGGGCATTGAGCTGATTTGAATTCGCCAAGAAATGGTGAATGTCAGCGAAGCTGCGGAGCCAGGAGCGCGACCATCTCGATATCGCGATCAAGAATCACGGACTCATCCGGCTTGGCCGGGTTATACCGCGCCTGAAGCCGCTTGTCCTTGATCTGGCGGAGAAACTCATCAGCCTCATCTTCCTTGCGGAATCGATGGACATGCGTCCCCGAGCGATACTCTTCCACAAAATAGGTGTATGTCAGCTCGACCCAGTACTGCCGGGGACCCTCGCTATGCACCTTTCCGTACTGGACCCTTGCCTCTGTAGACGGCCACCCTGCGAAAGCCCGATTCTGCCGCCACTTCTGATAAAGCCTTCTTACACCGTACCCTGCGGCGGCACCCGGAATGAGCCCGAACTTCATCAGAAGCTTGAAAGCAAGCGGGAGTACAAGTCGCCACGGAATATGTTGCGGATCCATGTCAAAAGTGTCGCACACGGATTTGCCGCCCGGAACTGGCGTGGAACTCCTAGCAGCACGTTCCCGAACATTTAGAATGGTGACTGCATCAATTTTTGCCTTGCGCCCGCCACGGCGGACGGGAAAGCACGTTCACACATCTCTATGCATCGCTGGTCGAAACTGTTTGTTCCCACTCTTCGTGAGGCCCCGGCGGACGCCGAAGTGGCCAGCCACAAGTTTCTGCTCCGCGCCGGCTATATTCGCCAGCTTGGCGCCGGAATCTACAGCTACCTCCCTTTTGGCCAACGCGCACTGAATAAGATCATCGGGATTGTGCGCGAGGAGATGGACAAGATCGGCCAGGAGTTCTACCTGCCGGCGATCCACCCCCGCGAAGTTTGGGAGCAGAGTGGCCGCTGGGCCACGATGGGCGAGAATATGTTCCGGCTGAAGGACCGCAAAGGCGCGGACTTTTGCCTGGGCATGACGCACGAAGAGATCATGACTTCAATTGCGCGCAATGAACTGCGCAGCTACAAGCAACTGCCGCAGATCTGGTATCAGATCCAGAACAAGTTCCGCGACGAGCCGCGGCCGAAATCGGGGCTGCTGCGCGTGCGGCAGTTCACGATGAAGGACAGCTACTCGTTCGATATCGATCAAGCAGGACTGGATAAAAGCTTTGACCTGCATGACGCGACCTATCGCAGGATATTCACGCGTTGTGGGCTGAAGTTTGTGGCCGTCGAAGCGGATTCTGGATCAATGGGCGGTTCACAGTCGCAGGAGTTCATGGTCTATACCGACGCTGGAGAAGACTTGATTGCTAGCTGTCCAGTCTGCGGATACGCGGCCAACTTGGAGAAGGCAACTTCGCGGCTCAATCCCGTAGTTGAAATGGAGCCGACCGGCGATGGAACGCCAGAGCTGGTTTCTACGCCGGGATGCGCTGCGATTTCCGATGTGGCGGAGTTCTTCAAGATCTCACCGGCTTCCGACATCAAGTGCGTGGCCTACATGGTGCTCAAACGCGGTGTGGGTGGCAAGCCCGACACTTGGCACGGCGTGGCAACCTTCCTGCGCGGCGACCACCAAGTGAATGAGACGAAGCTCTTGAGCGCCGTGGGAGGCGCAGACCTGCGAACCATGCAGGCGGAAGAGCTTGCGCAGTTCTTTAACGGTCCGGCCGGATTCCTGGGACCGGTTGGGCTCAAGCACAACGCGAAGCCGCTGGAAGAGGGGCTCACGGTGGTGGTCGACAAGTCTCTCGCCGGTCGCAAGAACCTTGTGGCCGGCGCCAACAAGTTGGATTACCACTTGCGCAACGTTGTACCGGGCCGCGATTTCACATGGACGCTGCTGGCCGACATTCGCAGCGTGAACGAAGGCGAGGGCTGTCCCGTAGATAACTGCGGGGGCAAGTTAGTGGTTGGCAGAGCCGTTGAAGTGGGCCACATTTTCAAGCTCGGCTACAAGTACACGGAGAGTATGGGCGCGCGTGTGCTGGACCCGAACGGCAAGGAAGTAATGCCG
>JBAWCO010000237.1:0-31619 GCA_049590315.1 Occallatibacter sp. | reverse complement strand
GGATTGGCCCATTGCAACTGGCGCGATTAAAAGGACGATCAACGCCATCAAAAACAAACTTCCGACCTGAATTTCGGAGCGTGACTTCTTATCTGATCCCATATCGACGTGGCCTCTCTTGGTTATGCCTCAGCAGGTTGAACCAAGGGACTTGCACTTTCCGCGCTATGGGGCTATCGAGCAAGTCTCTCAAAAGCAAGGAGAAAATTTGACGCAGTGGAACAGTCGCGACGCGAAAGCTTGGATTGTCGCTCCGTCGCACGTTGAGCGACATCCGCAATTAAAAAAACTGGTGCAGATGGTCCTTGAAGTTGCAGATCAAAAACATTAACCTGCCACTTCGCCTATAGGTTTCAGGATTGCTGTACACCGAAAGTAATACAGTCAAGTCGACGCGACACAAAGAAGCGGCGACCCTGTACAACGCCGGAAACGGCACACCTATCCTGGAACCGCTTTGAATCCCTTCCAAGACAAAACGCGGTTCTGAAAACAGAAACAAAAATCCTGATGAACCGGATGATGGCGATCATCTGGTCCCGTACCTCTCTGAGTTTTGCCGACCTGAATCGGGGAAGGTCGCGCCGAAACCGTACTCTTCGCGAATCCATTTTTCTCTGTCCATGCCATGTCAGGAGGGGAGCATTATGGCAGAACTTAGAGAGTCCGCGATCACGAACTTTGATGCAGATCCAACATCTTTGGTTTGCCGCCGGTGCTCGGATCGAGAACCGGCATCATGGGAAATTCCGGCTTCTTGGGTTTCGGTCCAACCACTGGACACAAACATCAATTACCACTTGGGGAATACGATACATACCTCCGATGTGGAGGCCCTGCTTGGGTTCTTTAAGAGTGATAGTAGCAGCAATTCGCCATTCTGTGCGTCAGAATTGGTTGAATCGCGGGTCTGAGAAATGATCGGCCGGTTGCAAGAAAATGTAAGCGGGTTCGCCGCGTTCATCCTCTCTCTGTCGCGTGCACACCCACAGTGAACATAAACTCAGAAAAAGCGCCTGTTTCCAAAACCTTACGCGCATTTCTCGATCTAGTTCAGCTCTTTACACAAAAACGCGGTTCAATTCTCAGCAGCCCTTTTGCTTAAGTCGGCCAATTCCCAGCAGCCAATTCGCAAATGCGGCAGGCCCAGAAGGTTAAGCCTTCCAATTTCTGCAACCCTCCACACCAACATTTCGCGCAAAACCGCCCCCTGCGGGCGAACATTGCGCATCCCGTCGCAACCCTCCCAGCGATCATTTTGTAAATAGCAATCCTCATGTTTCTGTTGCGATCACTCTTCCCGCAGCAGGATCATGGGATCGACAGCGAGAGCCTTTTGCGCGGGAATCCACGTGGCTACCAACCCCAGCGCCAGCATCGTCAGAATGACTCCGCTCATCACCACCGGATCGCGCGGCGCTGCCTGATACACGATGAACGACAGCACCTTGGACGCCAGGATCCCAAGCGCCAACCCAGCGAGTGAGCCCGTCGACAGCAGTAGGAACGCGCGTCCCAGTGCCGCCTTGAGCACTTGCTTCCGCTGCGCACCCAACGCCATGCGAATGCCGAACTCGCGCATCCGTTTGCTCACCGTATACGAAGCCATACCGAAGATTCCCGTGACTGCCAGCATGGAGCCGAGCAATCCCAGAACACCCAGAGCCACCGTGGCTACGCGCGCTGCAAACAACGCCCAGCCCATTTGGTGATTCCAGCTGCTGATGGAGAAAGGCAAGCCGCCGTCTAACCCGTGCATTGCGCGCTCAAGAGCGCCGGCAATCTCTGCCGGATCGCGATTAGACCGCACCAAAATAAAAGTGCCGCTCTGCTGACGCTGTTTGAAGGCATAGAACACTGCGGGCTGCTGGTCTTCGGTGAGGAAGCGATATTTTCCGTCCTCTACGACGCCGGCCACCTCGATCCGGGTTCCGCCCCAGTTCTTGAAATGGCCGCCGATTGCTTTGTCGATCGACCCGAACACCTTGACCGCAAACTGGCGATTGACCAGAGCGACCCTGGGCGCCTTGCTGTCGTCATTCGAGGTTAAGTCTCTGCCCGCCAGCAGCGTGGTACCCGCAGCTGCAATGTAGCCCGAAGAAACGCTGTAGGTCATGGCGTCCGCGACCACATTGGTGGGCCGGTAATCGGTGGTGCTATCAGCGAAAACGCCCGAGTCGCCACCGCCGACACCTAGCGGAAGGTGGTCGGCATAACCGACGGAGAGGACGCCGGGAATGGACGCCGCCGCATCAAGCATGCGTTGCTGAATTTGCGGCTCGTCAGTGTAGCCGCCCATATGCAGGTCGCACTGGGCAAGCATCACGTTCTGCGGCACAAAACCGAAATTGCTGTGCATGGAGCGGGCCAAGCCGCGCACGGCCACCAGCGAAGAGGTGACGAGGACCGCGCAAATGGCGATCTGGACGACGAGCAGAATATCGCGCAAGGTGAACCGGCGCAGCCCGCCCACTCCGGCAGAACCGGTGCGAATAACCTGCCAGGGATCAGAGCGCATGACCTGCCGTACCGGCACGATGCCGAACAACAGGCCGCTGGCCAGCGCCAGAAGCAGCGCCACTGCGTATGTCGCGGCATCAGGATTCACGGGGACGTTGATGGGAATATCCGGAATGGGCTGCCACGCACTGAGAAGATGAAGCGTGACTACACCGCCGACAAGCCCCAGCACTCCCCCAACCAGCGAGACCAGCACAGCCTCGGTGAGCATCTGCCGCAGGATCATTCCACGGCGCGATCCCAGGGCGAGACGCAGAGCCGTTTCTTTGGCACGATCTGCCGCACGCGCAGCAAAGAGGCTGCCGAGATTGGCGCAGGCCGCCAGCAAAATGAGCCCAGAGAGCAGCATCAGACCGGCCACGAAGGCACGCGCGGGGCCACCGAGCATATCTCCGACGAGACCCGGACGCGCCAGCGTGAAGCTCACACCTTCGTCGTCATTGGGATAGGTTTTGGCCAGCCATGTTGCGAGAGTAGTGAGGTCCGCGGTTGCCTGCGCCGGCGTTACACCCGGTTTCAAGCGGCCTACGACGAACTCCGAATGATTGCTGCGCTGTTGGAGTGAGTTGTAGCCCTCGATGGTGGGCTGCTCGACCATGGGAATCCAAAGCTCGGGGGCGAAAAACAGCTCGGTGCCACGGAAGTCGGGCGGTGCTACGCCGATGATGGTCAACTGGTGCTTGTTGATCTGGACCGACCGGCCCACCATACCGGGATCGCCATGAAAGTGGCCGTGCCAATACGCGTAGCTCAACACGACATAGGGAGCGCTGTTTTGTCCGTGCTCATCGGATGCGTGATAGAAGCGGCCCAGATAGGGCTGTATGCCGAGAGCGTCGAAGTAGTTTCCGCTGGCGAGATAGGGCCACGCAGTGGACGGATTTCCGCCGGTATCGACCCCAACCGGGCCCACAATGTCGTAGGTGACCATACTTTCAAAGGTCCGGTTTCGATCGTGCAAATCCACATAATCCGCGTAAGACTGCGATGGATAGTGGCCACGCTGCACCATGTAGAGATTCTGCCCATTGGGCACATTCACCGGCCGGAGCACCAGCGCATTCAGGACGCTGAAGACAACCGCGTTCGCCCCAATCCCCAACGCCAGCGTCAGAATCGCTGTGATCGTAAACCCTGGGGACTTCCTCAACTTCCGTAGCGCAACTTTCACGTCGTTTGTCATCATGGCCGCCCTTGAAGACAGGTACGACTGCGCGCGGCGGATGGTTCCCGTGGAATTGCGAGCTCACGAACCCGAGCCGCGATGCAGACGGCGCTTCATTTGATTGGGACTTCTGCGGGCGGAGGATTCGATTGGCTGGATGAGGCGGAATCAGCGACTGGCGGAACCAACCTGGTTACATGGACGCTCGCCTGGATCTCCGGGACGTCGCCGTCGTTAACCTGCGCCTCAGTGGGCTTGCCCAATATGAGGATGCGCTGGACGGCGCTGCCGCGCGCGGGAACTAGAAGGCGGCGGGTCACGGATTTATCGACGGAACGGACGGTCACGGGGACTTGTGCAGAAGCGTAGCCGTGGTTTGCGACACTGACGGCAACAAGCCAGTTGCCATCGGTCTGCTGGGTGGGGTAGACATTTTCAACGGTGAGATCGGGCAGGCCTTTGTCAGCATTGATCCAATCGGCAAATAGCCAGGAGGGGTCGGTGTCAGGTGCCGGAACAGCAGCTGACAGCGCCGGCGATTGCGGCGTGCTTGGGGTTGCGGCCTGCTTGAGAAGATTCTCGAAAGAAGCGGACTTTGAAGTGTTGCCTGAATCCCGGGCAGGATTGTAGGCGCGGAGAGCGGCGGAGAGAGCTTCATCCCCGACGATGTCGCGGATCATCCATAGGACATACGCCGCCTTGGTTCGGTAGTAAACGGGTGAGATGGCCTGGGCGAGAGGCTGGCCGGGGCTTTCGCCGGGGCTTGCCGGCTCAGCGAGGGCGAGGGCGGGACGCTCGGCTTCAAGGGTGCCGAGAGCCTGGTCGTGACCGTGCCGGCGCTGGACCCAGAGGGTGCCCATGAAAGTGGCCACCCCTTCGCTGAGCCAGGCTGGTGGCGCGGTTGGGGCATTGGGCGATTGCGGTACCGGCAACTTCATCCAGGCCCGGGTGAGGGAGTGGACGAGGATGGTGTTGAGGCGGTCCGGGTCGGTCTGGGGGCCGACGGCCTGAATAGGCACGGCGAGCAGCGCGTCCGTCTCGAAAGGCGCGTCTCCGGGATCGGGCAGATCGAGAATGGTGAGTTGCGAGCGCGGCTTTTGGCCCAGCCAGGTTTCGAGAAAAGGCGTGACATCGGTTGCGGCGGCGGACCAGACGGAGACGCCCGCGTCATTTTCAGGAAGCGTCCAAAGTGTGGCATTGGCGGCGGGGCGGGCAGTGCGAATCGCCAGGAAAAGGCTGGGAGCTTCAAAACCGAGAATGATGGGACCAGAGTCGGCTGTGGCGACGCCGGAGACTTCCTGGGATTGATCCAAATCGCCGGGGGCAGTGACGGTAAGCGGGACAGTGTGTCCATTGATGAGGGCGATTGTGGGTGGCTGGCCATGAGGAAACTCGTCGGTAAGCCGGAGGCGGAAATGAGCGCCAGAGAGACGCAACTTGTGTTCGCCGATCTGGTCGAAAAGACGCGCACCTTCGCCGAGAAAGGTGGGGACGCTGGACACGGGATACCAGACAACGTTACCGAAGCCACGGAGACCGGTGAAAGTAACACTGATCTGGTCCCAGTCGGAGTGGAGCGCCACGTCTTCAGGGGTGTCGATGACGGATAGACGTTGCGCAGAGGCGGGGATATCACCAGAGTAAGTCGCATCAAGCTGGAGTGTGCCGCCAGGGGTAAGGGGTTGAGCGAGCGGGATAGCGGCCTCGTTGAGCTGGCCGGTGTGGTCGGCGTCGGACTTGAGAAGTGCGACGGAAAAGGCAACATCATTATTTGCGATGCGGACGCGCTCCCACTGGAGGGTGGAAGAGATTTGCAACGGGATGCGAGCCAGCGACGTTTTGCTGTCGTTGCGAACTGTGATGATGGCGCGGACGGCTATGTGCTGCTCGACGACGCGTAGACGAACGTCAAGGTCAGTGTCAGTGAAAGTGACAGCTTGGCGTTCAAGATTGGTGGCGACCGGCTGGTCGGTCTTCTTGATGGAGGACTGGGCCGCGGCTGCATTCATGTGAGTGACGGTCTGGCCGTCTTCGTTGATAGAGCGCGAAAAGATGACTTTGCCGCTGGACTGTTGCGGGACGGGCTGCTGCGCTGGTAGGGCGGGCGCGGTAGATTGCGCCGCGGAGGACAGAACCGCTATGCCGGTCACAATTCCTGCCAGAACTCCGGCAAGTGAAAACTTCATGAACCCAGACCTTTCTGCTTCTTTGGTTTTGACGCAGATTTAGAACTCGGGCGAGCATCCCCCGCGGGTGAGCGGACTGCGCTTTTGGCGCGGCGCTGGCGGGCGGCCTCATAGAGCACTACGGCTCCGGCGGCGGAGACGTTGAGGGAACTGACGCCGCCGGCCATGGGAATGCGCAGAAGATGGTCGCAGGTGCGGCGCACTAGATCGTGGAGGCCTGCGCCCTCGCGGCCCAACACCAGAACGCAGTCGCCCGTGAGATCGAACTGGTCGTAGTAAGATTGACCGCGTTCATCGAGACCGATGATCCATAGATTGTGTTCTTTCAGTTGCTCGAGGGAGCGGACGAGATTAACAACGCGCGCGATGCGCAGGTGCTCGGTTGCGCCAGCGCTGGCTTTGACGGCGACTGGGCTGAGCGGGGCGGATCGGCGCTCGGTGAGGACTACGCCGTCGACGCCTGCGCCGTCGGCCACGCGGAGAAGCGCGCCGAGGTTCTGCGGATCTTCGACGCCGTCGAGTGCGAGGATCAGGCGCGCCGATCCGGATGACGTCGGCTCGAAAAGGTCTTCGAGGGAAAGGACTTCCTGGCGACGAACCAAGGCGACAATGCCCTGGTGGCCCTCCGTCTTAGCCAGCGCGGTCAACTGCTCGCGGGCTTCCTGACGGACGCGGATGCCTACCTCGCGGCATTGATTGACGAGCCGCTCAAGACGTTCGTCGTGGCGTTCGCGGGCAACCACCACTTGGTCAAATCGGCGCCTACCGGCCTTAAGGGCTTCTTCGACCGGGTGCAGGCCATACAAAACTTCCATATGAATAGTGTAGAAGATGGACGGATTGAGACGGCGATTTCGATGTTCTAGCTGTTTCCGGCTCGCAGTGAAGGAGGTGCATGGTAGAAACGTCTAGTGGAGTGTGGCTGTCCCTATTCTGTCTGACCCTTATCACACATACGTGTGATTGAGGGTGGGACGAAGAAGTGTCAGGATTCCGGCATGCGAGTGAATCTCATCACACAGCCGTCCGTTCATCCCCAATCCGGCGCAGGAGCGATTCCGCTCTCGCTGACAATCCGCCCGGCATGCGGATTGCCTGGGGATTACGAGTGCCCGACCGACAGCAGGGCCCTGCTACACATGCTCCGGAAACAAACAGATCTGCCGGACTCCGTCCTGCAGCGCTTTGAAAAAGAGCTGTACGCTCATCCCGGTGCGCGGTTGCTCGGGGTGGAGCTGAGCGACAACATCCTCACGAATCTGGGCTACTTCATTGACTAAGAACCGGGCAGTCTGTTGGTTGAGGACGCACTTGGCTTCGCGTCCTACGTCACGGCGGCGCTGCTCAAATCGCAGGGAGCTGAATCAGACAGAAAAGGCCTATGGCTTTAACAGCAACACGACCCATGAACAAAGCACAAACAATCGCCCGATTTGTTCCAGTCAGCAGAACTGAGCCAGGCTTTGCCGGATCAACGGTGGCCGACAGCAATCAAGCACTTAGCTGCGCGGCTCATTTTCGCGAGGAAGCAATACCCGCGCCACCCTTGAAATCTCTTTCCTCTTGATGGACCGGGTGACGGGCTGCATACTGGGGCTGCCTGAAGAACGATGAGTTCGCCCAACCTCAAGTCGTTTACCGCCGTGCTGGAGCCCGCCGGGACAAAGCTGCGCTGGGTGATTGCGCGGATCCCGTTCGACGTGACCAAGGTGTGGCCAGAGCGTAAGGGGCTGCGGGTGCGCGGCGAGATCGCTTGTTTGAACGGAATAAACAAATCTTCGAAAAGCAAAGGTGGGGGATTTGCCTTTCGCACCGCGCTGTTTCCCGATCCGCGAGGTGAGGGGAAAGTGCTGGTGGTGAACAGGAAGATGCAAGTGGAGGCGAAGGCCGGGGTCGGCGAGAAGGTGCGGATCTGGCTGGAGCCGGATTTGGAGGAGCGACCGGCCGAAGTGCCGCCGGAACTGGCCGCTGCGCTGATGGAAGACCGGAGTCTGCGGCGATGGTTCGATGGGCTGAGCTACTACATGCGCAGGATGATGGGCGCGATGGTGAGCGAGGCCAAGTCCGCTGAAGCACGGGAGAGGATGGCGGCGCGCATCGCGGAATGGCTAATGCTGGCAATGGAGGGCGAAAACGAACTACCCCCGATTCTGAAGGCAGCTTTCCTGCGCCAGCCGCTTGCGGGCAAGGGATGGGAAGCGATGACCGAGACGCAGAGGCGCAATCACCTGCTGGGAATTTTCCACTACCAGAGTGGGAAGAGCCGGGAGACACGGACGGCACAGGCGGTAGAGGACGCATTGCGTGTAGCGAAACGCAATGGTCACGGTGCAGATTGACTTCTTTTTTTGTTTAAACCTCGAATTTAACGTGACTCGGGATGCGTTTTTTCCGTCTAAGCAACAAGATGAGTACTGCGTCTGTTCACCCCTTCTTCGCCTCGGTCTCCTCCACTGCAGTTGACGAACAGGTGCGGGAAGAGAGCCTTGCGGTAGCACAAGGCCTCAAGCGCCAGGAAGTGGGGCTGCTGGACACACTGATTGTCCGATACCAGCATCGTCTGCTGCGATATCTGCTCTACCTGACCAGCAATCGGGAGATGGCCGAAGACCTGTTTCAGGAGGTCTGGATGCGGGTGCTTGTGCGCGGTGCGCAGTTCAACGGAAAGGCGCGGTTTGATACCTGGCTGTTTACTATCGCGCGCAACCTGGTGATCGACCAGCGACGCAAGCGGACGATGACGAGCTTGGACGAGCTGTTTGAAGGGCGGAGCGACGACGACCGGCCGATGAGCTTTGAGATTGCCGACAGCGAGCCGACCCCGCTGGACCGGTTTTCAAACCTTGAGGACAGACAGCGGATTGCGGCAGCTCTGCTGAAGCTTGATACGCTACATCGCGAGGTACTGGTGCTCCGCTTCCACGAGGAGCTGTCGTTGGAGGAGATTGCCACAGTGACCCGGGCACCGCTTTCCACTGTAAAATCAAGACTCTACAGAGGAATGGCGGCAATGAAACCGTACCTCGAACAGAGCGGTCCGCAACACACGGAGACGGTGTGATGGTGGCGGAACTGACCGGAGAAACCGGGGGCGAGACACGAAGCAGTTCGAGCACTGAACATCAGGATTTGGTGTCAGCTTGCGCAGGACTTCAGGCCGGCAGAGATTCCGCTGTAGCCGATCGCACACGGGGTGTTGTCAAGACCTCAATGGGTGTAATGAAAGACCAGAAGGCGGGGCGCAAACGGGGCCGCGCCCTTGCATTGGCAGCCATGCTGGTGGTGTTTCTGGTGCTGGGACCGCTGGTGTGGTGGGCCGGCGAAACCCTGATTGAGGAAGAGCGGATGACCGGAATGACTGCCCAGTTGAGCATCTGGATCTTTTTCTTAAGTGGCGCGCTGCTCGCTTCCGCTCTGGTGGCAGGGTGGGTCCGGCATAATCGGTCGTAACGGATAGAGACTTCCATGTAGGTAGATCGTCCAGGGCCTGTTTTTGACAGGCATTTAGCAAATGAAAGATCTGCGCGCGCAACTTCCGAATTCACTTTCCCGTCCATCTAGATAGCGATTAAGCTTGCCTTAAGCTTCGCTTCATCTTTTGAAGGACCCTCTGGTGGGGGGAATGCCTATGCGCGATCCACAATCGATCACCGTCAACGAAGACACACGCCTTGTTCCGGTGTGGTCCATCGTGGTCGCCTCCGTGGCCTTTGTTCTGGTGGAGTACTATTTCTGGCTGATTCTGCCGACGCAGCAGCGCCATCCACCGCCGATGGGCTTTCATGTTTATTTCAGTCTCTCCGGGGGCGTACTGATTGCGCTTTACTTTCTGATGGTGGGCTACGTCAGCAAGGACGCGCCACGACGGGCAATGAGCTCACGATTCTGGATGGTGATCTGCTTTGTGATGCCTGGCGGCATTGGCGCCGTGCTTTACTTTCTGCTGCGCCAACCAGAGGTTTCGCGTTGCCCGTCGTGCTCGACACACGTGCAGAGCGATTTCCATTTTTGCCCGCAATGCGACTACCAACTCACGGCGAGCTGCGGGAATTGTTTCAGGACGGTGCGGGCAACGGATCAGTTCTGCACGCGCTGCGGACATGAGTTGGCTCGGGATCACATGCCGGCGCGGTTGCGGGTGTTGGGCGAGTAGGTGTTTTCAGAAAATGGCGTGCAAGACTCCATGCGATGCCAAACCGCCTAGAAACCCGGTAATCGCAATCCACGCCCATGAAGAAGCAATCATGCCTATCAAGATACATATCGACTGCCATGCGGGAAGCTGTTGAGGACCACGTTGTTGTAGATTGGGTCCTCCCCAACAACTTCTTCTTAAGATTGAAATCATGATCCACAGGCTGCAAATTCCTACTGCCAAACCGACAATCGTTGCCAAAACGTATCCGACAAAACCCACCCTCGCATTTGCCGCCTCGATAAGTGAGGCCGCAATGGACAGCAGAATGCCTACAACAGCGGACAATTCTACAAGGGTCACTCTTGATCTCCCCAATCTAGCCAAGAAACAATGTGAGCCTTCGCGCCGACCGGTACAAGGGACTCTCAGTAGAAGTCGAACTCGCGCTCGAGCCCAACCATCTACCAGACGAAAGTACCAGTGAAGGCGCTCAACAATTGACCCGGCCAGCCAGGCTTTCTACAATCGAGCTTCCGATCTGCATGTCTATTTCCGCACTCATCATCGACGACGAACAACTGGCTCGCGAAGAGCTCAAGTATCTGCTTGACCAGGTGGGTGGAGTAGATGTGTTGGCGCAGGGGACAAACGGCATTGAGGCCGTGGACCTGATTGAAGAGTTCCATCCAGACCTGGTTTTCCTGGACGTGCAGATGCCTGGACTCGACGGGTTTGCGGTGATTCAGCGGCTGATGGACCGTAGCCGGCAAAAGGAGGGCGCAGGGATTGGCAAGGATGCGGAGCCTTTGCCCCAGTTTGTGTTTGCCACAGCTTATGACCAGTACGCCGTGCGCGCCTTCGACGTGAACGCAGTGGATTACCTGCTAAAACCTTTTGACCGCGACCGCGTTTTGCAGGCAGTGGATCGCGCACGGAGCCGCATGAATGGGGCAGCGCCCGGCGCACTTCCCGAGTCACAGATTGGTGAGCTGCTTAAGCTGCTCAACCGTCCCCAGGGCGCATCCCGTACACCGCAACCGGCAAAGCTGATTGTGCAGGCGCAGAGCCGGCTGTTGCTGGTGGACCAGTCGGAGATCTGCTACGCGGCAATCGACGAGGGAGTGATTCGCGTGGTCACACAGATTTTTGAAGGCCACTCGAAGTGCCGCACGCTTGAAGAGTTGCTTGAATTGCTGGACCCGGCGCTTTTCTGGCGGGCCCATCGCGGATTTGTGGTGAACATCAACCACATTCGCGAAGTGGTACCGTGGTTCAAGTCGAGCTACCAACTGCGCATGAATGATAAGAAGCAGACGGAGATCCCGGTGAGCCGGGCGCAGACCAAGAGGCTGAGAGAGCTGTTCAATCTGTAAGGTTCAGTTTCATGCCAGCTAATCGACCAACCTAATCAGTCATATCTCTCGAAGATGATCTGCTTGCGGTGCCAGCCGTAGCCGGCTAGTTTGTCGCGCACGCCAGAGACCATGTTGTTCAGGCCGCAGATGTAGGCGTAGATATCGAAGCTCAGCTCTTTGGCCGGGATAGCCGGATCGGGCGGGGGCTGCACCAAAGGCTGTCCCAAGCGTGCAGCGCGCTCCTCCACTATTTTCGCGACGTAGTCCTGGACATAGCCGCGATGGCCGGTCCAGGTTTCGGGGGCACGGCTCAAAGTGGCGATGTAGTGAAAGTTGGGATGACGCTGGGCGAGCGCCTCAAATTCATCGCGGTAGTAGAGCTCGGTTTCGTGGCGGGTGCCATAAACCAGCCAGATATCTTTCCCATTGCTGCGGTCGGGGCCGCCTTCAGGAAAGAGCCACTGCACAAAGCTGCGCATGGGCGCAACGCCGGTGCCGGTGGCTACAAAAATCGAGTCGGTGATGGGCTCGCGCAAAGTGAAATAGCCGTGGGGGCCATGAATCTGGATGGAGCTGCCGACGGGCAGATCGGGCAGGTCGGCCAGGTGGTTGGAGAAGAAGCCGCCTTCGACGCGATTCACGCACAGCTCAAAACGATTGGCCTTTGCGGCTGACGCAATGGAGTAGGCGCGGGTCTGCTGCTTGCCCTTGTCGTCCTCAGCCACGGCGGAAACAAACTGGCCAGCGGAAAAGGGAAAGCCCTCAAGCTCATCGAGAACGAACTCGAAGTGATAGCACTGAGAGGGTTCGGAGATACAGGTTTTTCGATCCAGACGTGCCGCATAAGTCTCACGCGCCAAGGCAATTCTCGCTTCAAAAGGGATGAAGCCCTGAAAAACGGACTGTAGGGAGTATCTCCAGCGCAGGGGTGAAATGGCAAGCCGGAGCTTGATCTCACCCCCACCCCTGGCTCTGTAAAGTCAGCAGAAACCGGATCGCAATACAAGCGAACGCTCGCAGAAACGAGGCACACCGGTCCTGTTCGCCAAGGTTCATTGCACCCAAACGCAAACGGCCTCCATCTAAGAGGTACGGAATAAATGTGGGAGTGGGGAGTTTAGTTCTCATGCCGCCAGTTCAATATGTCGAAATCATCATGCGGTTTGCAGATTACGACGGGAAGAAACCCGCGTCTCTTTGAGTAGAGACGTCACGAGAATCCGGAACCAGAGCGGCTTCATTTATCGGATCACTTTATTTTTCTGAAAAGCCTTCATAGGAGATGGAATGTCATCGCACGCCTTAATAGGTTTACGGAATCACAGCGCCAGAGCCATTCGAACTTCACGCCGAGAGCCTGGCGTTCTGACGCTGCGATTGTTTTCGGTATTCATTTTGGCCGTCATGGTCTGCGGAGTTCCATTGTGCGCACTTGCGCAACTGAACCGGGAGAGCCCCGCCGGCGTTGAAGTGCTGCCGGATGCCCCAGGATATGAAACTGCGCCACCCTCTGCGGATGCTTCGGTCGCCGGCACGGTTCTGGATACGAATGGAGATGTAATTCAGGGTGCAACGGTGAGCCTTGTTGGCGCAGCCGGAAAAGTGGTGCGCACAACGATCTCTGGAGACAACGGACAGTTCAACTTTTCATCGCTCCAACCAGGGACCTTCAGGGTGATTGTTACCGGGCAGGGAATGGGGAAATTCGATTCGGGCGAGTTCGTGCTACGCGCAGAGGAAGTGCATACGGTCTCGCAGGTGATTCTGCCCGTCTCCGCGACCGCCGCTGACGTGACAGTGGTTGCGAATCGGGAAGAGATTGCCGAAGAGCAGGTGCACATTGCCATAGAGCAGCGGGCGCTGGGAGTTCTACCGAACTTCTACAGCACATACGACTGGAACGCACCGCCTATGGGTTCGAAGCAGAAGTATGAGTTGGCGTTTCGGGCCATCATAGACCCTGTGGCGTTTGCCGGGGCCGGCTTTGTATCGGGGATTGAACAGGCGAATGGGACATACCGGGGGTATGGAGGAGGGATTGGGGGATATTCGAAGCGGTTTGGCGCGTCCTACGCGGACGACGTGGCTGGACGAATGCTGAGCAGCGCCGTGTTCCCTGCCCTGTTTCACCAAGATCCCCGATATTTTTACAAGGGAACGGGCAGCAAGAAGTCGCGGCTGTTCTATGCCCTGGCCGGCGCCGTTATTACCCGTAGCGACAGCGGGCATACGCAGCCGAACTACTCGCATCTGCTGGGAGGTTTGGCGGCGGGAGGGCTGTCGAATCTTTACTATCCGGCTGAGAGCCAGGGTATTTCACATACGCTTGTGAACTGGGCGATTGGCACCGCGGGCCATGCGGGCAATAACGTGATGAGGGAATTCATATTGAAGGGCTTAACCCCGAAGAAGGGCGGTGGTACCGAAGGAAGCCCCTAGCGTTGCAGGGCGCAAACAAGCAAAGATCATGGGTTGCGGCACCCACCTATAATTGACGGGGAGTTCTGTGAAGCCCCAGTTGGGCTTCCGGCTTCCTATCCCGTCTATTGAGGAATCCATGGCCGCATTGATCGACGCCATCACCGTGAAGCGCAAGATGTATTTCGAGTTTGAAAACGCTCCTTATTACTGCCTGGAAGCAGAAGTTTCAACCCCCACCGCGCGCGGCGGCCAGACGCTGGTGCGCTTGAAGATGCGCAACCTGCTGACGCGGGCGGTCTTCGACAAAACTTTCAAAGCCGGCGACAAGTTCAAGGAGCCGGACCTGGAGACAGTGGAGGCCTCGTACCTGTATAGCGACACGGATGGATCGTACTTCCTGGACCAGGAGACCTTCGACACGCTGACACTGCGGGAAGAGATGATCGGCGATGCACTGGAATTCCTGATAGAGGGCGCAATTGTGAAGCTGGACAAGTTCAATGGAAACCCCATTGGGCTGCAGTTGCCGGACAAAGTGGAACTGGAAGTAACGTATACGGAGCCGGGCGCACAGGGGGATACAAGCGGGAAAGTGACCAAGCTCGGGCGGTTGGAAACTGGCCTCGAGATCAAGGTTCCGCTGTACATTCAAGAGGGCGAGAAGGTGAAGGTCTACACCGAGACGCGCGAGTTCGCGGGCCGGGCATAGGTTCACTAGGACAAGTGATCCACGGAAGCAAGAGGCAAGCTCGTTGAGAAAAATGAAAACTTTTATCGTTGCGGTGGTTTTGGCGGCGTGGGGTATGGGGTTTGTGACATGGGCGCAAGTGAAGGAGCATCCGATTCCGCGCATTGTGGCCAAGGATGGGCGCTATGCGCTGCTGGTGGATGGTGCGCCGTTTCTGATGCTGGGTGCTCAGTCCAACAACTCCAGCGACTGGCCCGCTACGCTGCCAAAGGTGTGGTCCGCAATTGGCTACCTGCATGCCAACACGCTGGAGACGCCGATTTACTGGGAGCAGTTTGAGCCTGAACAGGGTCGGTTCGACTACTCGCAAGTGGACTTAATTCTGACGCAGGCGCGCGAACATCGTGTGCACCTGGTGCTGCTGTGGTTTGGAACATGGAAGAACGGCAGCCAGCACTACATGCCGGATTGGATGAAGCTGTCCCCGGAGCGCTATGCGCATGTGACGAATAAGAATGGAGAGCTGGTCGACTCGCCATCTCCGTTTGCGCAGGCATCGCTGGATGCGGACATTCGCGCGTTCGCCGCGTTCATGCAGCACCTGAAGGCCGCTGATCCGGAGCGAACGGTGCTGATGGTGCAGGTCGAGAACGAAGCGGGCACGTGGGGAGCACTGCGGGACTACTCACCCACAGCGGAGAAGCTGTTTCAGTCGTCGGTCCCTGTGGAGGTGCTGAAGGCAATGGGCAAGACACAGGGTGCGCCGGTTAACTGGAAGGAGGCCTTCGGCGATGAAGCGGAGGTCAACTTTCATGCGTGGGCAGTGGCGAAATATGTGGGGCAGGTTGCGGCCGCCGGAAAGGCCGCGTATCCGCTGCCACTCTATGTGAACGCGGCGCTTCGTGACCCATTCAAAGGTGAACCGGGAAGCTATGAGAGCGGCGGCCCTACCGACAATGTGCTTCCGATATGGAAGGCGGAGGCCCCTGCGATCGATGTTCTTGCGCCCGATATCTATTTGCCGGACACGGCCTCGTATCTGAAAGTGCTCGAACTCTATCACCGGCCGGATAACGCGCTGTTTGTGCCGGAGACGGCGGGCGCAAAAAGCGTTGCGAGATTCTTTTTCTCCGCGCTGGGAATGCAGACGATTGGGTATTCGCCGTTTGGATTGGATTACACGCGGACTGATCGCGAGCAAGGCGGCGCGCAGGGCTCGAAAGACGCGTTTCTGGACCCTATGGCGGAAAACTACAAGCTAATTGAGCCCATGATGCGTGACGTGGCGCGGATGAACTTTGAAGGGAAGCTGCAGGCCGTGGCAGAGGTAGAGGGCCAGGCCACACAGACGCTTCATTTTGGCGAGTGGGACGCAGTGGTTTCGTATGGCGGCGGACGGGGCGGGCAGGCGAAGGGCAACCCTGAGCCACTGGGACGCGCACTGGTTGCCCAACTCAAGGACAATCAGTTTCTGGTAGCCGGATACTTTTGCCGAGTGGACTTCAGGCCGGCTGGAACGGAAGCACAGCGGAAGGCAGGGCGTATAGAAGTAGGAAGCGGGCAAACGCCGTCTGCCTTGATCGACGGGAAATGGCAGCATCTGCAATTCCTGCGTGTGGAAGAAGGAAACTATGAGAACGGGTCTTTCAAGTTTGCGCGCATATTAAATGGCGACCAGACGGATTGGGGTCTCGGCCTTGGGTCGGAGCCTAACATGTTTCGAGTTTCGGTCGCGACCTACTGAATTCACAAACTGGATAGCGTTGTCGGATAGAATTCGGATTGTTATGGATAAAACCTTGCGGATTGATGACTTGAATCGGCAATTCGGGATCGCAGGAATTGCCCGCGTGATTGCCGGAAACGGCGGCTTGCCGAAGGTAAGTGTGACTACCCCTTCAGCTACTGGAGAGATTTACCTGCACGGTGCGCATGTGACTGCATGGCGGCCGGTGGACGCCGAAGAGGTGATTTTTGTCAGCGAGAAATCACAATGGGAAGATGGGCGCGCGATTCGCGGAGGGATTCCGATTTGCTTCCCATGGTTTCGAGGCAAGGCGGACGATCGCAAAGCCCCTTCGCATGGGTTTGTACGCACCAAGGAATGGCGGCTTGAGTCGGTGACCGCAGAAAAGGATGGAAGTGTCAGCGTGCTTTGCTCGACGGAGAGCGATGAAGCCACGCGCCAATGGTGGCCGCACGAATTTCGAATAGTGCATCGGGTGCGCATTGGGAAGACACTTGGGCTGGAACTAACGGTTAAGAATTCCGGGGATTCAGCATTCAGCTTTCAAGAGGCGCTGCATACATATTTCAGAGTTGGCCTAGCACAGCATGTGCGTGTGCGAGGGCTGGATGGGGTCAAGTATCTCGACAACACCGATGGCAATCGCGAGAAGGTGCAGGCTGGGGATGTCATTTTCTCCGCGCCGACTGACAATGCGTACTTGAATACGCAAGGGGCAGTGGAGTTGATCGATCCGACGCTGCGACGAACGCTCCGGACGGAGAAGGTGAACTCGGCGACGACCGTGGTGTGGAATCCGTGGCAGCAGGGCGCAGCTTTAATTGCCGATCTCGGAAGCGATGAGTGGCAACGGATGACCTGCGTGGAGGCCAGCAACATTCTCAGCTTGCCTGTATCATTAGCGCCGGGGCAAGAACATACGATGCGCGCAACACTCAGCGTCGCTCCGGCATAGTGCCAGCGTTCCTGCTTACTCACCTGGATAGCGTGTGTGAAATGACAATTATGTGGATTTTCTTGTGAAGACCAAACCTGGCCAGAAGGGCCAGTGCACGATTCCGGAGGTGATGCACGAACACATGGGCTTGAGATCCGGTGAACCTGTCGGATTCACGTTCTAGGACGCTCGGGGGCGATTACGGAACGCGATTCCAAGCAGATTGATGAGTACTGGCCGACACATCGGGAGTGGTCGGCGGACAAATCTATAACTGCAAAATTCCAATACTTTCAAGATACCATCGACGAGAAGGTGGCACTTCTGTGCGCAAGCCCCAGACCCTTCAGTCCATCGACCGACACTCACAAGGATCGCATGATTCGCGTTCCTCGTTGGGTTACGAGTTCCCGACTAGTGGCGTTACTGGATGGCTCGCTATTGCGCTGCATTGCAAACCGATTCAAAACGGGCGTCGCCGCTAACCGCCGCTCACTCTGCTATCCCAGTAAGCAACAGCGAGCAAGCAAGAGGCATGTTTGAGAGCGTAGCCTTGCTGCAATCGGTTGCAGGTAGCTCGATCCCGTGCAGTTGCAGGAAACGAACGAACGCCGGCAGTTGATAACCCTGGTAGGTCGCAAAACTACCGGTCGTGCCAAAAGTGCCCAGGGTCGGCGAAAGGGGATAGTACTGATAAGGATGGGTGGAATAGGGATTGCTCGCGTTGCTTCCGTCCGCCCATGGCCAGCTATAACTGCCGAAAAAGGATGGCTTGGAGCATAGGTAGAGCGAATCGGGCAGAGTTTGCGACGCATTGTTCCAATGTGTGCTGTGCGTGGAATAGTCGTAATTGCCATCGCGGAATATGGTGTTTGCGACCCCTTGGTCCACTGCGCTGTTGCCGTTCCAATCGCCGAAGCCGACCGTCCACATTGGAACTGGATCACTTGGCCAGTTCGGGGCAAAGTTCGCGTAGGTGAATCCCCGGGCTTGGGGAGCCACCGGCGTATCGACGGAGCCGAGCACATTGCCAACGTAGTTGAAGAACTCGTCTCCATAGACGACCTGAGCGGCTACTCTATTTCCGACATCGGTATAGGCAATGCAATTGAAGTCATTCGGTCCGCCGGAAGTGCAGCCTGTCTTCTGGGTAGGGCCGTCGAAAGTGTACGTGTTAAGAGGTGGCCAAGCCGATCGATGATTGGTTGCGACGTTCCGCAGCCAGGTGACTGCAACAGCACCGCCCCAGGTGTCATCTGTGCCAAGAGCAAAGCTGAGATTGCCTTCGAATAACTCAAAGTGCGGAGTGGTCATGTGCGCCGCATTGATACCCGACTCGACCCAGTTCGGCTGATAGCTGATCCAGCCATCGTCCATGTAGTTATAGGCGTTGACGTTTCCGCCGCCCGATGCGCGCATGACGTCGACCTTATTGAAGTTCCACGAGATGTTGTTCTCGGCAAGGTTGTCGGCTGATCCAATGGAGTATTCGAGTCCGTATCCCGCGCCGCCGGGCGAGGGATTGATGGTGCTGTGCATATAGGAGTCGCGCACGATGCAACGAAAGGATTGATCGACGCCGATGCTATCGCCGCCGGATTGGTCTGACTCGACGTTTTTCACCCATGAGTATTTGGCGAGGGTCAAAACGACGTTGTTGGCTTGAACGGGGCCGCCCGGCGCAGGAACACCGGAAACGTAAAGATCTTCCAAACCCGAGTTAGTGAGCGTTGCCGTGTCGAATCCGGTCAACTGCGCTGAGTGCGCAAGGTCGAAGGTCATGTGGAAGGACGTCGAGAAGGTGACGTTATTCCCTGAGATGGATTGAATCTCCATGATCTGACTCACGGGACGGTTCATGCGATTGAACCATCCACGGGAAGCGTCGCCCTTGGGGGATTTCAGCGGGTTGTACTCCGCATAGGGGTAGACCAGACCGGTGCCACCGGCAGGTGCGTTCACGATCCAGGCTCCCGTGTCGTCCGCCGGGTCCACCAGCATATCAATCAATACGAGATCGCCCACCCTGAAGCCTGAGACGCTGTTGACAGGTACTGAATTCGCGCCCTGCATCGCATCGGCCGTTAAGTTGGCAGAGGTTGTAAGTGGATGAGGGAAGAGCCACGTTCCGATGCTGACCACAGGACCATAGAGGGACGTGTCCGCCATCAACCGGGTCTGCAAGCTTGGCGCGACTCCCGGCCCTCCGCTGCCGCGCAAGACCACATTGCTCTTTTGCCAAGTAATGGCATTTTTGATTGTGTAGGTGCCGGGATTCAACATTACTACCTGATTGTCGGGGCAACTAGCGATCGCGGCGGTGATCGACGCGCCATCATCAGTCCCGCCTCCGGCCGGTGAAAGCGTGGCGCATACCGTCGTCCGATTGGGCACACCGCCCGGTATTCCGGGTGCCCACGTCGTGGTTCGAGAAAGGGTGGCAAAACTTGTCTCAGTGTTGTAAGTTGGACCGGTTGGAAACGCATAAGAGCTTGAGCCGCATGCCAAGGTGCCACTTACCGTGAAGCTCTGCGAGACCGGCATGGCTGCCGCATAAGTCGTGTTGCCCGCCTGCGAGACGGTGATCGAACAAGTGCCCGCGGCGCTAAAGGAGGCTGTGGTGCCAGCGACCGTACACACAGTCGTCGTCGAGGCGAAGCTAACCGGTAGACCGGAACTGGCCGTAGCGACAAGCGTGAGCGGTGTCCCTACGATTTGCGGGCCCGGATTAGCGAAGGTGATTGTTTGCGCGGTCAAGCCGGCTGCGTTGACCGTGAAGCTCTGCGAGACTGGCGTGGCTGCTGCATAGGTCGCATTGCCTGCCTGCGAAGCGGTGATCGAACAAGTGCCCGCGGTGACGAAGGTGACTCTGATGCCGTTGACTGTGCAAACACTCTGTGTGGTCGAGGCAAAACTCACCGGCAGGCCGGAGGTGGCAGTGGCGGAGAGCGTCAGCGGCGTCCCTACTGCCTGCGTTCCCGGATTGGCGAAGGCTATCGACTGTGCGGTGAGGACCGTAACGATGGCTGTCTTTGAAGCAGTCGCTCCGGTGGAGTTAGTAACTGTGAGAGTGTAGGTCGTCGTATCTGTGGGCGAAACGCTGACTGTCCCGCCGCTGGTGATAGCAAGATTGCCCGGCGTAATCACGCCGGCGCCATTGGCAAAAACCGCAGTCAAACTCGCTGTTCCACCGCTCGTGATCGTCGTTGGATTCGCCGCAAAGCTGCTGATTGTCGGCGCGGAGGGGCTCACCGCAACTGTGGCCGTCTGGGCGGCCGTATCCCCAAATGAGTTTGTAACCGTGAGAATATAGGTGGTGGTTTGCGAGGGTGTAACACTCACAGCTTTTCCACTGGTGATGGAAAGATTCCCTGGTGCAATCACCGCGGCTCCACTGGAAAAGACACCCGTAAGACTCGTCGTCCCGCCGGCATTAATTGATGTAGGATTCGCCACGAAGCTGCTGATCGTTGGCCCACCATGAAATGTGACCGAATCCATGCAGCCGGTCAGGCCACCGATACCCAGGCTGAGGGCAATAGAACAGCCAGTATGAAAGGTCGTTCGTTTCATACGTACTCCTATTCGGCCGGCTTGCTTGAATTGTACCCCCGTTGGGGTCGATCACAAATCAAACCTGCATTTGCAGTCGAAAGACCCGGCGATTCCATGTCAATCCTGGACTGGCCCGTAGATATGCGGATTTGGTAAAACGCGCTCGGATGTGAAGATAGGAATGGAGGATTTCACGATGCGACGGTCGCACGTTTGGGAATGTGGGTTTGTGTTGCTGGTTTGCGCAGCGGGCGCTGGAGCTCAGACAGCTTCGCAGCCAATTCCTGACAGCTTTACAGGTCATCCGCGCGTCGCCATCATCAGCGATATCGGAAACGAGCCAGATGATCAGATGTCGTTTGTGCGCCTGCTGCTCTACTCGAACGAACTCGATCTTGAAGCCATGATCGCGACGACGTCGACCTGGCAGAAGACCGCTACTCATCCTGAGACTATGCACTCCATCATTGCGGCCTACAGACAGGTGAGGCCCAACCTGCTATTGCATGCAAAGGGGTGGCCTACCGCGGATGAACTCGATCAGCGTGTCTTTGCCGGGCAGCCTGCCTACGGTATGGCCGCAACCGGCGAAGGTAAGGCATCTGCCGGCTCACAAGCGCTTATGAAGGCTATCGAACGCGAAGATCGCCGCCCACTTTGGATTTGCCTTTGGGGTGGTGTCAACACGCTTGCCCAGGCGCTCATCGACTTAAGAGCAGCGCATTCCGCAGCGGAAATGGAGCGGTTCGTATCCCGTCTGCGTGTGTCCTCCATCTCCGACCAGGATGACGCCGGACCCTGGATTCGCCGCGAATTTCCCACGCTCTTTTACGTCGTCAAGCCAAGCCCCCCGAGTGGAGAGGAATACTATGACGCAACCTGGACTGGCATCAGCGGCGACCTTTACTACCGCAACTGCGCCGGCGCCGACACGAGCCTGGTGACCAATGAGTGGCTTGAGACTAACATTCGCGCAAAGGGTCCATTGGGAAAGTGGTACCCAAGATTCCTGTTCATCATGGAGGGCGATACGCCGTCTTATCTTGGCTTGATCGACAATGGTCTGAACTCCTACCGCCGGCCGGACTGGGGCGGCTGGGGTGGACGCTATGTCCTACGGCAACCCTATGGCGAGCCGCATGCCATCTGGACGCAAGGTGGAGATGAATTCGCCCGCGCCACTTCGCAGGACAAGGTGATGGGTGTCGACGGCGTCGAACACGTTTCCGACCAAGCGACCATTTGGCGCTGGCGCGAGGCTTATCAGAATGATTTTGCCGCTCGCATGGACTGGACCATCAAGGATTTTGCTCACGCCAATCACAATCCGAAAGTGGTGGTAAACGGACAATCGGGTACAGCACCGGTGGCGTTGTCCTTCGATGCCATACAGACGGTGACTTTGGATGCGACGGATAGCAGCGACCCGGATAGACAGCCGATCCATTACAAGTGGTGGGTTTACGAAGAAGCAGGACTCACAGGTACGCATGGTGCAGATGTCACTATCGACGATGCGAACAGACCTCGAGCCAAGGTGACAATTCATTCCCCATGCCGAGCAATGTGGCTTTCTGGAATCCCGTGCCGGGGTGAAGGGGTCGTGCACATCATTCTTGAAGTGACAGATGAGGGAACTCCTCGGCTCACTTCCTATCGACGAATCATCTTGCACGTAGGGGCATTGCCTGCTTCAGACTCTGCGGGAAACAAATGAGAGCGGTTCCGGTTTGGTGTTTGCTGTTGGCTCAGCGATCACCGGATAAAGACGAATCTGGACGAGATTTGAATAAGAGAAGGGATGACGGTGACTCGCCAAGAGCGGCAAGGCCGGCGCTCCTGGTCCACTTGCAAGCCACGGTACTCCTTACGCCACCGGTAGTACGTCTGCTCCACAATCACTGCATCCCGGCAGACATGCTCGGTCGGCTTTCCGTTGGCCACAACCACTTCGATCTGTCTTCTTCACTGGCTCAAAGATCTCCGGGCATTCCATGATCTTGTAGCAAGCGGTACTGGTCCTAAACATGTTGCATCATGGCACGCGCGACGACAGTTCCACGCCTGCAGGATGTTCTGCCATCGCGTTACCTGGCGTCTGGCGGCGGATGACTCGCCTCGCGCCCAAACCTATCAGCCAAACCGCGGCGGCCAGAAAAAAGGTGTTGCTGATGCGCATACCCAGCAGTCCGCCGACCAGCGGCTTCCCACTGAACGCGTGAATGCCGTAAGCCAGCGCCCCGCCGGCGGCCAGGCTCAGGACATGCAGCGCGCTCCATTCGGTTTGTCGCGATAGGAACGCGAGCAGAACGAGGAAGACCGCGTCGACCGCCAGCAACGCACCCACCGCGGCCCAGCCCCACGTCGGAGGTGTGTACATAACGCTCATGCCCAGCAGGAACGCAACAGCTCCTGCAATCCATGGGCTCGGCACTCTGCCGTCGGCCACGTGCGATCTCCGCGCCGGAATCAGAAACGCAGACACCATCAGCAGCACGCTTAGTAATGCCGCGCTAAAAAGCTGCTCATGGAATGCCACGAATTGGTTTTGCTTGAACCCGATGCCGAAGCTCGCGGCTATACCAAGCACGAATACTAGAGCGACGACCGAATCCCCAACCAGCCCCAGCCACGGCGCTTCAGCCTCGGCTGGAAATAGCGCCTCCACCAGCGCAATTGAGACGCCCATGCTCCAGAACGTGTGAAGGTTGAACATGAACAACGTCCACCACCCTCCGATGCCAAGCGCCGGAATGTAGGCAGGGCCAAGCAGGTGCATGTGCATCTTCAGATAGTCATGATTGAAGAGCGACTGCGTCACCAAGCCTTCGGCGATCAATGTGTAGGCAGCGCCCAGCATCAGCATCGTCGGCCAGCCACGACCCGTTCGCCGCGCTGTCTCGCGAATTAGTACCGCCGCGCCGCCATATGCCGGCGCCAATACGATCAGTGCAGTCAGCAGCTTTAACGGAAGATCCCCCAGGAGATACTCCGCCACCAGCGGGGACACAAAGAACAGCGTAACTACCGCAGAGATATTTCTCGTGGGCGCTACCATCGTCCTCTCCTTGCTCTCAGTTGAAAAAGTGCACATTTCACAGACCGACCTCCACTATGAAGCAATTACTCGATATGCCGCCTGGTTCGCGCTGAACCGTATCTGCGTGTCGCTGAAACCGGCACACCGAAATCGTTCTTTCAACTCTTCTAGGCGAAATGGATGGTAGACGATCGGATATGATCGGATCGACGCTTGTCCGCCAGTTTCGAAGACGAGAAGCACTTCAATGGAATGAGCTTCGTCGAAGTTTTCGGGAAATGTCCACACGTAGATGGGTAGGCATCGCTGTCCAGCGCGTTCTCTCCATTGAAAATGCGTGAATCTCGTTTTCTCTTTTCGAACCTGCTCCCAGTTGATTGATTCAATCACAAGCTTGCCGCGATCTTTGAGGACCTGCCGCATCCCGCGCAGCGATGCTACCATTTCTTCCTTGTTGCGGACGTGGCCAATCGAATTTCCAAGGCAGAAAATCAAGTCAAAGCGGTTGGTGAAATGATCAGGCAGGTTGGCCCAAGTGCAGCATTTTAGAGGAAGGTTGATGCCGGCCTGTCTGGCAGCGAGGATCGCCTGATCAACCATTCCGTGGCTGCCATCGGAGCCGTTGACCTCATATCCGAGTTTGGCAAGCGCTATTGCGAGTGTCCCGATCCCACAAGAAGCATCAAGGATGCTTGCTTTCGGATCAGCGAGCGCAAGAACATCGCCGTTGTCACCGAGCGCCTTCGTTCCGGATAACACATGGTCTGAGTAGAGCCAATGGTAATCGATGGAAAATGCGTCGTACTGTTGTGCTGTCGTCATCGTGAGTTCCTGACCTCAGAGCCGCTCCAAGGAATGGAGCGGCCCACTGAGATTATCCGTGCCGCAGGCAGGCTTGAACCGCCTGATTAAAGAAAGACCGATGCTCAGGTTTGGGCCCGCTCGCCCTAAGCATGGCGGCCTTCTCATCATCCGGCCAGTGGCTCTCATCGTCATACATCCGTCGAAAGCCCTCACCAATTTCCGGATCTCCTTGCGTGAACTCGTCGCCTAGGCGCATCCAGCGTGCGACCAGCGCCCGGCCTTCGGCGCTGTCTGGCGGCACCTCGTGATCGAGCGCTCTCTGCACATCGGCCAACAAAGCTTGCCATCGTGCGCCGGCATCTGCCTTTTGTTCAGGCGTCATAGCTGCCCGCCGCTCTCGAAGCGCCTCAGCGGCCTTCGGACTGTAGTACTTCTCCGTCCAGTTTGTGACTTCTTGCATTTGAATCTCCTTCAGGATGGTCTGGTAGAGGAGCCACTCGGGTTCCGCCCTCTCGGTTTCCGCAAGGTCCTGGGCGCGCCGTTGTGCATGTTCAATGGCTCGCAGGACGCGATCCAAGCCGTCGCGCCGCTCACCGAGCGCCGCCCGTTGCCGCGCAAGCGTGACCGTCAGCGGTTCTGCGCCACGGGCGACCGGGGTGTTCAGTAGCGCGGCAATCTCGCGCAACGAAAGCCCCAGATAGCGCAGCGCGAGAATCCGCTCCAAACGACCGAGATCCTCGTGGCAGTAGAGCCGATAGCCTCGCTCCGATCGATGCGCGGGCGATAGCAGCTTGAGCCGGTCGTAGTGATGCAATGCCCGTACAGTTACGCCGGCAAGTTTTGCGAACTCCTGAATGCGGAAGGTGCTCATGGGTCTCACTTGGGACATCTTCGACCATGACGTAAGGGCAGGGTCAAGCGTCTTTCGAAGAAAGTAATTGAAAGTGGGCTTCGCGACTGAGATTCTGAATTTTGACGGCTGTTGTTTGGGCACGCCGAGCGAACTCCAAAGTTGCGGGTTCCGACCGAGTAACCAGCCACACGTCAGTAATGAAAGCGTTATTGCCGGATGGTCGACAGACCGACCATGACATTCGGACGACAAAGCTGTCGCTCGGCAACGTGTTTCCCCTGTGGGCAAGTGGCAACAATCCGTTCCCAATCCATCTTGAATGCGGTGAGGGCATGGGCTGAAGGGCGAGGTCGCTAGGAAGGCTGTAAAGATTGAACAATTTCAACTTGAGCCCAATTTGGATGATGACAGACCAAAGTGATCCCACAACACATCTCCCTGATTTGACATGGAATCAATATCCTGGTGAACAACACGTTAAATCACAGGAAGTAAATGGACCTGGGGATTGATAAGAATCTTTGGTAATAGAAACCTGTGTAAAATTCCTCGTCCAAACGACTGATTCTAAATTACCATCACTCAGGACAAAGACCAGTTATGGTTTCTTTCATGTCTTGTGGTCTTGATCTGTGTACCACCTTGATTTCGCAGGCAGCAGCCGTAAATGCAGCGGCGCCGCTTGGAGTTTAGTTGCCGACGGTTTGACTCGATGAAGGTCAAGCGATAAACGTTAAATCGCTTGGCGAATCTCGATGATCTTTCGAGCTGCTTTGTCACAGCGGCCGGAAGTCCCAACCGTGCTGTACGCGTGGATGTCAGCGGCAATCAAGGTTTGCAAGCATGTTGGCGCTCCTGGTTGCTAGCGATCGTTCCTGGCTAGGGGTGCAACGATGCTTCACATGATGTTTTCCTTCTTCCTTTCCATAGTGAGGACAATTGTTTTATCGTTTTCCGGCGACGCGGCCCGCGCGCGAGGAAAATCACTGCGGCTGCAAGTTTTGCCAGCCGCTCTGCGCATTGCGTTCATATCCATAGCCGCTGCACAACTCAGTGCCCAAAATGCAGCGACTTCAGTGAATGTGGACGCCGCTGCCAACCAGCACGCCATCAATCCGAATATCTATGGTCTGAGTGTGGCGGGGCAGTCAGATATTGCGGCACTGAACGCTCCGCTCAATCGCCTTGGAGGCGAGACTCTTGCGAGCACGTACAACTGGCAAATCGACGCTTTGAATCTAAGCCACGACTGGTACTGGGAGAGCTTCCTTCAGGACAGCCCGCAAACGCCGGGAGCCGCAGTGGACAAATCTATCCAAGGCACATACGGCGCAAACGTAGGCTCCGAGCCGATGGTCTCGATTCCCATGATGCCCTACATTGCCAGCCTCGGACCCAATCCGACCACGGATGCGGCGTCGCTTTGGTCTTACTCGGTGAAGAAGTATGGCGCGCAAGAGTACGACTCCATCGACAACCTGAACGCCGCCGACCCATACCAGCCGGACGCGGGCGCTGGGATTAGCGCTGCTACGGGCAAGGAAATTGTCAACAACCCTCTCGACGCCTATGTGCCGAACACCGTCGCCATTCAATCAGCATGGTTACAGCACTTGATTGGCAAATGGGGATCTTCGACGACGAGCACTGGAGTCAAATACTACATTTTGGACAACGAACCCTCGCTCTGGGCCTCGACTCATCGCGATATCCATCCGAATCCCGAGACGTACGACGAAGAATACAACGACATTGTGAGTTATGCGACTGCTATTCGCGCGGCCGATCCAAACGCAAAGATTGTTGCGCCGGAAGAGTGGGTTTGGTGGGCGATGTATGAGAGCGGACTCGACCAGGAGAATGGAACTGGAGCAGGCTCAGATTATGCGACGCACAACGATACTTACTTCTACCCGTGGTTGCTACAACAGCTCTATGCGTATCAGCGGAGCCAAGGCACCAAGCTGATCGATATGTTGAGCGTGCACTGCTACAACCAGACACCGGACAAGAGTGACGACTCGGCGACCGGCCAAGCGACGCGGAATCGGGAAACGCGGATCCTTTGGGATCCGACCTTCGTCGATCTCTCATGGCAAGCCAATCTCGGCATCAACGGAGGAGTTGAAGATTGGATTCCCCTGATGAGGAGTTGGGTGAACCAGTATTACCCGGGGCTTGAGATCGGCTGCACCGAGTACAACTGGGGCGACGAGGCTGCATTGAACGGGGCAACGACACAGGCTGACGTAGAGGGAATCTACGGGGTCTATGGCTTTGACTTCGCGACTCGCTGGACGGTTCCAGCCAATCCTAGCCCGACTTATCTCGCGATGGAGATGTATCGAAACTACGACGGCAAACTATCTACGTTTGGAGACACAAGCGTGTCGGCAACGGTGGCGAACCCGGATAACTTGTCGGCATTTGCGGCGACTCGTTCGTCGGACAACGCACTGACGGTGATGGTGATCAACAAGCAACAAGGCAGCACACCAGTGACCGTGAGCCTGGCTAACTTTGCCAACACAGGAACGGCGCTGGCGTATCAGGTTTCGTCGGCGACTCAGGCTTCGATCACCAGCCTGAGCAGCGTCACAGTCGCAAACAACGCGATCAGCGCCACCGTCCCTTCACAAAGCATTACGTTGTTCGTGATTCCGGCGGGCAGCGTTGAGAGCGCGCCCACAGCACCCACGGGCCTCGCGGCTACGGTGGGCAATGGCATCGTGACGCTCACATGGAACGCAGGGGGAGGTGCCACAAGCTACGACGTACAACGCGGCGCGGCGAGCGGCGGCCCGTTCACCAAGATCGGAACCGTCACCAATCCTGCGCCCACCAGTTATACCGATACCGGCCTGACCAACGGCACGACTTACTACTATGTTGTTTCTGGAACTAACTCGGTGGGGACAAGCCCGAATTCGGCCCCAGTTGCTGCTACACCGCTGGTACCGCCGACATTCAACTCTTCGGCAACTGCGTCGCCGAACCCCGTTACGCAAAACGTCGGCACCACCATCACGGCGACGGTAAAATGCACCGCTAACTCGCTGAGCAACGGTACGGTGCAGATGATTGCTCTGGATCCGAATGGCAGCGTAGCGCTGACGCAGAGTTTCACCGCTCAGAATTTTGCTACCAACCAGACTCAATCCTACACGGCTACGCTCACGCCAACGTTGGCCGGAACGTACACGGTGGAAGTCGGCGTGTTGAGTGCAACTGGCCAGCAATGGAGCCTGAACACGACTGCGGGGACCATCACCGTCGATTCAGCGCTCACATTCACGTCTTCGGCGACGGCCAATCCCACATCGATCACCGCTAGCGGCTCCTCCACTGTGTCGGTTACGGTAAAAGATACTGGCACCATCGGTCTTACAAACGGCATAGTGCAATTACTGGTGATCGATCCGTCGGGCACTCAAATTGTGCAGCAGAACTGGACCGGTGAGAACTTCACGGCCAACGGAACACTGCCGCTTACCTATGTCTTTACTCCGTCGAGCCTTTTACCGCCCGCCACTACGACCGGAACTTACACCGTGGACATTGGAGTGTTCAACTCCACTTGGAGTACCGACTACTACTGGAGCAGCAACGCCACGACGATTACGATGACGAGCGGCGCACTGCAATCCCAGACCATCACGTTTGCTCAGCCGACTTCGCCCGTTACTTACAAATCGGGCCTTACGATCCCGCTCACTGCGACTGGTGGTGGCTCCGGCAATCCTGTGGTTTTTACGCTGGACGCCAGCAGCACCGGCACGGGAACTATCTCCGGCAACACATTGACGGTTACCGGGGCGGGGAATCTGGTGATCGACGCGAACCAGGCGGGGAACGCGAGTTACTCGGCAGCAGCGCAAGTGCAGAGAACCGTTGTGGTCACCGCGCTCACCGCGCAGACCATCACGTTTGCTCCGCCGACTTCGCCCGTTACTTACAAATCGGGCCTTACGATTCCGCTCAGTGCAACTGGCGGTGGTTCAGGCAATCCTGTGGTCTTCACACTGGACTCCAGCAGCGCGGGCACGGGATCCATCTCCGGCAGTACGCTGACGGTTACTGGGGCAGGAAACTTAATTATCGACGCCAACCAGACAGGCAACGCGAGTTACTTGGCTGCTCCACAGGTGCAGAGAACGGTTGTTGTCAACGCTCTCACCGCGCAGACCATCACGTTCACTCAACCGACTTCGCCTTTGACTTACAAGTCAAGCCTTACGATTCCACTGGTCGCGACCGGCGGTGGTTCAGGCAATCCTGTGGTCTTCACACTGGACTCCAGCAGCACGGACACGGGAACTATCTCCGGCAACACATTGACAGTTACCGGGGTGGGGAATCTGGTGATCGACGCCAACCAGACAGGCAACGCGAGTTACTCGGCTGCTCCACAGGTGCAGAGAACGGTTGTTGTGAACGCTGCGGCTACGCCGGACTTCGTCATCTCCACCACTCCAACGTCGCTCAGTAGCCCACCGGGCGGTTCAACCAATCTCACCGTCGCTGTTGCGGCCACTGGCGGCGCATTCAGCAGCGCGGTTACGCTTTCGGTCAGCGGACTTCCCACCGGTGCTACCGCAACCTTTTCGCCGGCCTCGGTCACTCCGGGCAGTTCGACGGCAAGCTCGCAACTGACGATTCAGACCGCAACGCTAACGGGAATCGCAGTCGCCCCACGTAGTGCGTGGCCGGTAGCCGCGCCAGCGCTATCCCTGCTCGGTCTGATATTCATTGCGGGCAAATGCCGCCGGCGCTGGCTCGCTCTTACCATCCTGCTGTTTACCTCCCTGGGTGCAATCTCGGCACTCTCGGGCTGCAGCGGCAGCCTTCACCTGACCAACAACATGCCGCCGCCCCAGTCCTACACACTTACCGTTACAGGAACCAGCGGTACCGACGCCCATTCAACAACAGTGCAATTTACGGTGCAGTAAGTGAGACCTGACGCCTGAACCGCTGTATGACAACCGATGCGATGGCGCAGACTCAACAAAGCGCTGGCGAAGGGTGAATCTGGAAGTAGCATTGCAGGGCACTAACAGCGGGCGGGTCAGAGAGTGGGTGGGTGTACTATGGCTGGACAGCCTGGTTCCCGCTCTAAAGCTGGTCGCGTAGCGGCGCGCTTTAAAGTGGGAACCAAGCTGCTTCTTAACCTAGTCTCGTCTGAAGACAAGACGGCGGCGGCCGTGGGATGGAACGCCTATTTCTAGTGGTCATCCCCATCATTATCATGATCGTGATCAGGCGGAGGGATTGGATTGAAGACGATTGACGCAAAGGTACCGGCCAATTGGGCTTGTGTTCCCTTGCCGGGGCCCGCGGCGGCGAACAATTGGTTAGTTGCCCCGTTGTTTGCGGCGCCGCCACCGAAGGCGATTCCCCACAGGTTGGAGAGGGTAATCGGCCTCCCGAAGTCGTCTCTTATGGTACCGACAAACTTACCGGTCGTAGGATTGAATCCATTGATGGTGCCGTCGGGGGTGGCGTTGTTTGCAATCAGCAGCGCATTGCTCAGCGGACCAAAGTTGCTGGGAGCAAGTGCGATACCCCAAGGCTGATTCAGTGGGCGTCCCTGGATCAGCGTCTTCACGAAGGTACCATCCTCCTTGAAGATATCTACGAAACCGCCGGCGCTCCCATCCGTCATGGCATATGTGACATAAAGCATGCCATTGATGTCCTGGATGCCAAACACCGCGACGGTCGATAGGACCTCAGGATCTCCAAACGACTTCACCCAGTTGAAGTTGCCGTCGAACATGTCGATGTGATTGTTGGTGTTGTCCGCCGCGTAGAGGAAATTCCCCGAAGGGTTGCTGGTGATGGCCAAGGCCGTGTAACTTGCCTTGCTCACCGAGTTATCCACTTTGAGGGTCGCCAGATTCCTGTTCAGGCCCGGCCATGCGCTGATCGTGCCATCCAGCGTGGCAAAGATGAAAGACGATGCCACGCCCGAAACCTGGAAATCCGTCTTCGATCCGTTGTTGACGATTCCCGTCGGTGTGCCGACGCCGTTTGCGCCCGTGGGCTCAACCGGTCCGTTTCCGGCGGTTGGAATCAATACCCTGAGCGCGATTGGTGTTCCGGCTGCGTTATAGAGAGTCGACCAGCCGGAGAGGTTATCGCTGACCCACCAGGGCGAACCGGCGCTGCGGGCCAATCCCCAGGCGTTGACCAGTAGTGGGTCAGTGG
>JBAWCO010000236.1:0-9951 GCA_049590315.1 Occallatibacter sp. | reverse complement strand
CCAAAGGGATCGTATCCAGCCATTCGACCTATCCCGAAGGCAAGGTGTCGGTCCAATTCGATCAGGGAACGATCGACCTGGCAAAAGTGCGCGCGGTGATTACCGACGCAGGCTTTACCATCGTCGGCGAGCAGATGTCGTAGCCGAACGCAGGAAAAACAATACTGAAGGAATGGATCAAAGATATGCTATCTCAGGAATCGTATGCCAGACTCGCTGCGGATCTGACGGCCTCTCTCACCTTTGCCCAGCCGCCAATCGCCATCAGCTTTTCCAATACAGTCCCCAAGGGAGTCGGCGCGCCGTACACCCGCGTGGCAGCTGGTTGCCGCTTCTGGCAAGACGCATCGCACGCAACATTTGCAACCTCGTCTGAAGATCACTCAACCTGCGCCATCGGTGTATACACCCACAATCTGGAGTCCTCTCCCGCGCAGCAAACCGATCTCGTGGATGCGCTCAAGGTATTCGGCGACCTTGGCTATGTGCGGACGGACGATTTACCGTTGATTCCAGTGCTGGCATCGCGATCAAAGTATGTTGTGTACGCCCCGCTGTCGGAGAGCCCGCTGCCGCCGGATGTTGTCTTGCTCTTTGCGAATTCGAATCAGACTCTTGTGTTGTCGGAAGCGGCGCAGCAAGTTGAGGGGGGCACTCCGCCTGCGATGGGAAGGCCGGCCTGCGCTGTAATTCCCCAGGTTGCGAATACGGGCAGAGCCGCGCTGAGCCTGGGGTGCTGTGGAGCGCGGGCATATCTCGATGTGCTGACCGACGACGTCGCTCTCTTCGCGATCCCCGGAGCCAAGGTTGAAGCCTATGTCGAACGAATTGTTGCTCTCGCCAAGGCCAACAGTGTTTTGACTCGGTTTCACGGCTTGCGCCGAAAAGAAATTGTCGCAGGGGGAAATCCAACCGTCCGTCAATCGCTCGAAACCTTCATGGCCTCGTGAAAACTGATCAGAGTTATTGCGTGGCCAAACCGTGAAGGTCAGGCCACGCGGATGGAAACGAACGTTACTTCGCCAGCAGTGTCTTCTGGTTGGCGAGAATTTCCTTCTGATTCGCCAGGATTTCCTTCTGATTGGCGAGAATCTCATCGAGCGATTTCTGGTTTTTCTCGATCGTTCCCTGATTGTGCAGGATGGCCTTCTGGTTTTCCAGAATGGTTCCCTGGTTGTGTAGGATGGTTTGCTGATTCGCAACTACTTCATGTTCTGACATTTTTCCTCCTTCCTCCTTTTCTTGGTGTGTTGATTGCGACCAAGATCGCGCTCGTCTTGAGATTGATTCCCGGCGATGAAAGGCCCGATACGAGAGAATCCCAAAGGCTTGGTGCTACCGGTGATGCCAAAAATCTGAAAGTTCATTTAGGCGGGCTGTTCGACAGGTTCGGCCGGGACGAAATTCACATAGCCATGCTCGGCCATCCTGGCGCCCATCGCCGCATAGGCATCCGGATCGCGCGGAGCCCCGGTTGCCAACCCATCGACATATCGGTTGTACATGCAGAAGGCGGCCGCGATCAACACCGTGTCATGAATCTCGAGGTCGGTAGCGCCGGCATCCTTGGCGCGCGCGATATTTTCCGCTGTAACGTTTTTCCCGCCCTTCTGCACCTGCTCGGCAATGGCCAGAAGAGCTTTGAGCTTGTCTGAGATTGGCGCAGTCTCGAAGTTACACTTTACCTGGTCGACCAGTTCCAGGTTGCCTCCAAGATGATGCGAGGCCGCCGCGCCGTGGCTTGTTTGGCAAAAGTAGCAGTCGTTCTGGCTGGAGGTGTAAGTAGCAATCAATTCGCGCTCGGCGCTGGTCAGCGAATTTGGTCCGCGCAGGAGTACTTCGGCCAGAGCCCTCAACGGCTTTGCGGTTTCGGGGCGATAAGCCATCGGGCCGGTGATTCCCGGCAGGCCTTCTGGCAGTGTGATGTGAGCCATGGTTTCTTCTTTGTTATTGAGCAATCTCGACGGGTTGGGGTTCGGGAACGATGGCGGTAGGGTGCCTTTTGGCGCCTTGAATCTGGTAGCGGGGAAGCGCAAACATGAGAAGACAGGGAATGAGGGCGGGGAGGGCGAGTAGCTGAATCGTGATGGGCCGATACGTGCCCATCGTGTCGAAAACGCGACCTACGAGGATAGGGCCGGTTGCGGCTCCAATGGCGTAAGTGGTCCAAGTGAGCGCGTAGAGTGTGGAGAATCGCTTGAGGCCAAAATAGCGCCCGAGCAGATAGGGCGTGATGTCGCCCTCACTGCCCATACTGAATCCGATAAGAGCAGCTGCGATCAGGCCGGAGGTCAAGGTGTTGGCCACCGATAACAGCACAATGCCGAGTACAGTCAACAGCAGCATCACCTGGGAGACACGTGGGCCAAAGAAGCGGTCGAGAAAGAGACCAGTAAGAAGACGCCCGATCAGCCCTGTGGCCCCGATGATGGAGACGGACCAGGCGGCGCCGGCAGCAGACACGCCGCGATCTGTTAGGAGCGCCGAGAGATGTGCCATGGTTCCATTCACACTGAAAGCATAGAGACAAACGGTAGCGGCAAGGATCCAGAAGGCTGGCGTTGCAAGTGCTCTGGCAACGGGCTCGCCAAGTTCAGTGGAGACATCGGGGTTCTGCTGAGCTGCAGGGCGTTCTCGGATAAAAATCGCGGTGAGAGGAAAACCAACAACAAAGGCGAGCAGGCCAAGGGTGAGGTAAGCGATGCGCCACCCCAGATGTGTGATGACAGATTGAACAAGCACTGGAAGCAGCATGGCTCCCAGGCCAGTGCCGGCAAGCATAATGGAAAGTGCGAAACCTCGACGCCGGTTGAACCACGTGGAAATGGCGCGTGAGTATCCGATATAGGCGGTTCCATTGCCAACAAGACCGATGACAAAGAAAGTGAAGTAGAAGTGCAAAAGATGCGGCGTTAGCAATGCGAGCGAAGCATATGCAGCCGAGAACACCAAAATGCAGGGCAAAACAATTCTGCGCGGCTTATAGCGGTCGAGCAGGAAGCCAAGCCCCGGCGAGGCCGCAGCAAAAGTGAGTGCGGCAATGCTGAATCCGGCGGAGGTGGCTTCGCGATGCCAACCAAAGCTTTCTGCGAGTGGCTTGATGAAGAGGCCAAAAGTGTATGGGACGATGGCGGCAAAACTGACCATGATCCCAAAGAAGCTGGCGAAAACGATCTTCCACCCGGGGTAGGAGAGTTTGCCCTCATCGATAGTGGCTTCGACTGTCGGCGGCCTCAGCTCAGGCATAAACGCGTTTGACCTCGGGAAACTGTCTTTGCAAGGTGGAGTTAGCGGCCCATTCCAGGCTGTGTGACTTCACAATTAGATCTCTTTGGTCAGCGCTGCATTGTGGCAATTGCCGCCTCGGTTACGCCGGTGTAACCGTGTTCAACGATGAGGGCCGCTCTCTGCCGATACATGGAGGGATCTTGAGGAGCCCAGGTATCCAGCCCATCGACGTAGCGGTTGCACATGCAAAAGACAGCGGCAATCAGGACTGTGTCGTGGATTTCGAGATCGGTTGCTCCCTGATCGCGAGCGGCGGCGATATCTTCCGCAGTCACGTGCTTGCCGCCAAGCTGTACCTTTCCGGCAATGTTGAGAAGGGCTTTCAGCTTGGGAGAGATTTCCGCACTCTGCCAGTCCGTTTTGACGTTTTGAACCAGCGCCTCGTCGTGCCCTAGTTCCGCCGCGGCCACGGCGCCGTGAATTGTCTGGCAAAAGAAGCAATCGTTGCGCCACGAAACATGCGTGGCGATCATCTCCCGTTCACCGCGCGACAGAGTGCTTTCCCCACGCAGCAGAACATTGACCAACTCGTTGAGGGGCGCCGCAGTTTCAGGGCGAAACGTCATGGGGCCCAGGATGCCTGGGAACTCTCTGCCGAGTTCCTCGGCAATGGGAAGTTGAATATGAGCCATCGACGACACTCCATTCGTGTAGGTACTGGCATTCCTTGCGGGGAGCAAGGGAAAGGGAAGTCGGAACCCAATCATCCTACTGAGTGCCGCTTGGCCCGCGCTTCAATCAAAAGATGGAGTACGGTGTGCCGCGCCATTCTGCCCATTCACGGGACTCTGTTCATGATGAGGAATTTGGGAGATCGAGGCGTCGGGCCATTGTCGACAGCAGCTTTGGCCGCGCGGTGGGCCGTGTCCAGGGGCACTCGGCGATGCAGATGCCGCACGATGCCGATTCTGCAAAGAAGGGAATGCATTTGTCGAAGTCCACATACCAGCGCTCGATGCCGCGCACCATTTGCTTCTGTTCATTGATTGCTCCGGGCGGACAAGTGTTAGTGCAGACCTGGCAGGTCATGCAGAACTCATCTGCGCCGAAGCGATCAGGCTTTGTGGCTACGAGCGGCATATCGGTAGTAACCCCAGCCAGACGCAACCCTGCTCCATACTGCCGGTTGATCAGTGAGCCGTGCTTTCCCAACTCTCCCAGCCCCGATGCGATGGCCGGCGGAATCAAAAGCAGCGCACTTGCAGAGGGCCCTGGATAGACCTGTGCGTTGTAGCCCTGCGAGCGGATCCAATTGGCAACGGCATAGGAGACCCTTGTCCCGCGAGCGTACTGCGTACCAATTTCGCATACGCCGACGCCGTTGGTTTCATCCGATGGAACTTCTTTCAATCGTTCGTAGTCGGGAGCGAGAGCAAGCACAATCACCCATGGCTCGTTGATCGTGTATCCCTCAAAGACGTAGAGCGGGTCCATCGCCGCGATGCCAACGCCGCCCGCCTCATGCGTAAGCGCGAATTCAGTTGCTTCCGCCGCGAACTGTTCGGGCGAGGCATTTCGTCGATTCGTTGCAACTGGAATTAACTCAGGATGGGTGTATGCCGAGACGAAGACCTCCGCAGAGCCCGGGCATTTTCGAGAGCTGGTGCGCGCCACGACCTGAAGATCGCCATAAGGATGCTGGTCCGGAGGATGCCAAAAGAATGGCGACGCCTTGCGAGGTTCGGTTTCCCCGAGCCCGTTGATGGGATTTCCCGAAACCTTGAGGAGAGCAAGCGTCTCCGGGCGGGGCTTGTAGCTGCCTCGCCGGGGACGCCTGGGATTTGTTGATGGAGCCTTGATTTCGTCCTGCAAAGTGGGCTGATTGTTCGACATCGCTGCTCTCCTAGAAGCTCAGCTTAGCGGAAAACTGGAACTGCCGTGCAGCTCCGGCATATGTTGGAGTGCCAAAGTTCGGATTGTCAGGGCTTGCGACCCCGTCGCCAAATGCCTTGGGGGTCGGACCTGCGAATTCGCCTGCGCCATACACCTGGTCCACATCCTGCACATTGACTCGATTCAGCAGGTTCAATGCTTCCGCACTGAGGTTCAAGTTTAGCCGCTCAGTCAGGTTCAGTCGCTTTTGAAGGCGAAAATCTGTGTCGTAGTAGGAAGCCCCGCGATAGGTATTGCGCCCAATATTGCCGACGCGATCATTGAACGGGAAGCCATCGCCGTTGATGTCGGAACCAGCCAGGATGCTGTAGTACTGCGGGCTCTGTAAAGTGTTGAGGAGCGAGAACGAAACATTCCGCAGAGGGGCGACCCATGTTTTTGGAGACTCTCCCATCAGCGTCAATACCAGCCGGTGCCGCACATCGTTATCCCCAACCGCGCGATCGAGTTGTGGCGCCAGGTAGTCCTGCGGTTCGTCCTGTAGCTGATTTTCCGTGGCGATGTCGATGGATTTTCCATAGACATAATTAGCAAGCACACTGAAGTTCTCTCCAAACTCCTTCCGCAGACTCACGCTGCCGGAGTTGTAGATGGACCAACCGGTGGCTTCTGCGATCAATGCGAATCCGAAGTTGGGATCAGCCGGCGCGAACTTTTGCCTGCCGTCTGAAAGAAAACCGTTCGGAACTGCATTGATGCTTTCTGAGCTCTCCAAGTGAATAGCGTGGAGATAGTGATATCCGAACGTGAGAAACCATTTGTTCCCCAACTCGTTTTCGATTTCCAGGCTGGCATGTTCGGAGTAGTTCGAAGGATACTTGCGCTTTACAAAGCCCAATGGAAACTGCTGCAGGATTGAGGGGCTTGGGTAAATGCCACTGTGCGTGAATTTAGAGAAAGCGGCGCCGGCATTCACCGGCCCGGCAGTGCCCACCATGCCTGCCGGGCCAAACCCAACAAGATCTTCGTCGGGATTGGCGAATTCAGCCAAAAGTGGCTGATTCATGTGTGTGAAGGGTGCGGCACCGTGCCATCCGTTGATCAGGCTGCTGTATTCAAGCGAGCCGGTGTAAATTCCAAAATTGGCTCGCACAACACCTTTTCCGTTGCGATAGCCGTAGGCAAGGCCGACCCGCGGCTGGAAATTGCCAAGGTTCGTTTGATTCATCTTGCCTATGATTCGAAGGTCGCTCGCCGACGGCAGGAAATCAAGGTCGTAGCGAACCCCGAGGGAAAGTGCCAGGTTTGGCAGTACCTTCCATTGATCCTGCACATAGAAGTCGCCCAGTTTATGCCAGAATGCGATGGCGTCAGCCGCCTCGCGCGCCGGTCCATCTGGTCCGTCGTAGAAACCGTTCTCCCAGGGCAAGCCACGTTGTGGAACCTGCTGTCGAAAGTCGGCCCGTGTCTGCTGGAAAAGGAACTCGACAGCGGTTCCAGGACCGAAATGGCTGAAAGGTCCAGCACCAAAGAAGCTTTGCGGACTGAAGATTCCAACGCCCGGAGTGAAGTACGGCGTTTGAGCAGAGAACCAGATCGGCTCAAATTCTGCTCCAATCGTGAGGGAGTTGGAATCGTGGGTAAAGGTAAGCGCCTCGCGGGACTGGAAGTGGTGCTCGCTGTAGTAATCGACGCCGCCAAGAAATCCGCCGCTGTAGAGCGTGTCGGCAACATTGAGCGCCGGCTCAAAACCTGTGCCTACGGGGTCCATGTAAAAGATTCGGCGGCCAAAGGCCACGGAGCTTTCAGACGCCAGACGACTGTTGAAAACGTGAAACAGATTGCCGTATGCAGTTTGGTCGTGAATACGATTGTCGCGATAACTCGAAGGTAGCCCCTGTCCTGGAGAGGTCGCGGCAGTATTGCCATTCGTTACGTCGGTGAACAAGTAACCTGCAGACAACGTGCTCTTGTCGCTCAGTACACTCGTGACTTTCCCAAAGGCATTGTCGTAGTTTCCGGTTTGGAGGATCGAGCCGAGCTTCTCGGTGGAGAGTCCCAGGTCCGCCTTTACCTGATTGATGCTGGGAGTGCCAGGCCCAAGGCAGCCTTGGGTATCGATGCAGCTCAGAATGAAGTGGGAATAAATAGGCGATTGCGCTCGTCTCTGGCCTTCGTAGCCGGCGAAAAAGAACACTCTATCCTTGCGGATCGGGCCTCCGACCGTCGCTCCATATTGGTTGAACCGCAGCGTATTGAATCCGGGCGCAGCGAGGAGATTGGTCGCGTCGATCGCGCTGTTGCGGAAATACTCATACACCGAACCGTGCAGATCGTTGGTGCCAGATTTGGTGATTGTATTGACGGCAGCGCCGAGGTTTAACCCGCCGCCCGCTGCATCCGGACCATCGACGACGCGGAACTCTTGCACCCAATCCAATGACGGGCTTACTCTCTGGACTCCTGAAACCGTGGTCGTGTAGTTGACACCATCCAGCCCATAGAAGACGCTGTGTGTTTCACGTAAGCCCCCAAAGCTGATCTCTAATTCCGATTCCTGAAATGCCGACTGCGCACCCGAGCTTGAATTTCTTCCGACGGTAGTCGTCGGAGTCAAAAGAACAAAGTCGATGAAATCCCGGTCTGAGATTGGCAGGTCTGATATTTGCTCCGGGGCGATAACCTGACTGCCTTCTGTTTGCTCCTTGTCTACCCCTGCCGCTGAATCGCGGACTTCAACCTGTTCCGTCGCAGCGCGAACGCGGAGTGTGATTCTCAGTGAGGCAGTCTGACCAAGGGTCAAAGTGATTGGCGCCTCGTAAGCTGCGAATCCCTCTGCAGTAGCGGTGAGGGTGTATTCGCCGGCAGGCAGACCGGGAATTACTGTCAGCCCGAGCTTGTCGGAGACTCCCGTCCGTACCGCTCCTGTATCCACGCTGCGAGCCGAAACAGTTGCATGGGGAAGGACGCTCCCAGAGGGGTCGGCAATGGTGAGGTTCAGCGTTGCGAACTGTTGGGCGATGAGTGTCGAGGGCCCTGCTATCGCCAGGAGAAGGAGCAGTGTGAATCGATTCACGGAGCGATGAAAGATGCGAGCACCAGGTTGCACACAACGGCGAAATTCCCCTGAGGGGAAGAGAGCCAGCAGTTTATTCACTTTGAATTCCTCGACTAAACGGATTTGGGAAGTGCGAAACGGGAAGCCGCAATTCAGAGCAGATTATTGGGGATGGTCAACGAGTCCAGCAACGCCCACAAGGATGAATGGCAGCTCATCCTCAAGATGGAGATGCTTCATTGATCAACAGCGAATGCGCGGATTGGTCGATCTTTCGATGGATGACCACAAGTCCAAGTGGCACTAGACTTTGCTGCATGCCGATCTTGACCGAACCAATTGGAAGCATCCCCCGCCCGCCTTCACTCATCGAAACAATCACAGCTTTTCAAGCAGGGTCAGCTAGCGATGCGGAGCTCAGTGCTGCATATTCTGAAGCGCTCCGTGATACGATCGCGCGCCTGGAAGAGACGGGGTCTCCGATCATTACCGACGGCGAGCAGACCAAGCCCAGCTTCGCCACCTATCCACTTGTCGGTCTCACCAATCTCGCTCCGGATGGAGTAATCATCCCGTTTGCAGACGGGCATACGCGCCAGTTGCCGAAGCTGACTGCCGCTCCCTTCCGCTATGGTGTGCACGCTGCTACCTACCTTGAGGCGGCGCGTACTTTTACTCGTACCCCGATCAAGCAAGCCGTCATTTCGGCATCGGCGCTCAGCTTGCTCTACCCTACAGAGGGAATCCCAGGCTACTCACGGGAGGCGTTTCTGGCGGATTTGACCGATGAAGCGGAGTCAGACATTCGTGGAGCACTCGATGCCGGAGCGGCCAGCGTACAGATCGATTTCACAGAAGCGAGATTATCTTTGAAACTTGACCCGTTGGGCGGACTGCTGCGAAGCTTCGTCGACTTGAATAACAAGGTTCTCGATCGCTTTACCGCTGAAGACCGTCAACGCATCGGTGTCCATGTGTGTCCAGGGGCGGATCATGATTCCACTCACAGCGCGGATGTCGATTACGCTGGCCTTCTTCCGGACCTGTTCCAAATCAACGTTGGTCGCTTCTATCTGCAGATGGCCAGCGAGCCGGACAGAAAACGTGTGCTCGGGATTGTCCGTCAGTTGCTCAGGCCGAATCACACCGTATTTGTGGGGGTCATCGATCCCATCAATCCTAATGTTGAGACTGCCGCTGAAGTCCACGACCGAGTCATCGAGGCAGCTTCGATCTTGCCGGTTGCGCAACTTGGCACGACAGACGACTGTGGCTTCGCGCCCTTCGCCGACGATATCTCGACCGCTCGCGAGATCGCGTTCAGCAAGATCCGCGCACGAGTTGAGGGTACAGAACTCGCTGCGAGGGTGCTTGGCTATTGAGTGAGCTGTTTTTATCGAAATTCTTCATTCGATTCGACGACAGCAAGATTCGCTTGACAACTGTATGGTCGACTACTTCGCGATGGCTTTGTCGACTTGGTCACGGCAGCCCAAGCGCTCGCTGGCCCCCAAGTCACATGGAAGGATTGTCCGTTGAGACCAAATCACCAACTCTTGCCTTGAGCAGATCTCTGGCAGGGGGGATTTCCGGAGACGTATCCCCGGCGAATTGACCGGCAATCTGGTCACTTCACGACTGCCTGTCATTATTCCTGAGCGGCAAGATCGAAAATCCGATCCACAATTCGATCCACAAAAAGCGAGGTCTTATACGACTTGGGTGGTTTTAGGCGTTCCCCACGGGTTTGTAAGTCGTTGAAAAACCTCAAA
>JBAWCO010000235.1:0-8500 GCA_049590315.1 Occallatibacter sp. | reverse complement strand
CCAGGGGAGTTGTGTATACGAAGCGGTGGGTCGTTGAGTTGCTTCTTGACCTTGCCGGCTACACTTCAAGCGCGAATCTTGTCGACGCACTGGCTATCGAACCCGCCGCTGGCGACGGGGCATTCCTGTGCATGATGATTGAACGACTGGCTGATTCTTGCCGACGGCTGAATCGTCCAATCACAGACTGCCGGGATTCGCTTATTGCATACGAACTGGATCACGTCAGTGCAGAGTGTACCCGATTTCGGGCAGCGCAGGTGTTGAAGGATCATGGAGTCGTGCCTCTGGCCGCAGATAGTCTCGTTCGGGGATGGGTGCACACTGGCGACTATCTTTGCGATTCGGTAGGCATTGAAGCGGATTTTGTGATCGGAAATCCTCCCTATGTCCGTCTAGAAGATATTCCAGACGAAACCGCGCGCCACTACCGCAGGGTCTACTCCACAATGTGCGGCCGCGCGGATCTGTACGTGGCTTTCTTTGAGGGGGCTCTTCGGCAGCTCAAAGATGGCGGGATTTGTGCGTTCATCTGTGCCGACCGCTGGATGCGCAACCAGTACGGCGTGGAACTGCGAGAGCTGATTACCTCGGGATTCTCGGTCGATGTCGTTATCGAGATGCATAATGCAGAGGCTTTCCACGATGAGGTGGACGCCTATCCCGCAATTACTGTGATCCGGCGAGGTCGGCAAGGGTCCGCTGTTGTGGCAAGTGCAGGTCCGGAGGTCGCGGACGTCCCTTCGCTGATGCTCGCGGCCAGTCTGCTTAAGAATAGTGCCAACAAAGGTCACGAGAGATCTCACTTGCCCGTAGGGCTGCGCGCGGCTCATGTAAGTGGCTGGTTCAAAGGGGGCGATCCATGGCCATGCGACACACCGCGGCAGCTAGCACTTCTGCGTCGGCTAGAGGACTCGTTTGCACCTCTCGAAACAAACGCGAAAGTGGGCATCGGTGTCGCTACAGGCAACGATCGCATATTTATTACTACGGACGCCGGCTTGGTTGAGCCGGAGCGCTTGCTGAAGCTTGCGATGGCGAAAGATATCTCCGGCGGCGTCATGAAATGGTCCGGTCACTACCTGGTGGACCCTTGGAGTGGCGGGGGATTAGTGAAGCTTGAACACTACCCACGTTTGCACAGTTATTTCGTGGAAAACGAGGCCGCCCTGAAAAAGCGTCACACTGCGATTAACAATGCGTATGGGTGGTACAAGACCATTGATCGAGTGACGCACGCCCTCGCAGAAAAGCCCAAGCTCTATATTGCGGATATCAAAAATACCCTCGACCCAGTCCTCGACCGTGGCGAAACGTACCCGCACCACAATCTCTACTTCATCCAATCGGAGAATTGGGATTTGGAAGTTCTTGGTGGACTTCTGATCTCGGCCGTTGGACAGTTTTTTATCGAATCGTATGGGGTCCGCATGCGTGGCGGTTATCTGCGCTTTCAGGCACAGTATTTGCGGCGAATTCGTGTCCCGGATCCCAAGAAGCTGTCGAAGGCAAATGCGTTAAAGTTGGCGACAGCCTTCCGTGCCCGCGATAGGCAACTTGCGACGCAGATTGCCTTGGAAGTTTACGGAATCGATGAGCGCGAGATGGAGTTGGCCATTGGACATTGAGAAGCGACTGCACGGAGCTGTCCAGAGTTACTGGGATGCGCGGAGTAAGAACAAGGAAAAACAGGTTCAGTCTGGGAAAATCGACGCAGGCACGCGCGGGGAGGTTACGGGCGGAACGCAGATGGGCGCGCTAGAAGTACTGGTTGCGGACATCCTGTGCGACGCCGGTCTGGATAAACTCGATATCCGCACTCGCACGGCACTGGAGTTGCCAGGTTATTTCAGGGCAACGAAGAAATGGGATTTAATAGTCGTATCGGAAGGGCAATTAGTACTGGCGATGGAGTTCAAATCCCAAGCAGGTAAGTCAATCGGCAACAATGTCAACAATCGTTCCGAGGAAGCCGTTGGAAGCGCGAAAGACATCTGGACTGCGTTTCGCGAGGGTCGTTTCGGGAATTGCCCGACTCCCTTCCTAGGTTACTTCTTCCTGCTTGAAGATCGTGCCAAAGTGAAGACTCCGGTCGCGAACAAGGAGCCATACTTCTCTGTTGATCCCGAGTTCAGGGGAGAGGCGCGAAAGACAAAGGCGGGTGGGGACAAATTTCAAGGTATCTCGTACAGCAAGCGATATGAACTGCTTTGTCGGCGCTTGGTACTCGAGCGTCTCTATAGTTCGGCTTGCTTCCTTATGGCCACGAACGACAAACACACCGAAATTACCGAGCCTGCCGATGATCTTACGTTCCATCGTTTTGTTGCGGCCCTAAGGGGACATGTCGTGACATTCATGGGCAGCAAACGGTAGAGAAATATTCTTCATCGATTTCCCTGTATGCAATGAACGCGGACCTTGCGGTCCGCGTTCGTTATTTCAATCTGATTGTCGATGTTTGTTGTGGCACGGTTCGGCTGCGCTCATTATGGCCTTAGAACGGATGCATTCTTGCTGTTGAAGTGATCAAGTTTGGCGCGGCCGGCAGCTATCAGTTATTGGCTTTGAGTATCGCATCTGCCCATTGTTCGCTGGTTTTGCGTACCCATTGAACGGAGTCTTCATCTTTGTAAACGGAGTAGACGTAGGCAAACAATAGCCGGTTCTGGACTCTTAGAGCCGTCATTCCTGCAACCATCTTCACAGAAGCTCCAGCAGAGGAGATCGGCTGGATTGCCCCAAAACTGCACGCATTAGGCTTTGAGAAGAAGGCGCCAAGCGGCATTGGCTTGTCGAGAGTCATCGTGGCTTCAGTTCCACGCATGGCCTTCAACTTGCGGTTCAGTTCATCTTCCAGGTCTTTGTTTGAGCCATTCAGTCCAGCGCCAAATTTCGTGGCGATGCCATCAGCGACCTGTTTGAAGGCGTCGGCATCGACGTCGACAAATTCGCCGCGCCTTTGATTCTCGACGATGGCGTAGCGGGTGAAGCCCTTAGAGACTCCTGAGCGGACGTTTGCGGCATCTTCGGCGGTCAAAAAGGCAGCAAGCAATCGATTGGTATTGGGAATCGATACGTCCATGAGTACCCGGTAGTCTGGACCGATCTCGCTCAAATCGGCGGTGGGTGAAGGAATGACAATCGATTTCAATCCGGTGCGGTAGCTCTGAGGTTCGAGAGGCATTGTGGGAACGGGGCTCTTTTGCTGTGCGATTGCTGAACCCCAGGCCAGAGACAGAATGAATACAAAGCATGATGGCAAAGAGATAACTGAGCAAAGACGACGCATTGACATTGCAGCTCCAATCTTACGGTGCGATGGTATTGATTTCGGTAAAGCCATACTAACGCAAGAACGCGGACCTTGCGGTCCGCGTTCTTGTTTGGGAGGAATTGTGTTGGTTTGTGTTCGGGATAAATTCCCGACACACCGCCCGGTGTCAGGCCTTGGCCAGGACGCCGCCGCCCACTCTTTCGTTGAGGATTTCGCGGGCGTGACTTAGGAATTCTTCCATGGGGATTTTGCCTGCTTCTACATCCGCTAAGATCGCCTTTTGCGCGGCGTATTCCTTGTTCACGATTCCCGCCTTCGATTGCAACATGCGCCACGCCTTCCGGCGCTCTACGCAGAACATTACTAGTTGACGAGAGAGGGCGCGGTACTCGACCTTGCCGTTTTCTTCCCAGGTGATGTACACGCCGAAGTCGGGAATGAAGGCGCGGTGACCGGGGGTTAGATAACGGCGATAGACTACGTCCTGCTGCGTGATGCGCACCAGCATGTTGTCAATGTGAATGAGCTTCGCGGCCGCCTCGGGCTTGATCTTCTTGAGGTGGTTGCGGAAGCGGGCTTCTGTGGTGCACCAGTGAGCTACGGTGTAGCGCTGGGTTTCGCCGGTGGTCTTGGACTTGGTCTCGTACCAGTCCAAATCAATCGACGGGTTGCCCTTGACGTCCAAAGCTTCCTGGTAGGTCTCGCCCTTGCGGGGATCGAAGACGAACTCGGGAACGCCACGGCTGTCGCGCACGCGCTGGGCCTGGTGGAGAGCCATATCGTCAGGGACGCCGTGCTCGGGCTGGCAGGTGGTGAAGGCCTGGAGGAACATGGTGCCGCGATACTCAAGGCCGTCGAGGATGGCGCGGTAGAGCTTGGGCGCGTTGGCCATGGAGACCTGCGCGACGAACGGTGAACCGTGACCGGCGAGGAAGGTTTCCGCTACCGTCTTCTTCTCAGTGTTCTTGCCCTGCGTGGCTGCGCCGAAGGTGTTCATGTCACCGCCGCCGAGCATGGGGGTTGAGTCCGAGTTCTGGCCGCCGGTGTTGGAGTAGACCTGCGTGTCAAGCATGAGGGCCTTGACGTTGGGCCGGTTCTGAAGAATCACTTTCGACATGTTCTGGTAGCCGATGTCGCCCATGCCGCCGTCACCGCCGACGACCCAGACCTTGGGCAGTTCGACGATTTCCTGATCGGTCATTAACGCATCGGTGAGGTGAGAGAGGTGGTAGTAGAGCTCGTCGTTGATCACGTTCTCGTCTTTGGTGAGGACGATGTCAGCGAGGCGCTCGGGGATGACGGAGCGGCGCGCGTGGTCAACGATGAAGCTCTCGCCCATGAGCCAGCCGACGGTGATGCCGTCCTGGAAGAGCGAGTTCATCCACGGATAGGGATGCGGGTTGTTGGGCGAAGTGGAACCGTAGACGGTGTTGCAGCCTGTGTGCGCGGCCATGGCCATGACGGACATTCCATTGGCGAGGCGGCCGTCGACGGGCTGCAGGTTTTTGTGGTTGAAGGCCTCGGTGAGCAGGACCGCGGCGATGGCTTCAATGAGTTCGGCGTCGGAGATGGGGCCGTGCTTCTTCTCGTAGTCGGCGATGCGGGCCTTGGTGTCTTTTACGTCTTCGCCGCCGAGACCGAGAACGAGATGCGCGATGGCCTGACGGAGCAGATCGTATTCCTGGAGATTGCGCGCCTTGAGAACAGCGAGACGGGCGACTCCGTTCTTCTCAAGCTCGCCGGCCTTCAAGACGAAGCGGTCGCTCTTTGCGTGGTAGACGGGGCGCATGTAGGCCTCTGTTACAGCCGCGATGGAGCGAAGGACTGACTTTTCACCGCAGCCGGCGCAGGCGCCGTCGCCAGCTACGAGCGCGTCGTAGTTGGTGCGGACCATGAGCATGTTGCGGAGAGTCGCGGTCTTGGAGTCGGCGGGGTTGGCGCCGTTATAGAGACCGAGATATTTCTGCGAAGTGTCAGGGAGCAGGTTGAGGAAGCCGGTGCCGGTTTCGTGCTCGGCGTTGACTTCTTCCGTTTCGGCAACCATGCGGAGGGCCTGGTGATCGCCGCAGGCAGTGACGCAGGCGGCGCAACCCTTGCAGAGGTCGCTGACGAAGATGCTGAAGACACCGCCGGAGCCGGGGGTTTTGCGCTCGGGTGAGGAGAAGATGGCGTTGACCTTCTGGTATGCCATCGGCACCTTGGCGATGATGTCGAAGAACTGCTGCTTGGACTGCGCAGAGAAACCGTCGACGGTGTCGACGACTTCGCGAAGGATGGTGGGCAGTGGCGTTCCGGTCTTGATTTCGGCGAGCATGCGCTGGCGGGTGAGCTTCTCGATTTCTGGAAGCGAGCGCAGCATCTTGGTGCGCTCGACTGGGTCGGCGATGTAGTAGGAGACTGCCGTTGTGAGCAACGTGCTGAGATCCTGCGAGGTGTTGGGCAGCGCGGTGTCAGGGCAAACGGAGATGCACTCCATGCACTGGGTGCAGTTTTCGGGAATGTAGAGCGGGGTTTCGCGACGGGCTACATACTTGGAGGCCGTGTCGCCGGTGGCTGCGGCGATGACGCCCATGGCACTGAGCGGCGTGGCGGGCTGGTCATAGCCGAATGTGGAGCGGAATTCGGCGTCGAAGGCGGCGATGGAGTCGATGGGCGGACGCGCGGCCTGGCCGGCGGGGAGCGGTGTGGTGCGGCAGCCGGTGCTGCAACCGCCGGCGGTGGCGAGCTCAAGAATGGGCAGAAGAGCCTGGCCACGGAGGGTGGAACGGTCAGCGGCGGAGAGCACGCCGATCTTGATTTCCTTGACCTGCTCGAAGCCCTGGGTCATGACTTCCATGTTGGACTGGACTACGGCGTCGCCGAGCTTGCCGAACTTTTTGACGTACTGCTTGTGGACGACTTCGCGGTATTGCTCAGGAGTGATGCCGAATTCCTGAAGAAGATTGGAGACGGCGAAGAATGCGCCGAGGAAGGCGTTGCCCTGCATGCGGAGTTGAAGATCGCCGCGGTCGGTGGCCTTTTTGGCGATGGCGAAGCCGGGGAGAGTGAAGACGCGGATGTTGTTATCGATGATTTGCTTGCGGGCCCAGAGAGGCAGACGCTCCCAGGCCTGCTCGCCTTCTTCATCGGACTCCCAGACGAGCGAGCCGCCGGGTTGAATGCCGTCGAGCGGGTTGGTGTGGGTGAAGGCCTTGGGGTCGCAGCAGAGAACGACAGTGACGTGGCGCAGATCGCAGTTGACGCGAATGCGGTCTTTGGCGGCGACCATGAAGTAGCTGGTGGGCGCACCCTTCTTCTCAGAGCCGTACTTGGGATTGGCGCTGACGTGGATGACTTCCTTGGGATTGCCCAGGTCGTCTTTGAGGCCGTCGCGCTCAAAGATGAGGTCGTTGAGATCGCCGAGAATGGCGCCGAGGTTTTTGCCGGTGGTGATTGCGCCCCATCCGCCGATGGAGTGGAAGCGAACGGCGACTGCACCCTCAGGAAGCAGCGAGGGGGTTTCTTCGCCGATGACACTATAAGGATGGTCGATGCCGAGGACGAAGAAGCTGACGCCGTCGGCTGCGGTCTTGCCGTCTTTGCGGGCGCGATTGGCGGTGGCGAACTCGTATGCGCCGATGATGTGCTCGGGGCGGAAGTCGCGCGAGCCGAGACCGTAGGTGCCGGCGAAGATGCGGGGCACCTCACTGAGCGAGAGGGTGGGAAGGCCCTCTTGCGCGGGGCGGCCCTCAGTTTGGATGGCCTTCGAAATCGCGGTGCGGATGTCTTTGCCGAGTGGGTTGTCAGGCGAGAGGGCTTCGTCGGTGCGCTCCAATATGATGACGTTCTTCTTGCCCTTGAGCGCTTCAACGATGGCGGCCTCAGGGAAGGGGCGAATGACATTGACGTGGATGGAGCCGACCTTGATGCCGCGGGTTTCGCGGAGGTAGTCGACGGCGGCTTCAACGTTTTCCGCAGCGGAGCCGAGGGAGACGAAGACGGTGTCAGTGTCTTCTGTTTTGTACTTGGAGATGAGACCGTAGTAGCGGCCGGTGAGATCGCCGAAATCCTTGTAGGCGTCTTCGAGGAATTGCAGGATGGGCTCGGCGAAGTTGTTGCGGCGCGCGACGATGCCCTGCATGTAGTGTTCCTGATTCTGGACGGGGCCGAGAAGGATGGGGTTGGCGAGATCCATCATTTTAGGAACGCGACGCCTTGTGGCTCCGAAGAGAACGCGCTGCGCTTCAGTGGGGCAGTCGATGATGTCTTCAGGCGAGCCGAGGTATTCGCGGATCAGCTCCGACTCATGTTTATAGAAGGTGCGCTCGAGGTGGGTGGTGAGGAAGCCATCCATGATGTTCATGCCGGGCGTGAGCGAGAGCTCGGTGACGCGGCGCAGGATGAGGGACTGATCGGCGGCCTGCTGCGCGTCTTTGCCCATGAGCATGATCCAGCCGGTGTCAAGCGCGCCGTAGATGTCATCGTGGCCGCAGTGGACGTTGAGGGCGTGCTTGGTGAGGGCGCGCGCGCCGACTTCAAGGACCATGGTGCTGCCTTTGCCGGGCGCGTGGTAATACTGCTCGACGCCGTAGACGATGCCCTGGCCGGAAGTGAAATTGACCACGCGCTTGCCGCAGACGGAGTGGGCAATGGCGCCGCCCTGGGCCGCGTGCTCGCCTTCTGTCTCAATGGCGATGGTGTTGTGGCCGAAGACGTTCAGGTGGCCTTCAGCATAGGCCTGCTGGAAGAGCTCGCCGCCCTCAGTGGAAGGCGTGATGGGATAGAAAACGCCGGCATCGGCGATACGCGTCTCGGTGTGATACGAGACAAGCTGGTTTCCGTTTGCTGTGATGCGAATGCCAGGATAGCGAGCTGCTACTGTCATAAATCCCTCTCTGTGCGACCGGTTCTTGCGTCAAACTCTTCCGTTAAGCGATGGAAGTTCATTCTATTCGCGGCCCTTCACGCCTAGCAACGAAGGTGCGGCGCGCCGGATTTTGCAGATACCTGTGTTCGTTGCGGGCAGCGATCTGCGGCTTCGATTCACCCCTGTTGGAGCGGGCCTCGGGGATGATGCATATCGTCAAGTCCGGGCAACGCTCATTCCATTGGTTATCGGGCCACTGACAAAAGCGGGCCCGACTCAATGCCCCCATAAATGTTGAGTTGCCAAGGTGATTGACAGGAACCCAAGGGGAGGGCATTCCTGAGAAAAACAGCCTATGCACCAGTATGCACCTCTTT
>JBAWCO010000234.1:0-7562 GCA_049590315.1 Occallatibacter sp. | reverse complement strand
TTGGAAACGCGCGGCGATGACCGTTGCGGGTGCGATCGTGTTGTCTCTGGTTGCATGCACACCTTCGCTGATGGCGCAGGTTTCCGGTTATGGCGACAAAGAGACCGGTCCAACCAACGACAAGCCGCCTACGATTCTGAACGGCGTGGGGATTGCGCAGAAGCTGAACGGGCAACTGCCACTGGATTTGACCTTCACGGACGACCATGGCGCGCAGGTGCAACTGTCCAGTTACTTCGGCAGGAAGCCGGCGATTCTGGCGCTTGTGTATTACCAGTGCCCGATGCTGTGCTCGGAGGAATTAAACGGCCTCACCGGCGCGTTGCAGATGGTGGACGAGGTTCCGGGCCGCGATTTCGACATCGTCGTTGTAAGCATCGATCCCAGCGAGGGAACAGATCTGGCGGCGGCTAAGAAGCGGGTCTACCTGAAGAAGTACGGGCATCCCGAGACTGCGGCGGGTTGGCACTTCATGACCGGCACGCAAGCGAACATCGATGTACTGACCAAGGCGGTTGGGTTCGGCTACGTGAAGATTCCTGGACCAGATGGGAAGCTCACGCAGTTTGCGCATGCGAGCTCAATTCAAATTGTCACGCCAGAAGGCAAGATGGCGCAGTACTACATGGGCGTGGAGTATTCGCCCAAGGATTTGCGGCTGGGACTGGCTGAAGCTTCAGCGAATCGCATTGGCTCGCCAGTGGACAACATACTAACTTACTGCTACCACTACGATCCGCAGACCAACAAACACTCGCTGATCGTGGCGCGCGTAGTGCAACTCGGCGGATTGATAACGGTCTTCTCGCTGGGGGGATTCATGCTGGTGATGTTCCGCCGGGATGCGCGGCAAGGCGACAACCGGCCTGGATCGGGATCAAAAGGGACAAGGGTGAACGGATAACGGAATGAATCACATCAGTCCAACAATCTGGCAGTTTCTCGTCAAGTGGATGACGAACTTCGCGTTGTTTCCGCCGGAGGCCTCGAAGATTGCGCCTCAGATGGACGCGCTGCTCTTCTTCATCACGCTGGTGAGCCTGATCGGGCTGACCCTCGTGGTCCTGCTGGTGACGAGTTTCTCGCTGATGTACAGCAGGGAGCGGCATCCACAGGCAGTGCAGATCGAAGGTTCGACGCTGCTGGAGGCAACATGGACCATCATTCCGCTGGGCCTGTTCCTTGTAATGTTCGTGTGGGGTTCGCTGATTTATTTTCGTGTGTACACGCCGCCTGCCAACGCAATGAATATCTATGTGGTGGGCAAGCAGTGGATGTGGAAGGCGGAACATCCGGGCGGGCAGCATGAGATTAACTCGCTGCATGTTCCCATCGGCCAGCCGGTGCAGTTGACGCTGATTTCGCAGGATGTGTTTCACAGTTTTTCGATTCCCGCGTTCCGTGTGAAGCGCGAGGCGATTCCAGGACGTTATACCTCTGTCTGGTTTGAGGCCACCACGCCGGGAACGTATCACCTGTTCTGCACGCAATACTGCGGGACATCGCATTCCGCAATGATTGGCGACATTGTGGTGCAGACGCCGGATGATTTCAAGAAATGGCTGGCGGAATCGACCAGCGGCATGTCGCTGGCACAAAACGGAGAGCGCCTGTTTGCCAGCCTGAGCTGCAATGCCTGCCACAATGCGAGGCCCGATGCGAGAGGACCGAGCTTGGCGAATGTCTACGGCGCGAAGCTGCCACTTTCGAGCGGGGGCACAGTGCTCGCGGACGATGCTTATCTGCGTGAGTCGATCCTGAACCCGTCGCAGCATGTAACCCAGGGCTATGCACCGATCATGCCCACGTACCAGGGCCAGATCAGCGAGGAAGGCGTGATCTCGCTGGTTGAGTACATCAAGAACCTCAACTCCGACTACCGAATCCAGCAGACGACGAACACCGTTGACCTGCTGCCGGAGGGCGAAGGCAAGACCGGGGCCGCAGCCAAGCCCGCTGCGCCTGCCAGTCAAGGGATGGTGAAGCAATGAGTACCAACGCCAACACGATCGTCAGTCTTCCCGATCAGTCGACCGCCAGAATTCCGAAGATGAACTTCATCACGAAAGAGAACGGCCTTCTGAGCTGGCTTTTGACGGGCGACCATAAGCGGATTGCAATTCTCTATCTGATCTCGATCACGTTCTTTTTCTTCATAGGCGGTGCCCTGGCGGGCATGATCCGTCTGGAACTGCTCACGCCGCAGAGCGACTTGATGGCGACGGACACCTACAACAAGGTGTTCACCATGCACGGCGTGATCATGATCTTCCTGTTCCTGGTGCCATCGGTTCCGGCAACGCTGGGCAATTTTTTGATCCCCATGATGCTGGGTGCCAAGGACCTTGCGCTGCCCAAGGTCAATCTCCTGAGCTGGTATCTGTATGTGGTGGGCGGCATCCTGGTGATCACCACCATGGTGACCGGCGGCGTGGATACAGGCTGGACGTTTACAACGCCGCTATCCACGCATTATGTGAACACCAATGTGCTGACGACTGGCCTCGCGATCTTCATTGCCGGATTCAGTTCGATCTTTACGGGCCTGAACTTTATTGTGACCATCCACAAAATGCGCTGCCCGGGAATGACGTGGTTCCGGATGCCGCTGTTTGTGTGGGCGCACTACGCGGCCAGCATCCTGATGGTGCTGGGTACGCCGGTTCTGGCCATCGCGATTGTGCTTGTAGCCCTGGAGCGGACGGTGGGAATCGGAGTCTTCGATCCGACCAAGGGCGGCGATCCGTTGTTGTTCCAACACTTGTTCTGGTTCTACTCGCACCCCGCCGTCTACATCATGATTCTGCCGGGCATGGGAGTGATATCAGAGACAATTTCGACCTTCAGCCGCAAGCGAGTATTTGGTTATACGGCCGTGGCGTTTTCGTCCGTGGCAATCGCGGTGTTTGGGTTCTTTGTCTGGGCGCACCATATGTTTATTATGGGCATCTCGAACTACGCAATGCTGGTATTCAGCTTGCTCACGATGCTCGTTGCGGTGCCTTCCGCTATCAAGATCTTCAATTGGACATTCACCCTCTACAGAGGCTCCATCACCTTTGAAACGCCGATGCTTTACAGCTTCGGATTCATGGGGCTGTTCACCATCGGCGGATTGACCGGCGTGTTTCTGGGGACATCGGGAACGGACATCCATCTGACAGAGACATACTTCATCGTGGCGCACTTCCACTTCGTTATGGTGGGCGGAATGCTGATGGCGTTTCTGGCGGGCATCCATTTCTGGTGGCCCAAGATGACCGGGCGCATGTATCCAGAGAAGATTTCGCAATTAGCCGCGGTGGTCACGTTCATCGGATTCAACCTGACGTTCTTCCCGCAATTCGTTTTGGGAATGCTGGGAATGCCACGGCGGTATGCGGCTTATCCACCTGAGTTCCAGGTGCTGAATGTCTTCTCGACCGCAGGCGCAACGATTCTGGGGGTTGGCTACCTGCTGCCTGTTCTCTATCTCGTATGGTCATTGAAGTATGGTGAGATCGCGGGGGACAATCCCTGGCAGGCAACGGGGCTGGAGTGGCAGACGCAGTCGCCGCCACTGACGGAGAACTTCCTGGAGACTCCGATCATGGACCACGAAGCCTACGACTACGAGTGGCTGGATCAAAAGAAAGCTAAAGAGGTAGCCAGTGTCGGATAGCACAGCGACTGCCCACGAGGCTCATCACGAGCATCCGTCGTACCAGCGCCACCACTTTGAGAGCGTGGAGCAGCAGGCGGACGCGACCAACTTTGCGATGTGGCTGTTCCTGCTGACGGAAATCATGTTCTTCGGCGGGCTATTTACCGCGTACTTGATCTACCGCAACTGGTATTACCCGGCATTTGTGGCGGCATCGCACCAGTTGAATGTGTGGTGGGGCACGGCGAATACAGGGGTGCTCATCACTTCAAGCTTCACCATGGCCATGGGGGTGTGGTGCGCGGAGACGCGGCGCAAGAGCGGATTGGTGCTCTGCCTGGTTTTGACTTTCCTGCTGGGCCTGGTCTTCCTGGGGATCAAGACGATTGAGTACTCAGAGAAGATTGAGAAGCACCACGTGCCGGGCTTCCATTACAGCCTGAACTCGTTTCTGAACCCTGACTCAGACGAGGCAGCAAAGGCCGCGGGGGACAAGCCGCTGCCGCTGGATATGGCTCGCCACACGGAGCTTTATTTCTTTCTCTACTTCGCCATGACCGGAATGCACGCGCTGCACATGATCATCGGCATTGCGATTCTGGGATACATGATCTTCAGAGCGCGAGATGGGGCTTATACCGGCGGGCATGTGACGTTTGTGGAGAATTTCGGGCTGTATTGGCACTTTGTCGATATTGTGTGGATCTTCCTGTTCCCGCTTCTTTACCTGATCAGCAGACACGCCAACTAAAGGACACGACGGCATGAGTGAACCGACAAAACACGGAACAGAACACGCGGCCGGTCACGGCGAACATGAGCATCACGTCACGCCGCCCATTGTCTACGTGGTGATCTTTGCAACGCTGTTGGTGTTCACGGCGCTCACGGTGGGTGCATCGTTCGTTGAGATGGGGGTGTTCAACCCGATTGTGGCGATAGCCATTGGCGTAGTGAAGGCAACCTTGGTGGTGTTGTTCTTCATGGGCGTGAAGTACTCGACGAAGCTGACCAAGCTGACCGTAGGCGCGGGGCTGTTCACGTTCCTGGTGCTGATCGGGATGACGCTGGCGGACTACTTCAGCCGGGCTTGGGGACGGTGGTAGGGAAACAGCTTCTAGCTCTTAGCCACTAGCTTTTAGCTTGTTGTTTCGATTGAGGAATGTGGTCTGTGATTTTGCAGGAAGGGCTGCCCGATGGGGCGGCCTTTCGTGTTTGGTGGAGTGGCAGACGGTGAATACCTTGGAGGAACTCCATGGGGCAAGAAGCGACATGTAAATGCGATTGGGGTGGAGCGGTCGCTGAAGTAAAGGCACTGCTGGAGACCAACGAGATCATCCTGCGTGGTGGCATGCGGAAGCGTGTGCCATTCAGCGAAATCAACGAAGTGTCGATTCAGGGCGACAAACTGTGCTTCAAGTTGAACAACGAAAGAGTTCAGTTGGTGCTTGGAGCTTCGTCTGCTGAAAAATGGGCCACAGCGATTTCGAGTCCGCCTCCTGCGCTTTCGAAAAAGCTTGGGATCACGAAGACGAGTGTCGTGCGCGTGATTGGCGAAGTTCCCGATGAGAAGCTTCAGGAAGCTCTCGCAGAGGCCGCGCGCATATCATCGAAAGACGCTAACCTGATCGTGGCGTATGTCGATTCGCCTGAGTCGCTGCATGCGGCATTACGAGATGCGAAGGCGCAACTCGTGAGCGGTGTGCCGATCTGGATGGTATATGCCAAGGGGCCCGGTCATGCGATCAACGAAACTGCGATTCGATCGCTGCTGCGCGAGAATGGAATGATCGATACGAAAGTCGCTTCCGTGTCAGCAAAATATACTGCGCTTCGTTTTATCTATCGCAAAACCTAATTAGAGTTGCCCGCCGAATGGAGGTTGCGTTCGAGAGAATAAGTTGATCGATCTCTCAATGCCTGAGGAACTAGCGCAACTCGCCAGCCAACCTCGCGTGGTCGTGCGACGCGGTGATGCGCTCCGCAAGGATGCGCAGTGCGTTGTCTACTGGATGCAGCGGGCGGTGCGCATACTCGACAATCCGGCGCTCGATATCGCAATTGAAGCAGGCAACCTGCTGGAATTACCGGTGGTGGTGTACTTCTCAGTCATTCCGAATTATCCGAATGCCAATTTGCGGCATTACCACTTTCTTCAGCAGGGACTACGCGATGTGGTGGAGGATGCGGCTGAGCGCGGGGTGGGGTTTGTTGTCCGGCGCCATCCCGACAACTCACTCGACGCGTTTTTGGAAGAGGTCAAGGCCGCGCTCCTGATTGGCGATGAGAATCCCTGTCGCGAGCCGGAGCGGTGGCGGAAGGTGCTGGCCACGCGGCTGAAGCTGCCCTACTGGACGGTGGATGCGGATGTGGTGGTGCCTTCGCGGGTGTTCAACAGGAGCTTTGTGCTGCTGCACCATTTTCGCCCGCACTTGAAAGCGGAGCTGCCGAAGTACCTGGTTTCGAGCCCAAAGGTAATGCCGCTCTTCGAGTGGAAGTCTCCCAAGCCGCTTGAGCAGTTTTCTCTCGACAACGACATCACGGAGGGATTCTCGAAGCTTGACCGGACGGTGAGACCAGTGGATAGCTTTACCGGCGGTACGCACTCGGCAATAAAGAGACTACGGGAGTTTGTCGGCAGCGAACTGAAGAACTACGAGGAGACGCGGAATCATCCCGAACTGAAAGGCACGAGCCGCCTGTCGCCATATCTGCACTTTGGGAATATCGGGCCCATCACGATTGCGCTCGCGGTCAATGAAGCTGTGAAGCAGGGTAAGGCTCCAGCGAGCGCGGGCGAGAAATTTCTCGATGAGCTGATTGGTTGGCGCGAACTGGCGGTGTTGTTTGTGCGGCACGAGCCGAATTACGACAACTGGGAGTGCGCAGCGCCATGGGCACGCAAAACGCTGGTGGAACACGCGGGCGATGCGCGGCCGCACCGATACAGCCTGGAGCAACTGGAGCGCGGGGAGACGCGCGATGATCTGTGGAATGCGGCGCAGCGAGAGATGGTGGACACGGGCTGGATGCACAACTACATGCGGATGTACTGGGGAAAGAAGATTCTGGAGTGGGCGCCGGACCCGGCGCGGGCCTTTGAGTGGGCAGTGATGCTGAATGATAAATATGAGCTCGACGGGCGCGATCCGAACGGATATGCAGGGATTGCGTGGGCGATTGTGGGAAGGCACGATCGTCCGTGGTTTGACCGGCCGGTGTTCGGGCTGGTGCGGACCATGACCGGAGCTTCAACCGCAAAGAAGTTCGACGCGGAGCAATACATTCAGCAACACAGTCGGCGGGACGGCGAGTTAAAGCTGCGATAGATAAGAGTTAGTTGTCGTGTAATCTACATCACCGTAATTCTTTTCTGACCGGACCATAATGGGCCATAATTCCGTTCCCGGAAACTGTGCGCTTCACACAATGTAAATCCATTGGATTTCGCTTAAACCCCCTTTGAGGATGAGAGAGGGGAGGCCGGAATCGGATTCCGGACGTGTGCGAACATGCAGCTTCTTGAAAGGGTATCCGATCGACCTGTCCCGAGATGCGTGGCTGGCCTGCGTTTTTCCAGGGCAGGGAATAGCCACAGGTGTGCCGGATGGTGCGGTTTGGCACTGGCGTGGTTTGCGCTTGTCACAGCCGCAGCCGCGCTGGCACAGGGAGTAACTGCGGGGCCGATTGACTTGCGGACTTCCAAGACGACTCAGTCTGCGCCCCCACGCGTGATCCAGGCACAAAAGTTTCTTGCAGACAGGGGATGGACTGCGGGGCGCGCTCCCGTCCGATCTGGTTTCCGGCCCAGCGCGCGGCGAGGTGATGCGGCTTTGATAGAGCCAGTGTCAGCTTCTGCATTGACATCGACGGCGACCTGGCAGCCTCTGGGGCCAACGGCAGTGCTGACGCCCAACTA
>JBAWCO010000233.1:0-10981 GCA_049590315.1 Occallatibacter sp. | reverse complement strand
CACAACCAGAGATGGGGTCGCCTGAGGGTGAGCGCCTCGCTGTTTGGATGCAAGAATTCCGGGCTTGAAAGCCCTAAGCCACCGCCATTGACCTTCGCTGGAGGGCGAAAATCAGGTCTTTTGCGTGGAGCTTGAGCTTTTTAAGCCGCACTTCCTCGAGCTGTTCATCTTCGGAGAGATAAGGCTTCTGAAGCAACTCTTCAAGCCGCTGAGCGTAGCGATGGTGTTCGGCATGCAGGCGATGAATCTCTTCGCTCAGCGTCGGATCCAATATTTCTTCCATCAAGCACCTCCGGTGGTCCTGATCATTTAATTGTTACAGAACACTTACATATACCCCCACGGATGCGCAATCCGCAAGATCGAAACAGACCGTTTTTTGAATGAAAGTCATCTGGCGCTGTGGATTTCTGGCCTGAAATCGGTCACGTGGCCGGAGCCGTGGATGCGCGAAACAAGCAAATCATTTATTTACAGCCACTTGCCTCGTGCTCACTTCAGGCTCAGCCGAAGCAGCAGCGCGTCCTCCACGGGACAGGAGTAGTAACGCGGCCTGCGTCCGGCTTCCGAAAATCCGAGGGCATGGTAGAGGCCAAGCGCCGACAGATTCGAGCACCGTACCTCCAGATGGACGTCTGTCACCTGCGCGTCGCTCAGTTCCGCGGCCAGAGCGGTGAACAGCCGTCGAGCAACTCCACGCCGCTGATGCAGAGCGGCGACTGCGATGGTCTCCAGCTCGGCCTCAGGAGCGACGACGCTGGCGATCGCAAATCCGAGCACCGAGCCTGAAGGGGCATTGGTATCTTCTGCCACAAGAGCGATACGCGCCGGCAAGCTTCCAGCCTCCAACAGCGCCAAGTAGGCTGCGGGCGGCCATTGCGGCGCTTCCTTTTGCTCCAAGGCGATCTCGATCACGCGGTCCACATCGGCCGCTGTCATACGCCGAATGCTGAACTTTGCGCGGACTGGGCTCATGCGCGTTGCCGCTCTGCCGCAGCTTCCCCAAAAATCTCCGCATCGGATCGCCGCAAATAATGACCATCCAACAGCGCCAAATCAATCGACGCTCCGGCTACCAACCGCGCCTCACCCAACCGCAGCGCATCGGCGGCAACCGGCGCCGCACATCGAAGCAGTTGCGTTCCCGGCCACGCCGAACTCAACAACGCGGCGGCTGCCTCATCGCAAATCGCAACCCGCAGCGGAGCAGGGTCGATCAACGCCAGCTCCCGCGCTCCCGCCAGCAGCTCCTTCGGCGCGGCCCCGGTGCGTTCCACCCGCAAAAACACCTCGCTGCGATGAGCATCCAGAGCGGCCGTCGGTACGCCCGATTTTCGCGAGAGAACCTCCAGCCGCGAAATTGCGACGACCGGAATCTGCGCGCCTTCCGCCAGACCCTTGACGGCGCTCAACCCCACGCGAACGCCCGTAAAACTGCCCGGCCCGTTCACTGCAACGATACCGCCCAGATCGTTCAGACCAACAGCCGCGCCGGCCAGCAGCTCACTCACGGCCGTTACCAGCGTGGCCGAGTAGTTCCGGCCTTCGAGCTCCGTCTGGCCAAGAATCTCCAGATCGCGCCCCGCCAACCGTCCCAACGCCACTGACCCGGTTGGCCCGCACGTATCGATAGCCAGCAGGAGCATGCCGAACCGCGCCGCCCCAACCGAATTGTCCTGATCGTTCGCCATAACCCCACAGCATGACACACCAGCGAGCGGAGATTCCAACCCCGGACTCATCCTCAGGAATTAATGGGCAATTTGCATCCCGAGTTCGCGGCCGGCATCTACGGCAGTAGTTGCGCAAACTACACGAAACGGAGTGACCAAGCCATGCCCCTGACTGCGGACCCAAAACTGTTAACTCTCAGCCACGACGTTATCGAAGGATTTGACAAAGTCGATGGAGGCGTTCACCCGGGGTTCAGACCCGCTCACGCCAAAGGCATCCTGCTGACGGGCACATTTTCGCCCTCCTCGGAAGCTGCATCGCTCACACGTGCGCCGCATATCCAGCGAGATTCCACTCCGGTCACGGCGCGCATTTCCAACTTCGCGGGAATTCCGACCGTTCCGGATAACGACCCTCAGGGCGCCAGTCCGCGGGGTTTCGCGATTCGTTTCAACCTGGCCGAGCATTCTCACACCGACATCGTCGCTCATTCGGTCGACGCTTTCCCAGCGCGCACTGCCGATGAGTTCCTTGGCTTTCTCAACGCGCTGATTGCTACCGACCCGGCGGGACCGCACCCGAACGCGATTGAGCAGTTCCTCGGCGCACATCCAGCCGCATTGAGGTTTGTTCAAGCTCCCAAGCCCATTCCGACCAGCTTCGCCAAAGAGTCCTTCTTCGCGGTCTCCGCCTTCAAATTCACCAATGCGCAGGGTGTGAGCCGCTACGGCCGCTATCGAATACTACCGGTGGCGGGCAATGAATACCTGGATGATGCGGGAGCGGCGTCTCAGAGCGCGGACTTCCTCTTCGATGAGCTCAAAGAGCGGGTGGCGAAAGGGCCGGTGAAGTTCCGCATCGTTGTGCAGCTAGGTGAGGATGGCGACGTCACCGACGACGCAACGGTCCGCTGGCCTGAGGACCGTTCGCAACTCACGCTCGGTGAGATCAGCTTGAACGAGATTGTCCCGAACAACGCCGCCGAGCAGCAGCACATCATCTTCGATCCCATTCCCCGAATCGACGGCATCGAAGCGTCGGGAGATCCGCTTTTTGACGCGCGCGCGAATATTTACCTGATGACGGGAAGGCGGCGCAGGGCAGCCGGAACGAAATAGCTCTGATCGATTCCAACAGGTGCAGCGTGGGGTGCATGCCGCGCATGCATTGTCTGTTAGCGCGATCACAGTCTAAACAACTGGCTACCATACACGGTATCCTCGCAATTTATTTATAATAAACAGTTTACGGAGAATTCCAACCGATCTATGAAATCGACGCGAGGCTCGCATTTCTCTCGAAAGCAGGTGAAGAAGGCGCTCTCTTTTGCCGATATTAGATTGATAGATGGTTGGGAGGAAAAATGTCGGTTGCACTAGACGTAGAGTACGCGCAGGAACTGTGTGACTTGATTGTGAAGGATCTGGGTTACGGTTGTTCGTTCATGGGTGAGGGGGGCGTGATCATCGCCTGTGGCGTCCGCGAGCGGATTGGAACGATCCATAGCGGTGCCGCGCGCATCATGCGGCATGAGGTCAACGAGTACCGAGTCACTAAGGAAGAAGCGGATGCCTCTGGCGGAAAGCTGAGAGAAGGCATCAGTTCGGGCATCGACTTTGAGGGAAAACGAGTTGCTACTCTTGGCATCGCGGGTCCTTTGGAGCGGGTGGTGCCGCTTGCCCAGGTCATGAACCTTTTCATCCGGTCCATGATCGCGCGCGACCAAGCCGATAAAGTGCACATTGCGGAAGCTGCGGCCCAAAAGGCCCGAGCCGCCAGGATTGCCACCCTGGTGACCAAGGCCACTGATATCGTCCACGTTGCAACGGATGCCTCCAAGAAGACAAACGTCTCCGTCGATTGCCTGACTGCGGCGACCAAGCGAATTGGACAGATGGCGGGACTCATCAAGCAGATCGCCAGCCAGACAAATATGCTTTCGCTTAACGCTACTATCGAAGCGGCTCGCGCTGGGGATGCGGGAAAAGGCTTCGCGGTGGTGGCCAATGAGGTGAAAAATCTGGCGACTGAAACTGCGAAGACCACTGCAGACATCACTGGCCAAATTGAAGAAGTGCAAAGCGCGACGGTCGAAGTGCGCCGCTCTATTTCATCTATAGCGGTCAGCGTCGCGGAAGTGAGTACGGTCATCGCCTCGGTGGAGGAAACCATGGCGATGAGCGTCGCCGTCTAACGTTGCGGAGAAGCGGACAGGTCAAAAAATTGAGGGTGCCCTTACGGCACCTGCTCAATTTCCTATGCCCGCGAGACACTCATTAACATGTTGTGAGATACGCTTGACTGCGCCCGCTCCCATCGGCCGGCCATGCGAAGATATCTTTAGATAGCAAGAAAAAAAGCCGCACCATCCTCGGCGCATCCCGCCGCTCGACTCTGGGAAAGCACTGGCATCAAAAGAAAGGAACTGTTTCTGGCATCCGCCGCCACAGCCTCGTTTCACGACACATGGCGGCCTCGCGCCAATCCGTGGGTCATCGCCATTACCGTTACGCTGGCCACTTTCATGGAGGCGCTGGACACCTCCATTGCGAATGTGGCCATGCCGCACATTGGCGGGTCGCTGTCTGCCAGCCGTGACGAAGCGACATGGGTGCTGACCAGTTACCTGGTGGCCAACGCCGTGGTGCTGCCGCTGAGCGGCTGGATTGCCAACCGCATTGGCCGCAAGCGCTTTTACATGAGCTGCGTTTTCCTGTTCACAACAGCTTCTCTGCTGTGCGGACTGGCACCCACGCTCGGCATGCTGGTCTTCTTCCGCGTGCTGCAGGGTGCAGCCGGCGGCGGCCTGCAGCCGAGCGAGCAATCGATTCTGGCGGACACGTTTCCACCTGCAAAACGCAGCATGGCCTTTGCGGTTTACGGCATGGCGGTGGTGATGGCGCCGGTGCTTGGGCCTACCGTGGGCGGGTGGATTGTGGACAACTACAGTTGGCGCTGGATCTTCTTCATCAACATTCCGGTGGGGATTCTTTCGCTCTACCTGACGAATCGTGTGGTCGAGGACCCGCCGTATCTCGCGGCGATTCGCAAGCGCAAGCTCTCCATCGACTACTGGGGACTGGGGTTGCTGGTGGTCACCATCGGCGCGCTGCAAACCATGCTCGATAAGGGACAGGAGGACGATTGGTTCAGTTCGCGGTTCATCGTCACCTGCTGCGTGGTGGCTGCGATCGGCCTGATCATCTTCATCGTGCGGCAACTGCGCGTGGAACACCCCATCCTGGATCTGCGCCTGTTTGCGCAACGAAACGTCGGCATGACCCAGTTCGTGATGTTCGTGGTCGGCATGTCGCTTTACTCATCCACTGTTTTGATTCCGCAATTTTTGCAGGAGATCATGGGCTACTCCGCACGGCAGGCAGGGATGGCCGTGTCCTCGGGCGGAGTGGCGCTTATGTTTCTGTTCCCAGTGGCCGGCGCACTCGCGCCCAAATTCGACCCGCGCAAGCTGGTCGCCATGGGATTCATCATCACTACTTTCGGCCTGTGGCGCATGACGGGCATCAATCTCGACGTCAGCTTTGGCATGGCGGTGAGTTGGCGCGTGTTTATCGCGCTGGGATTGCCGTTCCTGTTTATCCCCATCAACACGCTTTGTTATTCGGGTATACCGCAGGAAAAGTACAACGAGGTCAGCGGACTCACAGCGCTGATGCGCAACCTGGGCGGTAGCGTGGGCATCAGCTTTGTGACCACGCTGCTGGCCCGCCAGACACAGAAGCATTTGAACATGCTGGGGGCGCACACCTTTAGCGGCAACGGGCCGTTTGACATTATGCGCTCTGGGCTCACTGGCGCCTGGCGGCAGCTTGGCTCTGCCATGCCCGACGCTCTGCAACGCGCGGGCGCGCAAATATACGGGATGGCCCAGATTCAGGCGCGGCTGCTGGCTTATGTCGACGTGATCTGGATTATGGTTGGACTGACGGCGATCCTGATCCCGATGCCATTCCTCATGAAGCGGCCGGCTAAGGCTGCGCCTGCGCCGGTGGGGCATTGAGGCTGGCTGCTACACCGCAGCCAACGCCTGCTCCAAGTCGGCGATCAAGTCTTCCTTATCTTCAATGCCTATTGAAAGCCGCACCAGCCCCTGCGTAATTCCAAGCCGCTGCCGGTCGTCCTCGCTCAACGCAAAGTGCGTGGTGGTCGCCGAGTGCGAGGCGAGCGACTCCACGCCGCCCAGTGATTCCGCGCTCAAGATAATCTTGAGAGCACCGAGAAAACGTCCGGCGGCCTCGCGTGTGCCCAGGTCAAAGCTCATCATTGAGCCGAAGCCTTTTTGCTGGCGCAGGGCGAGCTCGTGTTGCGGATGACTCTTCAAGCCTGGATACGCTAGCCTGGTCAGCTTCGGCTGCGTCGATAAAAACTCCGCCACCGCGCGGCCATTCTCTTCGTGCTGCTTCATGCGCAGCGGCAGAGTCTTGATGCCGCGCAGCACCAGGAAGCATTCAAATGGCGACAGGATGCCGCCCGCCGCTTTTTGCACGAGCAGAAACCGCGCTTTGTGCTCGGGCTTGGAGCCGATCAGCGCGCCCCCCAGCCCGTCGGAGTGGCCGTTGAGAAATTTGGTGGTCGAGTGCATGACGATATCCGCGCCCAACGCCAGCGGACTCTGCAAGACCGGGGACATGAAGGTATTGTCCACACTGACTTCGACGCCGTGCGCGTGCGCTACCTTGCTGACCGCTGCGATGTCACTCAGTGACATCAGCGGATTGGTCGGCGTTTCGACGTGAATGAGTTTCGTGTTGGACTTGATCGCCGCGGTCACGGCATCCAGGTCGCCCGTGTCCACGTACTGGATCTCGATGGCGTAGTGCTGCACGATTTCGTTGAACAGGCGCTGCGTGCCGCCGTACACATTGTGCGAGCAGATGACATGATCGCCGGCATGCAGAGTGGCGACGAGCGCGTAGATGGCCGCCATGCCGCTCGAAAACGCGTGTCCGCTGGTTCCGCCTTCGAGGGCTGCCAGCGCTGTCTCCAGCCGGTCGCGGGTCGGGTTGCCGGCGCGCGAGTAGTCCCATCCGCGGTCGGTGCCGATGCCGGTCAGTTCAAACGTCGAAGAAAGGTAGACAGGCACATTGACCGCGCCCGTCAGTGGGTCGGGATGTTGCCCGGCATGAACTGCAAGAGTGGAGTATTTGTAGTCAGGCATGAGTCTGCGCTTTGCTCCTAGCTTCTGACTTCTAGCTTATCGTGTCGAACTCGCACTGCTCGCGCGAAGGAACTGCGGACCCTAAGGAAATTTCGATCGGGTTCGAGGACCATCCCACCCTTCCCTCGGGGGCTAAAGCCCACACGCATTTTGCCTCGTTTGCGTCACGACTAAAGTCGTGCCCTTTCAAAACATGCTCGGAGATAGCTGTTTCAGCAGGTCGTTCCGCAAGCTGTGAAGTCGTGCCCTTTCAAAGCATGGGCTGGGTCGGCGCGCAAGCACCTGGTTACACTCCGCCTTCAAATATATTCTTGGATAAATATCTTTCCGCCGAGTCCGGAATAATCACGGCGATCCGCTTTCCTGCGCCCAGTTCCCGCGCCAGCTCTACCGCCGCGAACACTGCCGCTCCGGAGCTTGATCCGCCGACCAGGCCCTCTTCGGCGGCCAGGCGCTTTACCATCGTGAAGGCATCTGCATCGGTCACCATCGACACGCGGTCGCATACTTCGCGATGAAATGTCTCAGGGACAAAGTGCACGCCAATGCCTTCTACTTTATGTTTCCCTGGCGCGCCGCCCTGCAGGATCGAGCCCTGGGTTTCGACGGCCACATTCACTACGGCCGGATTCTGCTCCTTCAAGAATCGCGCTATGCCACTGAAGGTGCCGCCCGTGCCTACGCCTGCGACAAATCCGTCGACGCGGCCTTCCATCTGCTCCCAGATTTCTACCGCCGTTGTGTCGTGGTGGAATTGCGGATTCGACTGGTTCTGAAACTGGAGAGCGGTGAATGAGCCAGGAATTTCTGCACCGGCTGCGCGGGCGCGCTTGATGGCCCCCGCCATGCCCTCGGCCTCCGGGGTACGAGTCACTTCCGCGCCAAAGCCGCGCATCAGAATGCACTTTTCTTCCGCGAAGCCTTCCGGCACAAACAGCTTCACCGTGTAGCCGCGATTGACGCCGATTAGCGCCAAGCCCACGCCGGTATTTCCCGCCGTCGCCTCGATGATCGTGGACCCCTTGTGCAGCAGGCCGCGCTCCTCGGCATCCAGAATCATCCCGAGTGCCGCGCGATCCTTGATGCTGCCGCCGGGGTTGAGAAATTCGAGCTTGGCGAAGACCGCAGCCGCAGGTTCGGGCGCAAGCCGCGCCAGTTGCAGCATTGGGGTGTGGCCTACGAGTTGAGTGATGTCGGAAACGGCATGGGGGGTGGTGCGAAGGGTGGAAGCGGCGACGGCCATAGCTGCTCCAGTCTATCGCAAGGCCCGGAGCGCCCTACCTGGTGGCCGACGCGGCGGACTGCTTTGATTGGCGCACCACGGGGAAGTAGCCGGTGCGCGTGCGGACATTCAGCTTGCCCATACCTTTCGACTCGGCCGCCACCTGCACCCGCCGGAAACCGGGCTCCGTGGTTGGCTTGGTGGAGTGGTATCCGAGCGTGTACTGGTTGCGGATGTCGCGGGCTACCTCGGCGGCAATCTGGTCGATGTTTTCAATGGACTTGGGGAAAAATGCCATCCCGCCGGTCTCTGTGGAAAGCATCTCGAGGGCGCGCCGCGCGTGGCGAACTTCAGCATGGCTCATCTCGTCGCCAAACAAAAGACCGATGGAATAGATGACCGGACCGGAGAGTTGCTGCACGCGCCGGATGGTCTGTTCCAGGTTCAGACTCGATGCGTTGTCTTCGCCGTCCGTAATCAGGACCAAGACTTGCTTGGGGCGTTTGGCATCGGCTACCAGTTTGTCTGCCGAGGCCACTACCGCATCGTAAAGCGCCGTACCACCTCTTGATTCGATATGGCCCAACCCGTCCCGCAGCTTGTTCACGTCGGATGTGAATTCCTGGTCGATGAAGGCCTCGTCGGAGAAATTCACGACGAATGCCTCGTCTTCAGGATTGGACGCCTGCACCAGGTCCAACGCACTCTTATTGACGGAAGGCCGCTTCCTCGACATGGATCCGGAGTTGTCCACCACGATTGCAATGGAAACCGGAAGATCGGTGTGCTGAAAACTGATGAGGTTTTGCTTTACCCCGTCCTCAAACACCGTGAAGTCTTCCTTCTTCAGGTTCGGGACCAGCTTGTTGTCTTCCAGCACCGTGCAGTTCAACACCACCTCTTCCACATCGGTGTGCAGCACGAATCCCTGCTGGCCTTCTTTGCGCCCGGGGGTCACTTCAACCGTGGGAGGCGCGGCAGCATCCGGCGAGCGCACCGGGTCGCGGTCGACCGTTAGAGGGGGACCCTGTAGCGGCGGAACGGGCTTAGGTTGCTGGGCAGGGGCAGTCTGCTGCTGGAGCGGAGCTAGCGTGGTTGGCGGAGTTGGCGGAGTTAGCAAAGCAATATCATGCGCAGCGCCGTCGGCCAGGCTGGCTCCACTACCCCCGCTAATGCCGCTTGCCGGGGTGGGTGATTGTTGCGCCGGCAGCGAATACGCCGTTGCGGACAGGAGAATTACGAGAAAGGCATTATTGCAAAGGCGCATAGTAGCCGGTTCGAGCATGAACGGTCAGTGGAGGCAATCCTTGAGGCGGATTGATCTTAACCTTCACTTTACGCCACTTGCCGTCGGAGATGAGGCCTTTGGGGCGGTAACCGATCACATACTGGTTACGCAATTCGGTGGAAATCTTCTCGGCAATGTCGCCCATCTCGGAGAGATCGTCGACGCGGAACATCCTTCCGCCCGTCTCTTCGCTCAAATCGTTCAGCAGTTGCGGACCGCTGCGCTCCTCAGGAGTGGCCGCATACGGATCGAAGATGCCGATCGCGTACATTTCGACATCTGCCTCCCGGACCTCCGAGCGCACCTCGCCCTCGGTATAGCGCGAGCGGTTGTCGCCCCCGTCAGAGACGACGAGCAGAGCCTTGCGCTCATGCCGCGCGTCTTTCATCTTGGTCATGCCGTAGTAAATGGCGTCGAGAAGCGCCGTGCGATGGCCGCTTCGCACGGTGGCCAGCCGCGCCTGGATGTCTTCCACCGAATTGGTGAAATCCTCAATCAACTCCGGCCGGTCGTTGAAGCCGATGACGAAAAACTCGTCCTGCGGGTTGGCCGTCTTGATGAATTGCAGAATGGACTCCCGCGCCCGCACCAGCTTGGAACTCATTGAGCCGGAGAGATCGAAAATAATCCCGATCGACACCGGGGCGTCTTCCGCGGCAAACGAGGCGATCTTCTGCTGGCCGGTATTCTCAAATACCTGGAAGTCTTCCTGCTCGAGGCCCGTGACCAGGCGGTTCATGGGATCGGTCACTGTAACCGGCACAAGCACCATATCCACATTCATACGAATCCGCGCGCCAGGCCGAATTTTGAGGGCATCGGGGCCGCTGACCGCAGGTGCTTCAGCTCCCTTGGGCTCACTGGTGGACGGCGTCGCAGTTGTAGGGGGCGGCACATGCACCTTATTGAGGGGGTCTTCCTGGTCCTGGGCTCCGGCGCGCGCAAGCAGAAAAATGGCCGCCAATCCGCAAATCCAAGCCCAACGCACCGCCAGGTGCCCCGCTGAGAGAGAGGTATACCGCAGGTTGTTGCGCCCGCTTTCGGAAATGCGCCCGACTGGTAGCATCTTTATGCCGCCACAGCAACGACTGAACGCGAGTTTAGCACGGTTGCGGCAGCGTTGGCGTCTCCCCTTTGTCATCGCATTGTCAACCTGCTGGGTCATCTCGAACCGCCTGCCGGATGGCGAAAACCTCTGCGCTCACTGGGATACAATCGACCTTAGGCGCGCCGCCGTTCCCAGAGCTGGCAGCAAGGGATTCCAGCACGCAAATCTACTGTTGGACGGGGAGCAAGACCTTCCGTATGGCAAGCGTTTATCCTTTTCGCGCATGGCGGTATAACCCCTCGGCTGTCCGGCTGGACGATGTGGTTACCCAGCCCTACGACAAAATCTCCCCGTCGATGCAGCAGGCTTACTACCAACGCAGCCCTCACAACCTGGTCCGCATCATCCTCGGGCTGCCTGAGCTGTTCGATGCCGAGCGCGGCGAGAGCGTCTACACGCGCGCTGCACGCGACTTCAGCGCCTGGCGCGAGCAGGGTGTGCTGGTTCAGGAGAAGGACCCGTGCATCTTTGCCTATTCGCAGCAGTTCAAGGTTCCCGGCACCGACATTG
>JBAWCO010000232.1:0-3350 GCA_049590315.1 Occallatibacter sp. | reverse complement strand
TAGTCACTTCGATCATGGAGCGTCTCAGTATGGGGACTCAGAGGGGTTACCCCTAAAGAGTTATGTCTAATGATTCCAAAGTTGTATTTCGAATTGCAGCTTCACTGACCAAGTTAACCAGTCTATTATCATCCACATAGCCTCTAAAAATGGCGTTCGAGGCATCGATCTTCATCGGCGCCCAAGTAACTTCTGACACCGCCGAGCAATCGGTTCCAACCCGGATATTCGAACTGTACAAAGCGTCGAGCAATCACACAGGACACAAGTTAATCACTTCGCACCAGCGACAAACCAGCTCTGAATTGCTCTAATCGCCACCGGCCATGAGATCCGCGACACCGAACTGCGCCTTGCGCACTCCGTGTTCTGCGTGCGCCGAAGCCTGCGTGGCGATATGAATCCACTCATGCACAATCACCCGTGCGATTGCCCCGGCCATCACCTGTTTCCGCTGAGCCGGATTCATAGCCAGCGCTTGCGGGCCAAGCACTTGTCCAATGAGCGTGCAGTTCACATGCGCAAAGGGCTCGATCAGGCCATGCCTTCTCCAGACCCAGCCCAAAGGCACTCCAAGAACGCTCTTTTTGCTCACAGAAGCAAAGTTGCAATCTCCATGCAGAAAAACCACGATAGCCTTCTCGACGGGCATGCCCGCAACAAGGGAATCGCCGCGCACGAACTCTGCGCGTGCGTCCAAAGTGGCCGCCTCCGACCCACCATCCACTACGCCCGCGCGTAGCGCACCAAAGAGAGCGTCCCATCGCTCCTGCACCATGGGGTGATCGGCAAAAATCACGACCGTTGTTCGTGGTGTCGATGCGACGCGAGCCTGAGCCGTTTCGACGTCAAGCGCCGATCCCATCATGGGAAATAGGAATGCGAGAAGGAAAAATGCCAAACTGGAGAACGCTAAGCAGTCCCTGGCTGACGCGAGATGGAATTTCTCATACACGGCAGTGATAGTGAGGCCGTCGAAACACGACAGGCAATGACTTTCATCACACCGCTTACGATGCAGGAAATTCACATTGCGTACAGTTGCGGCCAGGGGGTTCCTGCCGATAATCCGCCACGCCGGCGGTTCGCAAGGGAACTGCTCTTTCATGCCTCTGATCGTCGTCAGTTCGCCGGCCAAAGCGCTACCCGCTTCTTGCTGGGAATTGAGAGCCTTCCAGGCGCCCATGAGAGTCTCCATGGAGCGAGTCTGTCCTCCGAATCTATTATCCGTCCAATAGATTGATGGGATAGGATACATCTCAAGGGGAGATGGTCAATGGAAGTACGCCAACTGCAGATTTTTCGCACTCTCGCCGACGAGCTAAACTTCACGCGCACGGCCGAAAAAGTGCATACCGTGCAATCCAACGTGACCGCTCAGATCAAGGCGCTGGAGGAGGAACTTGGCGTACCACTGTTCGATCGGCTGGGCCGCCGTGTCACCCTTACCGATGCGGGCCGTAATTTCTTACCCTTTGCCGGGCAGGCTCTCGCAGCCATGGAACAAGGCCAGCGCGCGGTCCAAACGGGCGCCGAACCCAGTGGCCCCTTACGCGTCGGAATTCCAGAGAGCATGCTCGCCTATCGGCTTCCTCAGGTGTTGCGCACCTTCCACCGCCGGTTTCCGCATGTGGAGCTCATCTTCCGTCCTCAATACGACGAGGCGTTGCCCGCCATGCTCGAAACAGGAAAGCTTGACATGGCGGTCTGCATGATTGAAGCCAGCCCAAACGACGCCATCAAGTCCACTCGCCTGCGCACGGAGAGAATCTTCTTGCTCGCGCATCCCAGCCACCCTCTCGCTCTGCACCGCACCGTCAGGGCTGCGGATCTGGCAGGCCAGACTTTGCTCCTGACTGAGGGGGGCTGCGGTTACCGGCTTAAACTCGACCGGCAAATGGCCCTGCAAAACATTCGTCCCGGAAACGTGACAGAGTTTTCCAGCGTTGAGGCGATCAAGCAGTGTGTCCTGGCGGGAATGGGGCTCGGTCTGCTGCCGGCTATTGTGGTAGCTCGCGAACTTCGCCAGCACCAGATCAAATCCCTGCATTGGGCGGGCCCATCCATGGACATTTCCACGTACATCCTGTGGCACAAGGACAAGTGGATCTCCCCGGCCATGGCTGCCTTCATCGAGCTAGTCAAGGATAAGCTGGAAGACTCCGACCAGGGTGGAACGGACCCGGCTCTCGAAACCTCGGCTGCCGACTAGCTTCCCCATATCCCCGTTTGCAGGGTATGCTTCTTGACGATCTACAATTTGGCCCCTATGAGGTGCTGAGTGCAGAGGGTAGTACGATCCCTGTCTGTTGTATTTGTGTTTTTGTTTTTAGCCGCAACATCGCAAGCGAGCACAACGGCCGAAGCCACCCAGAACTCGGGCTTTGTCCGGCTGGACCGGGTCACCGCTTCCCGGGCAACGTCCAATGGAATTGAGATCAGCTCCGGCCCGGCCGTGATGCTGATAACCGCTCTGCGCGACGATGTTCTTCGTGTCCGCGTTGGCGCGGCCGGTCAGCTCCCTGAAGATGCCTCCTGGGCCGTGCTGCCATCCTCGCGCACCGTGTCTGTTGCTGTTACCCCTGAGTCGAGCGACGGCGCTGTTGGATTTAAGACCGCCCAACTTGAAGTCTCCATTCAGAAGAATCCTCTTTCGCTGAAAGTCACCGACCTCGAAGGTCACGTCATCACGGAAGATCTTCCCGGCAGGCCCATCGAATTCAATGGCACATCTTTCCGTGTGTATCGCAAATCGCCCGCCGACGAGCACTACTTCGGCCTTGGCGACAAGCCCGGCCCGCTGGACCGCCGCAATGAGGCTTTTGTCGACTGGAACACCGACGCTTTTGGCTGGCAGGAGTCAACCGATCCCATCTACAAGGCGATTCCCTACTTCATAACCTTTCGCAATGGAATTGCTGCCGCCACGTTTCTGGACAATACCTGGCGAGCCAGCTTCGACTTCAATAAGGAGTACCGCGACGGCTACTCGTTCGGCTCCGAAGGCGGGCCGCTCGACTATTACATTCTCTACGGTCCGGATCCCAAGGCGGTGATGAGGGACTGGGCCTGGCTGGTTGGAACGCCCCCGCTTCCGCCTCTGTGGTCGCTGGGCTACCAGCAATCCCGCTACAGCTATTACCCCGAGGCCGACGTCCGTCGCATCGCCTCCAAACTGCGCAGCGAGCGCATTCCCGTCGACGTCATCTGGCTCGACATCGACTTTCAGCTTAAGAACCGCCCCTTCACCGTGGACCCGGAACGCTTTCCGCACTTCGACCAAATGATCAAAGATCTTAAGGCCGAGCACCTGCACACGGTCGTGATTACCGACCTGCATGTTGCGGATC
>JBAWCO010000231.1:0-10336 GCA_049590315.1 Occallatibacter sp. | reverse complement strand
CCTGTGGGTTCTGGGTAATCATGGTCGGGAAGGTGACTCCTCTTATTGTCGAGCCGTCAGGCTTTTGGGCCGTCACGATTGCCAGGGAACCAATGGGGTTTCCTCCTTCGGATACCAGTTGAGTGCCGGGGCCGACATAGTCGCATCCGTTCGCCTTTGCTAATCCTTCAAATGATCCGATAATTGAACTTTTCGGAGTGGCCGCGTTTGGTCCGCTGCTGGAGGAAAACCACGCGATCGCGGCATCGTCGTAGGTGGCCAACGCTTTGGATTCGGGGCAGATGACTGCGCCTAATCCGTCATTTGAAGGTACGACATTGCCTTTTGGTATTGGATTCCGAGAAGGCGTTGCAACGAGTACACTGCCGAGACTAGAGGACGTATCTTTGGATGGAGGCGCGGCGGTGGAATCCTCGTATTGCATTTTCCCCCCTGCATCGTTGGTCAGATGAGCAGCTACAGTGAAGGCCGATCCGTTTACGGTAACGAGCGGGTCCATCCCATCCAAGGGCTTCGCTGTCACCTCGATGCCACCCTTCCATACTTCGCAACCGAGCTTCTCTGCTTTGCTTTCTGCGGTAAACGCTGACGTGTACATATCCATCACTGCGGATATATCGTGATCCGCTCGATTATCGCTGAGTAACGACGTAGGGCAGACGATTGCATGGTCAGTCGTATACACAGGCTTACTGTAGTCGAGAGGAGCGACGGCCTTTTCTGGCTCGCTAGACTTTGGCTTCGCCAAGTTGTAAAAGCACATTACCAAGCAAACGGCAACGATCAGCAGAAAAAGCTTCGTACCAGTTTTCACGGAACACTCCTTTGGCATGGTTTCCCCGCTTGAAGAGGAGAACTCCTAAGCGGAAGGCATCCCGGAACCGTGCCGTCTAGTTTAACCGCTCATAACCTTAGAGGGGTTGTTGACCGGGAGGTCCGATTTGAAATTACCCGGATATTGGAATGATAAGCCGAGGATGGGAGGCCGGTGTCAAGACTCTTGACCGCGACGCGGAGCGCGGCCTTGATTTCGGCCGCTGCTGGCGGCCACCTTGTAATTTAGATTGATTAGCATGAATCAGAAACATGATTTCTGATTGACCCGCTCATTTAAGGTTTTGCTGTTGTGCCTATTTCCGTTCTCCGAAACGCGCCCCAAAAGTGTCCCGCATAAAAGCCGAACACCCTAGCAGTATCCTCCGGGTCGTAAGCCATCGCGTTAAAAATGCTAAGGAGAATGTGAACGAGCTTCGAGTTGTCTTGGTAGAACTCCTCGATCTCCTCATCAGTTGCGGTCGCTCCCGTCGCTCTGATCTTGGTTCTTACCTGCCGGTGGGCCAAGCGTTCATTTCGCAAAGATCGTAGTTTTTTGTTTACGGCATTACCTGCCCCATCTTCTTTGGTGTACTTATCGACCAGTTGAATAGCCTTGTCCGCTTTCTCGCTAAGATCAGATCGAATTGCTTCGAAGAGTTCTGAGTTTTGATCGACTCGCGTCAAAGCCAAGGCGTCGATGACTTCTTTTTCCCCGAGGGCTTTTGCGATGCATTCCATCCCAATAGCTCGACCGTCTTTGTCCCAAAGGCGGGTCAAAGCAAGAATCAGCTCTCGCCGGAGGGCGGTTCGTATAACGCGAAAGGCCTGGGTAGCATACGAGACACCTAAGCGACCGTGGAGGTTTTCGTCGTAGGCGGTCGGTTTCCAAACTTCGTGAAAAGCAACAGCCAGATCAAACTCTTGCTGCGCGGCAGTCACTTTCTCTTGCAGCTTGGCGATCTTAGGATCATCGGATTTCATCGTGCCCTTTCATCACCTGACGATTCTGCCAAGATCACACGCGCTGCGGTTCCGTGCTGTCATCGACAATTCGGACTAACGACCGGGCTGCCAGCCCAACCGCAACGGTATGCTGGCTCCTTGGTAGATGACAGAAACTGGGCCACCAATGGAGGACCCATCCGGTTCTCGATGTTCCCATTGAATGCCACCCACTGCATAGTTCCGTCCGTTCAGACGTACGATGACGCTGCCATTTGGACTCGATGCCAGAACTTGTACGGGTATTCTTGCTTTCAGGCACGGTTCAGCGTCAGGCGTCTCTTGACACTGCTGTATCAGGCCGACGGTGCCTTCTCCAACATCCTGACACTTGCCGGATTGTGTGCAGTATTCGGCTCCAACGGATAGTGTTCCTGGCAGGCCGATCTTAATGCTCCACGCTTCTGGTATTGGATCGTAAGATGCATCAGGAGACTCAGCAGAGGCATCTGGATCGGCCTTGGGAGACGGCAACGAACCTGTGTCTACAGTTGCGGACCCCGGCGTCTGAGTTGCATCGAACCTTACTTCCACAGAAACAAGGTGCCCATCAGCGCCTTTCACTCTCGCGTTGCACTCGATTGTGGTCAGACGGTTTTCCCAACCCTGGGTGAAAGTGCCATGGTCTGTGAAATAGAAATGGCATGACTGCCCGTTGCCATTTGGATTGATCGGCATCGCTGGTTTTCCATCCCCGAGGTAAACGGAGTCGGGAAAAAACAAAGGTCCGTCACCATCTATAGTGACGCCGGTAAAACCGAAGACTGGCTTACCCTCATCACCATTTGAAAATGACACCAGCGTATCGCTTTTGGAATTGGCTTTTACCCAAACAATGGCTGAGTCACACTGGACGGATTTTGTCGCCCACAGGAAACCGTCTGAACCCAGAGTGAGATGAGCGGCTCTCGCCCGTTGCATGAGTGCGATATAGTCCTTTCCACTCATCCCGTTCGCAGCCCCTGTTGGTACACCGTCACTCTGGGCAATATTGCCTTTACTGCATCTGCCCTTAACGGTCCACGCTTCGGCATGCGAGGGAACAGCGAATCCCATGCCCCCAATAAGGATGGTGCTCAAAACCATCGCTCGGCAGATCATTGCCACTCCTCCTAGCTGACCAAATCGGCCAACCTCTTGGCCATAAATTGCGCTTGAATCCCTGCGTTTGTTCTTGGAAAAGTATATCGACGATTGCTGGACAGCCAATAATGCACCATCAGGGCCGGAGTTCCGTGTCATGATGAGCATCCCAAGAACGGCGCTGCCTTCGGCATCGGCGGAAGTGGCGACACGTCACCCCGGCTCGGGTGCTGCAAGGTTGCCGAAGGTTGCTGCGGCGGTAACCTGCTAAAAATGCGGAAGTTGCTCGCGAAATGGGTTGTTCGCGGTTACTGCGGGAGTAACCTGTTGCTGCCACTCGGGGAACCTGTTGAAAGCACAAAGCGAGAGGCCGGAACCAGCATTCCGGCGCGCTCACGCGCGTGTAGCCTCCGCTACGCCGTCCGTAAAGGCTCTCCGCTTCGCTCCGACCGCTGCGCGGCTCCCTTTGGTCGGCCTTGACTGACGGCTCCGCTGCGGCTGGTTGGCAGCTATGAGAAGAATGTCTTCTTCTCATGTTCCACATGACAAGTGCCACGGCTCCGATCTTCGTCGGCTCTGGGGAGGGGCCAGCGGCCATCACCATCCGGCGAAGCACGCAGCGTCAGGGTTGTAGGTGGGAAGCGATGAGGCAAAATCTCTGAAATCGGGTTACTCTGGTAGCAACCTGCGGTTGCTGAAGGGGTAACCCGATGACTCCCCTCCCCTTAGCAAGAAAGCGGCTCGGCACGGCCCCGTGTCCTGTACGTTGCGGCGCGCTGGCAGCGTGCGGCCCGAATCCCCAACCCAATCGAATCGGCGGTGAGCTATGAAAGCGCCGCTCAGAACTAAGTCCATCGGCACGAAGGTGAGCGAGGAGGAGTTCGCGGCGCTGGAGGCCAGCGCGCGGGCGGCGGACATGACGCTCTCGGAGTGGGTGCGGGCGGTGTTGCTGGCCGCGCCCGGTGTCGAGCTTCCCGACGATGAGGCGGCGCTGGCCGGGCGGGTGACGCTAGCCGAGGTGCTGGCGTTGCGGACGCTGTTCCTCAATCTCCAGTTCCGGCAGGCGCAGGGTCCGATGACGGAGGCCGAGATGCGGACCTTGATCGAGCGGGCCGACGCAGTGAAGGGCGAGCGGGCGCGGGAGCGGCTGGAGGCGGCGCGGAAGACGGTCGGCAAGGCGGACGAGAAAGAGGCTGGAGAACCACAAGCAGAGGAGGGTTGAGCATGGCGGAATGGGGCCGGAAGCAGTACGCGAAACCGTGGCCGAGCCGGGCGCACGTGTGGACGTGGGGAGCTTTTTTCCTTAGCTGCCTGTTCTTCGTGTTCATGACGTGGCGGGACGGGCGGGTGAACTGGACGGCAGCGGAGCGGCTGTACCTGTCCGATTACTTGAAGAGCGGAGCGCGGTCGAAGCTCCCGGCGGCGAAGGCGCGTTACACGCTGCTCGAAGGGATGACGGCGAAGGGCGAGCCGGTGCTCGTGACTGGCGACGAGATCGAAGCAGTGAAGGGTCAGGACGGGCGCTACGGGTACGTGCTGACCGACCAGGGAATCAAGGATGGACTGACGCGGTTGCAGTGGACGACGGGGGTGTTCAACGACCGTGGACTGCATGAGCTGATGGGAAGTTACGTCTTCCAGAACCAAACGCTGTGGGACTTCGTGAAGCGGCCCACGTACTGGACGCTGGCGTTCTTCGCCGTGCTGCTGTTCATGGCCGTGCCGAAGGACCGTGCGCGGCGGATGGTCTGGAAGTTCGGGCGGCGGTTACGGGGGCCGGAGTTGGTCACGACTGCGGAGTTCAACGAGAAGCTGGGTCGCAAGAAATGGCTGACGACTTACTACCCGGACGGAATCGCGCTAATCAATTTGGAGCAGACGTGGGTTGACCGGCTGATGCGCCGGGACCGGGGCCGTTGGGTCCGCATCCCGAAGGAGCGCGAGGCAATGCACGTGCTGATCGTGGGCGACTCGGGGACAGGCAAGAGCGCGGCCATCCGGCAAGTGCTCGCGCAGATCGCCGACCGGGGAGAGACGGCCATCGTGTACGATCCGGCGCTTGAATACCTGCCGCAGTTTTACTCGGAATCGCGGGGCGACATGGTGCTGAATCCCCTGGACGCGCGGTGTCCATTCTGGACGCCGGGCGACGAAGTGCCGCATGAGGCGGAGGCGCTGACGGTAGCGGCCTCTCTGTTCCCGGACCGGGGCCGGGAGAACCAGTTCTTCGTGGATGCGCCGAGGAAAATCTTCGCGCACCTGATCAATCTGAAACCCACGCCGGAGCAGTTGACTTACTGGATGTGCCACGAGGAGGAGATCGAAAAACGGGTACGCGGTACGGAGCTTGCGGCGATGATCCACGCGACGGCTCCGCCGCAGAGATCGGGCGTGCTGGGGTCGCTGAATATGGTCGCTGACGCGTTCAAACTGCTGCCAGCGGAGCGCGAAACGGAGCGGCGCTGGAGCGCATATGCGTGGAGCCGGGAGCGGCGCGGTTGGCTGTTTCTTACGTCGAAGCCGACCATGCGCGAGCGGCTGCGCCCGCTGATGAGCCTGTGGCTGGACCTGTTAGTGCTGCGGCTGATGAACGAGGGTGGGAGCGGCGCGCGGAAGACGTGGTTCGTGCTGGACGAACTGGCGACGCTGCAACGGTTGCCGCAGTTGACGACGGCAATCACGGAGGGCCGGAAATCGAATAACCCGATGGTTCTTGGCTTCCAGGGCAAAGCGCAGGTAGAGGCGCTGTACGGGCACATCGCCGAGGCCATGCTGTCGCAGCCCGCGACGAAGTTCTTCTTCAAAACGAGCGAGCCTCATGCGTCGGAGTGGATCTCGAAATCCATCGGCGAAGTGGAGGTAGAACGGTTCCGGGATAGCCGGACGCGGGGCGTGTTCCCGCATCAGAGGGAGAACGAGCAGCGGGAGATTACACGCGAGCCGCTGGTCATGGCATCGGAGATCGGCGGGCTTGAGCCGCTGCATGGGTACTTGAAGCACGGCAACCTGGTTGTGCGGATGCGGATACCGTATCTCAAGCTAGAGGAGCCAGCGGAGAAGTTCATCGAGCGGAAGATGACGACTCCGGCGATGCCGACGACAGAGCCGGAGCCGGTTGCAGCACCGGCTCGAAAGCCGGTACGTTCCGTCCAAAAGAAGCAGGAGCAAGCACAGCAACCAGCGGCAGTGAACGAGCAGACGCCGTTCTTCGAGTGAATCGATGATTACACTATCGAAACCGATCAGCTCCGGCCAGGCACAGGCGTACCACAAAGAAGAGTTCGCCAATGCGCGGGAGAACTATTACACAGAGGGCGAGCGTGTGCGCGGAGAGTGGCAGGGCCAGCTTGCCACTCGCTGGGGCTTGCAGGGTGAAGTACAGGAGCAGCAGTTCGCGCGGCTGGCCGAAGGCCAGCACCCGGAGACGGGCGAGCAGTTGGTTCGGCATCAGACGGCCCGGGAATATGTCAACGCCCAGGGCGACACGGTGCGCACGATGGAGCACCGGGCGGGATGGGATGCGACGTTCAGCGCGCCGAAGTCGGTATCTCTGACTGCGCTGGTTGGCGGCGATGATCGAGTGCGAGATGCCCATAGGGAGAGCGTGCGCACCGCGCTTGACGAGATGGAGAAGTACGCGCAGGCGCGCATGGGCGGCAATGTCCCGGCGCAGACGACGGGCCAGTGGGCCGTCGCCAAATTCGAGCACGACAGCAGCCGACCTGTTGACGGTTATGCAGCGCCGCAATTGCACACGCACGCGGTGATCTTCAATGTGACCGAAACGGCGGACGGCCAGACCCGGGCGTTGCAACCGCAAGAACTTTACAGAACGCAGCAGTACGCGACGGCGGTGTATCGCTCGGAACTGGCGGCGCGGTTGCAGGAGCTTGGTTACGAAATCGAACGCGGCGCGCACGGGCAGCCGGAGATCAAGGGTTACACGCGCGAGTATTTGGAGGCTTCGAGTCCGCGGCGGCAGCAAATCGAAGAGCATATGGAAAAGGCAGGAGTGCGCGGGGCTGGCGCCGCGCAGATCGCGGCGCATCAGACGCGCGATGCCAAGCAGCCGTTATCGCATGAAGACGTGCGAGCGCAGCATCAGCGACTCGCAGCCGAACACAGCCACCAGCCGCAGCACGTTGTCAAAGAGGCGGCGCAGCGGCCCGGTGTGGAGCTGAAGCCGGAGCAAGCGGGAGTTGCCGCGCACGAGGGCGTGAGCTATGCGCGCGAGCGCGGCATGGAGCGCGAGGCCGTAGCCGATGAAAGAACGCTGATGCGCGATGCTCTCAAGCACACGATGGGCGAGGCAAGGTTGCCGGAGGTGCGCGCCGAGTTCGAGCGGCGTGCAGAACGCCAAGAACTGATCGAAGTGGAGCGCAGGCCGGGACTCGCAGGCCGCGCGTTCACGACCGGCGAAATGCAGGGTTTCGAGCGCGAGCTAATCGAGCGGATGAAGCTGGGCCAGGGCACGCGCGAGGTATTGGCAGACGGTCAGGTACGGCAGCAGACGATGGAGCAGCATCCGCACTTGAGCTTGAGCCAGCGGAACGCGGTCGAGGATGTGCTGACGAGCCGCGACCGCATGATGGCGCTTGAAGGCGTAGCCGGGGGCGGAAAAACGACTTCCTTAGCGGCTGTCCGTGAGGGGGCCGAGCGTGCGGGCTATCAAGTGGAAGGACTCGCGCCTACATCGAGGGCCGCGCAGAAACTCGCTGAAGCGGGTATCGAGACGCAAACTTTGCAAAGGCATCTTGCACGGGGTGAGCAGCAAGACGACGGACAGAAACGGCTTTACGTGGTCGATGAATCGAGCATGGCGAGCACGAAGCAGTTACATACGTTCGTTGAGCGGCTGAAAGAGAACGACCGCGTGCTGTTCGTGGGCGACGTGCGCCAGCATGAGGCGGTCGAAGCAGGACGGCCCTATGCGCAGTTGCAGGAAGCGGGAATGCGCACAGCCAGACTGGATGAAATCATTCGGCAGAAAGACCCGGCTCTGAAAGAGGCCGTGGAGCAGCTTGCGCGCGGCGAAGTGCGCGAAGCCATCGGCAATTTGAGCAGCCAGGGCCGCGTTCACGAAATCGGCGACCGGCAGGAACGCATCAGCGAAATCGCCCGCGAGTATGTACGCTCGCCCGAAAAGACACTCGTCGTTTCGCCGGACAATGCCTCACGCCGCGAGATCAACGAGGCCATCCATCGCACGATGCAGAGCGAGGGCAAGGTCAGCAATAAAGAGCAGCGCGTGCATGTGCTCTACGCGCGCCAGGATGTGACCGGCGCAGACCGGCAGCACGCGCAGAACTACGAGAAGGGCGACGTGCTGCGCTACTCGAAAGGCAGCAAGCCTCTCGGCATCGAGCCGGGAGAGTACGCGCGCGTGTCACACGTGGACCGCGAAAGCAACACGCTCACGGTGAAGCGGCATGGCGGAGAAGAGCTGAGCTACGATCCGCGCCGCTTGCAGGGTGTAACGGTCTACCGCGACGGCGAGCGCAAGTTAGCGCAAGGCGACCGCGTGCAACTCACGGCTCCGTACCACGAACAGAAACTCGCTAACCGCGAACTGGCGACCATTGAGCGGATCGAGGGCGAGGGCAATCTGAAACTCCGCACGGACTCGGGGCGCGAGGTCGAGTTCAACGCGAGGCAGCATCCGCATCTCGATTACGGTTATGCGGTGACGAGCCATAGCAGCCAGGGCCAGACCGCAGACCGCGTGCTGATCCACGTGGACACGGAACAGGCTCCGGGCGAACTTGTCAACAGCCGCATGGCTTATGTGTCGGTGTCGCGCGCTCAGTTTGACGTGCAGATGTACACGAACGATGCGAAAGCCCTGGGATACGAACTGAGCCGCGACGTGTCGCACCCGACCGCGATCCAGCAAGAGCCAATAGCAGCACAGAAAATCGAGCCGCAAGGGGTGGGCATGGAAGTTTCCCAAGGGTTGAGTGTTGGATAATGCCCGTTTGTCAATGCGGCTTAACCGGAACAAGATTCCAGGTGCAGACGGCTGGCAAGTTGATGAGTTCCCTTTCCGACAGCTTCTTATCTATCCCTCGCTTTGACAGCGAAAGGATGAAACCTTCCGTGAAGTTAGAAAAGCAGAAGCCTGACGACCAAGCATTAATCGCAAGTAGAAGGTGATCATCATCTATCCACTTGATAGCCGTCGTATTTACCCCAGGGGCCTTACAGATGCGTTTGGCGTCCATGGTGAATGTTTTCTCTGCAAGTGGAATCAGCTCTGTGTCCTCTATGATCCCTCCGTCAGAGGTCACGCGGAAAAGCTGCGATTCTGCGCTGGAGGCATTCACTTTCCATGTTGTAGCGAACGCTCCGCTCGGTGAAACTGTCAACCAACCCTGCGCAGCTTCGAAATCCTTCTGCTTCTGAACCAGTACGCGGTTCCCCTTCGAAAAGGTGACTGTAGCATCTGCGCTCTTGGAATCGGGGTGCTCAATCCGAATTGCCACTCCGCCCCGCTCGACCCGCACAGGCTGGGCAGGGTCATCGTTCATGGCGTAAAAATAGGCCCCGTCCTGCGCACACCAATCAATGCTTCGCTGCGGTAGCGTCGCTTGTGCCGTTGCGAAGAGAAGCCAGACGGCGAGAGGTAGCTTCATGGTTAGCAGAGTATCACCGTATAGGAGACGGATTAACGCTGGAGTCTTCATAAACGTACTTCGGACATCTTTCCGTTTGAGCCGTGCTCACTTTCCGGTCGTATTGCCGACAATCACTGAAGCACCCCAACAACGGTGAGATAATCCAAGTCGTCGGGGTATCGAACGGTGAAACAAAGGTCTTGGTTGGCAGCGGTATTAGTGATTCTCTCCGTGCGGCTATTTGCCCAAGGGGTAGATGAGGGATTCGACTCCCACATCATCTGGAAGCAGGAGATCAAGGGAGTTGTTGCGACTGGTCTCGATCAGGCGACCATAGATTTGGCGGGAGATTTGTGGCTTGTATCGAATCCGTTCGATGCAGAGCCCCGCTTGGTACATATCGATTTGAACGGCAATGTGATTAGCAACGAACAGCTTCCTGATTCTATCCATCCCTCCTTCCCAGAAACCAGCTCTTTCGCGCTCGCGACATCTACTGACGGGAGGATCGGAGTTCTCGCCCGCTATTCCCATGCCGTGGGCCGAGCCATCTACAACGATGGAGCAGATTTTGCCCTGCGCGAAAATGGCAGGTTGGGAAGTCCGCTGAAAATTGCGAAGGGCGGTCCTGAGTACCACAGCCTGCTGGCACTTTCCGATAATCACTTTCTTGCGATGGGCGATCAGGCACCGATGGCCGTGATCAGGCTTGGTCCAGAGGGCAAGATCGAATGGCAAAGGAGCTTCCCGTCAAGTTGGGATGGGCCTGCAGGAGCGAGTCTCGGTCATGGAGCCGCTTGCCTCTTGAGCAGTGGATATGG
>JBAWCO010000230.1:0-4317 GCA_049590315.1 Occallatibacter sp. | reverse complement strand
AGCGAGAAGGTCGGGATGTTCTGCGGCAGGGAACTGGGATAGCGGCTGCGAGTAATTCCGTCGGGTGTTCGCGATTGGTCGAATGCCTGAATCGCCTGGCGAGCCAGTCGGTCGTCACCGGCGACTGTGTAGGAGATGAGCGCCTGTATGCGCGTGTCGCCAATGTACTGGAGCTGCTCGTAGTAGGGCGTGTCCATGTACGTTTCATGCGCGTCCACGCGCGCAGTGCGCCAACTAGTCTCCCAGATTTTGGCTAGGTCAGCGTCAGGCGAGTTGAAGCTTGCTCGCTCCTCAAATGGATAGGCAGTGAACTGGGCTGTGAGCGATTCGAGGGTGAGCGGCTCATCACCCGTGGCGATGTCGAGGTCAAGATAGCGCCAGGTGCGCCACCAGAGCGGCTCGAAGATGCGGTGTGCGCCGCCGTCCGGGAGGAAGCTGTCGGTGAGTCCAAGGGCCTTGCGGTCGCCGACCTCGTCGCGGTCACCTTTGTGCTGATCCTTGTCGTAGAGGGCTTCAGCATAAGTGAGGACAATGTGGGAGCCTTTGCCGCCGGAGACTGTGAGCTGTGGGTAGGCAGTGGTGAGAGTTTGGCGGTCGAGGAGCAGATGCATGTGGCTGTTTGATGGGATAGCCGTCGGAATTGAGTTGATCGAGCCGAGAGGAGGGCCAGTTTCATGGAGTCGGCCAAGGTCCGTGCGTACGACGTCGCCGGCGTTTGTCGCCGTGTACTCCATACGCGGCAACTCATCCGGCACCAGACCCCAGAAATTGTCGCCAGTAGTGTCAGCGGAATGAGCTTTGCTCACACTGGGGAACATGCTGTCGCGCATCGGGGACGCGGCCGGAACCCAGTTTGCTCCGCCAGCGGTAGGGGATTGCCAGTCCCAGTAGTAGTGAGCGGCGTCAATCTCTTCGCCCGGTCCTGAAGCAAAATAAGTCAGGAAGCTGACCGAGCTGCGATCCAGCGGGCGATGGCCGGGCTCAACCTCCACCAGCCAGCCCCCGGAGTTGTCTTCGCCCGTCTTGCCCACGCCGGTGCTTATCGACTGGTCGCCTTTCGCCTCGCTCTCCAGCAGAAAAGCGATGCGGTCGCTCATCTGCGCCACGGGCGCCAGGATACCCCAGTTCCAAACGGTCGCAGTGATGAGGTTCTCGCCTGCCTTAAGAAACGGCGTCAGATCGAAGCGCTCATAGCGCCAGTGACTCAGGTCGCCGCGCGCCGGCCCATCGCCCACGCGCTTGCCGTTGACATAGAGGATGAAGCGGTTGTCAGCGCTGACTCTAACTACATAAGCAGATGGCACGGCCGCCAACGTCAGGCTTCGCCGGAAATGAAGCACCAGCGGCTCCCGCAACGGGGCGGTAGGATGAGTGATCCACGAGGCGTGCCAATCGTGATGGGGCGGGTCCGGCTGGTTTTGGGCTTGCAGGGCAGAGCTGGCAAGGGCTAGAGCGAAGAGGACAAGAATCGGACGCATGAAATGGGGCCTTCCGTTGGACAGACACCAGCTTAGTACAGTCGCCGGGGCAGCGCGCCCGGTGCCGCATCCCTAAGCTTCTGCCTTGAGTTCCGACTGGACAGAGAAGCGGCCAACCCAGGCAAATAGGAAGAGCGTCAGTCCGCCGAACCAGCCTCCCAGGCTGAACGGTGATGGAAAGTAAAATGCGATGACAACGCCCGCTCCAACCAATAATGCGCTCAACGGAATGAAGATGCGCATACCGTAAAGAAAAGTGAACGGGAGATAATGCGCTCCCACAATCACCAGAAACGCGGGATAGAACAAGTTCAGATTGAATCTGGTGATCGGCACCAGCAGAAGCATGGAGATGGGCACAATAAACGCGATCTGCATGGCGAGAAACCCAAGCGGATTTTCGCGGGAAAGCGATGCGCGCCCGCCAGTCAATCGCAGCAGGAGTTGCGTGATGGGGAAGATGAAAAAGCCGCACACCGCCAATTCGATGATTGCGGCACGCGGGGTAAACCAGGTTCCAAGAGCGGCGGATCCCAGCCAGAGCGCGGCGGAGACGAGTTGTCCCCAAAATCCGCCGACAAAAACAGTACGCACTTCCTTTTGAGCGTCCTTCACCAGCACAATCGAGCCTCCGAAGAAGATTTTGACGGCACGATAAAGTCCTACGTGCGCTCGACGGTTGAAGTTCCAGCGCCAGTCGTAGCGAGCCTGAATTGACGGTTTCTGAGAAGGAATCCCAGTTGCTCAACGAGTCCGCGGCACAGTGACTGGACCTGCGATTTTCAACAGCCCAATGTGCCCAGCCGGCGCTGAACTCGCCGTTTCGCACGATTTTCCGGGTTGTATGCACTTGATTTCGCAGCGTTGTAACCTCCCGTTCATATTGGCCCGGTAGCCTAATCATGGTGAACGCTAAAGTGTCTGAGATTCGCATCCCCCAAGTTCAACTTCAGCCTGAATCTGGCTCCCCGGACGGGAAACGACCGGTGAAGTCTGAGGCTTCCGAGGTGCGGCGCTACCTGCTTTCGCGGGGCAACTCGGCGCTTGCCGATCGCGGATTCAGATGGTTGATGGTGCTATGTGCGCTTAGTATTTTCGGCATAGTTGTGCTCATCGCCACCGAGTTGGTGAAAGGGTCGCATCTTAGCTGGGCTAAATTCGGCCTCGATTTTTTCTACAGGGCATTCATCGATCCGGACACAAAGCAGCCCAATTACTGGGATCCGGTGAACGAGCACTTCAGCGCACTTCCGTTCCTCTACGGCACGCTGGTTTCCTCAATTCTGGCGCTGTTGATGGCAGTGCCTCTAGCGGTTGGAGTAGCCGTCTTTCTGACCGAGATGTGCCCTGCAGCGTTGCGCGGTCCGCTGGCCTTTCTTACAGAATTGCTGGCCGCAATCCCCAGTGTGATTTATGGATTGTGGGCCATGTTCATGCTGGTTCCGCTGATGCGGGAATATGTGAACCCGCTGGCGATTAAGCTACTCGGCTGGACGGGTTTCTTCGACGATACCAACCCCACCGGCCTGGGCTTTCTTACAGCTGGTGTCATTCTCGCCATCATGATCCTGCCCATCATTTCTTCTCTAACTCGCGAGGTCATGAACGCGGTGCCGCACTCGCAGCGGGAAGCCGTGCTGGCGCTGGGCGCAACCCGCTGGGAGATGATCCAAATGGCGGTCCTGCGCAACGCGCGGATCGGAATTGTGGGCGCGATCATTCTGGGCCTGGGGCGGGCCCTCGGCGAAACCATGGCCGTGACCATGGTCATCGGCAACAGTCTGGATATTCAGCGCTCTCTGCTCGCAAACGGCAACTCCATGGCCTCGGTGATCGCCAATCAGTATGCTGAGGCATCGAGCGATATGCACCTGAGTGCGCTGACCGAGATCGGCCTTGCACTTTTTATTGTGACCATCATTGTGAATGCGCTGGCCCGGCTGTTGGTTTGGGCGGTTACGCGGGGAGCGCCCGCACGAGTGAATTGAGGAGCTGCGAGTGAGATCGGGAGAAAACAATCTTCGGTCGAAGATCAGAGCGCTGGCCGACGGCGCGGCCACGGGGTTGGCGATTCTCTCCACCGTGCTGGTGGTGGCGCCGCTGCTGGTGATCTTTGCCTTGTTGATCTACAAGGGCGCCAGTTCATTGAATCTGGACTTCTTTACGCAGATTCCCAAGCCCGAAGGCGAAACCGGCGGTGGTATGGCCAATGCCATCGTGGGCTCCGGAGTTATTTTGGCGATAGCAAGCCTGTTCGGTATCCCAGTAGGTATCGGGAGTGGGATATTCCTGGCCGAGTTCGGACGCGGAACCAAGCTTGCTGAGGCCGTGCGTTTTACGGCCGACGTACTCAATGGCGTTCCGTCGATCGTGATGGGCGTCGCCGTGTACGCGCTTGTCGTAACTCCGCAGATGCCGTTTTCGGCTTTGTCGGGTGGCGTGGCGCTGGGCATCATGATGATCCCCACTGTTTGCCGGACGACGGAAGAGATGCTCCTCATGGTGCCGCACGCTGTGCGCGAAGCAGCGCTGGGACTGGGCGTTCCCAACTGGCGATCTGTATTGTCAATAACGGTGAAAACGGCTTCCCCTGGAATTATTACCGGCTGCATGTTGGCCTTTGCCCGTGTAGCCGGAGAGACCGCGCCGCTCATCTTCACGGCGTTCGGCAACGCGTTCTGGAGCGTTAGCCTCACCCGGCCGATCGCCGCACTTCCGCTGGAGATTTACAGATATGCCAGTTCCCCCTACGAAGACCAGCACCGGCAGGCGTGGGCTGGCGCGTTGGTGTTGATCATTTTGATTGTGCTCGCGGTCTCACTGGTACGCTATGTCACCA
>JBAWCO010000229.1:0-3578 GCA_049590315.1 Occallatibacter sp. | reverse complement strand
CGATTGGCCTCGGTATCGCGCTCGGTGGCGTGGAGCGACTTTTTTTAAGTCGCAGTCCCAGTTTTCGCAGCAGTTTCCAAATCTGGGGCAAGCTGAGCGAAACCCCCTCTTGGTCAAGTAACTTCTGCTGCACTTCGGCCAGTGTCAGATCGGGTTGCTGAACAAACCAGGCCTTCACATGTTTCTGCGCCTCGACCCCGGCGTGCGGTTTGCGCCCTGGCTTGTGAGGCACTCGCTCGGCTTGGCCGGTGCGGTTGCGCGCGGCGGAAATCTTCTTTGCCCAGCCAACGCTCACCAGAAAACGACTGGCCAGCTCCTCCAGCGTTCCCTCGCCCTGATCGTAGGCCAAGAGCAGCTTACGGCGCAAATCATCCCCAAGGGCTTTCCCCATAACTGTGTTCGCCGCAGAGTCTCGCCAAAGACAGTCTACATTATTTGCTAAAATGCTCTAGTACTACAGTTGTAGATAGTGATAATCTGAACTTGCTCTGGACTTTGGTTCTCCGTTCTTTGCCATGGAGAAGCGATTATCGGGTTGGAAGCGAGAGTTGCTGCGGGCACATAGCCTGATTGCAGATTTGTTTGCGCGCTCAGAGCCTCGTGCGCGAAGTTTGGCATATCTACAAGGCTTGCTGAGCGGTTGCGAGCGCAAGAACGGCTGGCAGTTGGCTGAGTGGATGGAGGAAACAGCTCCTTATCGCGTACAGCATCTATTGGACCGTGCGCGTTGGAATGCAGACGCTGCGCGGGATCAGCTTCGCGACTACGTACTGGAAGAGTTGAACAGTCCGGATGCTGTTCTGATTGTCGATGAGACAGGTTTTCTGAAGAAGGGCCTTCACTCGGCCGGTGTCAAGCGCCAGTACACCGGCACGGCCGGGCGCATTGAGAACAGCCAGGTGGGCGTGTTTCTCTGCTATGGCAGCGACAAAGGCGCGGCACTGGTGGACCGCGAACTCTATATTCCGCAGGAGTGGGCTGCAGATCAAGAGCGTCGCCGCGCGGCTGGAATTCCTGACACCGTTGAGTTTGCCACCAAACCAGAGTTGGCACGGCGCATGATCGGGCGCGCACTGGATTCGGGTGCGGCGGCGGCCTGGGTTGCAGCCGACGAGGTGTACGGCCATGACAGCAAGCTGCGCCGGTTTCTGGAAAACCGGCAGATGGCCTATGTGCTAGCCGTGGCCTCTGACCAGCGCTTGTGGCAATCGGATTTTATGCAGCACCGAGTAGACGCGATTGCGCTGAGTCTGCCTGTATCGCGATGGAAGCGTCTTTCTGCCGGGCAAGGCAGCAAGGGTGAGCGGCTCTATGATTGGGCGTTGATGGAGTTATCCAAGCAGGATGGTTGGACGCGGGTGCTTCTGGTGCGGCGCAGCATCGAAGAGAAGCCGGAGTGCGCTTACTATCTGTGTTACGCTCCCAGCGGTAAAGACACGATTGAAGCACTGGTCCGCGTGGCTGGCCAACGCTGGAAGATCGAGCAATGCTTTGAGACGGCGAAAGGCGAATGCGGACTGGATCACTACGAGGTGCGCCACTGGCAGGGTTGGTATCGGCATATCACGCTATCCATGCTGGCCCACGCAGTGTTATCCGTGCTGCGAGCGCGTGGAGAAAAAAACTCCCGACGCGCAGGTGCGCCTCAGCGTACCCGAACTACGCCACCTGCTCACCGGAATGCTGTGGCGCGGATGGCACGGTATTGAACATCTGCTGCATTGGTCCCAGTGGCGAAGACGACACCAATTCCGAGCCATGTGCTGCCACTATCGAAAGCGCGGTTCGCCTCTGCCTGCACTCTATCTACAACTGTAGTATTAGAGCCTTTTAGGAATTACAGTAGACCGTTAATGCAGTGATGGAACCATGCCTTTGAGTTGTCTGGAGTGATCATCCGGATGGCTTCGGTGATGGCTATTTTCAGCGCTTCTTTGGTTCTTGCCTTGGCCGCGCGAAGGATTTGTTTGAGCTTGGACCAAGCTTTCTCGATGGGGTTCAGGTCAGGCGAGTAGGGCGGCAGGTAAAGTACTTCGGCCCCTGCTTTCTCGATCAATCGCCGCACGCCCTTGATCTTGTGTGAACTCAAGTTATCCATCACGACTACGTTGCCGGGCTTGAGCGCTGGGCACAAGATGTGCTCGACGTAGGCCAGAAAGATGTCTCCATCCGTGGCCTCTTCGATGGTCATCGATGCAATGATTCCGCCGAGACTCATCGCGCCCAGAATGGTCATGATTTTCCAGCGTCCGCCGGGTGTTGTTTTCAAGATGCGCCCGCCTCCGGCGCTGCGCGCATAGAGCCGCGTCATCGAGGTAGTAACCCCGCTTTCGTCCAGGAAAATCAGGTGTTCCGGCGAGATCGTCGCGATGCGAGCGATAAACTCTTGGCGCTGCTTGCGATTGGCCTCGGTATCGCGCTCGGTGGCGTGGAGCGACTTTTTTTAAGTCGCAGTCCCAGTTTTCCGAGCAGCTTCCAGACCTGGGGCAAGCTGAGCGAAACCCCCTCTTTGGGTGCGCCCAGCATGGACGCGCTCCTGCGGGTGCAAGTCCCGCCGTAAGCAGGTCACAGCGAACGAAGCGAAGCGCAACTGCATGCGGGCGACCGAGTGTGGGGAGGAAGCGCAGAGCGAAGCTGCGAGCCGATGAACAAGAACCGGATAGAAGGCGCTGTCGGGCAGGGCGAGCGGGCCCAAACCCGCGAAGCTCTCGTGGCCAAGGCGTGGCGGCGTAAATCCGGCGGTTGTGCAGTGAAGGAGTGCGTTCTTACCTGGGGAGATCTCGCCTTGTGCCTGAAAAGGCGACGGTGTCGAACCGGAGCGAGAAGTCAGCCGAGGCCGTATTAGCTTGCCGCAAGGCGAGTAAAGGGCCGAACGAGGAGGAGTGGAATCCGCCATGACGATGCGGAGGGCATTGCGTCAGATGTCCGCGGAAGCGGAGCGGTCCGGCAGGCAACAGGGTGAAGCCCTGTCCGCGCTGGTCAGCGACGAAGCCCTCTGCCCGCGCCATGAACCGGAGGACACGGGGCCGGGACTGCTTTCGGCAGTGCTGGCCAGAGAGAACATGCAACAGGCATGGAAGCGGGTGCGGTCCAACAAGGGTGCGGCGGGCGTAGACGGTCTCGGCATCGACGAGACCGCCGAGCGGATGCGCACTGAGTGGCCTTCGATCCGCGAACAACTGCTGCATGGGACGTACCGGCCTCAGCCGGTGCGACGGGTAACGATTCCCAAGCCGGACGGAGGCGAGCGCGAGCTTGGCATCCCGACGGTGACGGATCGTCTGATTCAGCAAGCGTTGCTACAGGTATTGCAGCCGCTTCTTGATCCCACCTTCAGCCAGCACAGCTACGGATTCCGCCCGCGCCGGAGCGCGCAGGAAGCGGTGTTAGCAGCGCAGTCCTACGTACAACAGGGGCGGCGGATCGTAGTCGATGTGGACCTGGAAAAGTTCTTCGACCGGGTCAATCACGATATCTTGATCGACCGCTTGCGGAAACGCGTAGCCGACGCCGGAGTCATCCGGCTGGTGCGAGCCTATCTGACGAGCGGCGTTCTGATGAACGGCATAGTGGTGGAT
>JBAWCO010000228.1:0-6056 GCA_049590315.1 Occallatibacter sp. | reverse complement strand
AAGCCACCCTTCAATGCACTCAAGAGGACCACATTAATTCCGAAAGTGCTCTAGTAGCTCAGCTCCAACACATTTACCGAGTAGGGCGCGAGGCTGTGCTCGAACTTCGGTCCCGCAACTTGAATGTGGTGCTCGACAGGCACAACTTCGTCAGGGTGCGTGATGCTGTTGGTAGCGTTGGGCGTTTTGCCACTTAGAGTAATCAGAATTGCTTCATGCCCAATGGCCGTCGCGCCATTGATAGCGATGCTCAAGGGCAAAACATCCGACTGTGCATTGACCACCTTGACGAATATCTTGCGCCGCTTCTCGTCGCGCGTCGTCGATGTGTAAACCCGCGGACCCGTGTTAGCCAGCGTGCTGGGCACCGCTTCTGTTCCCAAATGACCCGCAAACAACACCTGCGCCCAATAACTCGGCGAGCCATAGCTGGTCAAAGCATCATAGCCGATCAAGTCGGTCTCCCACTGCATTCCGCCGGGGTTCACGTTCACAAAAAGGGGCGCGTAACTGGCCATGATGATAAGGTCGCTATTGCGCTCCATGCCGGTCATCCAGGCGGAGTCGGCCAAGGCTGCCTGCAGATTAGGCGTAGGCTCTCCCTCGCGTGTCGCCCACTCGCCAACGAAGATCTTCGGGCCGCTGCGATCGACCGTGTCGTAATGGTTTGCGTCAGAGAACGACTTTTCGGCGGCCATGTAGAAATGCTCATCGAGCACATCCGGCTTGATGCTCTTGATTGGAGCAGTCGCGATCAACTGCAGTTCCGGATAGCGCTGCTTGATCGCCTTGTAGTACTGCGCATAGCGGCCGTCATAAGAGCCCGAACGGTCAAACCAGTCTTCATTGCCGATCTCCACATAGTGGAGCGGGAACTGCGCCGCATGCCCGTCCTTCACGCGTTCCGATCCCCACTTGGTGCTGGCGTCGCCGGTCGCGTACTCTATTTCATCGAGAGCATCCTGGATGTAAGGCTCGAGAGCGGGTCCGGGCTCGACATGCTCCTGCGCCATGGAGTATCCGGCATATACGGCAAGCACCGGCTCGATCTTCAGATCCTCACACCATTCCAGAAATTCGAGCAGTCCCATTCCATCTGACGAGCGGTAATGCCATGGGCTGGGATGCGTGGGGCGGTCTAGCCAAGGACCGATAGTCTTCTTCCACTCGAAGCGCTCCGGGATGTGGTCTCCCTCGAGATAATTGCCGCCCGGCAGACGCAGAAACTTTGGATGCATCGCCGCCATCTTCTCCATGATGTCGATGCGATTGCCGTAGGGACGATCATGGTAAGTCGGCGGAAAAAGTGAGACAAGGTCTAACCAGACCGTCGCCGGCCGAGGGATGGTCAGCACAAGGTGATTGTCCGCTGAGACGGGGACCTGTGCGGTCTTGAGGGTAAAGGAGTATCGCTTCCAGTCACCGGTAAGTCCAGTCACAGTTGCGCTGGCCGCGGTTGCGCCGGTCCGATCGTTCACCAAGCTGACGGTGACGGGGACGCCGTTGCTATCTGTCTTCGCGTAGAACGATCCTGTGTAAGTCGTCAACGGCCGAACCGGAAATCCCCAATAACCATCGTTCTGAACGCCGGCCGGCGCAGCCTCAGTCGCCGAGGTCACGCTGACCTTGATGCTCCGCGGCAAAGCGGCGCTGGGACCGGTCTGGCCATCGGCGGAAATGTCGACTACGGAATTGCCGCGCGCCACCATTGTCCAGTGAGCGAGCGCCTGCCAGTCCCTGCCTATGGTTCTGTCGCGGACCAGCTCAGCGTAAAGCCCTCCGTCGTAAGAGAAATTGATCTCTTCGGTCATCAGGCCATAGAGGGTTGGGCTGACCTTCGCGGTGGGCTTATCCACCTGAATGGCGAGCGAGGGCGCCTGTGCGGACAGGCATGCAGGCACCGTGACGGCGAGAAACAGAATGAGTGAGATAGATCGTTTACGCATGGGAGGCCATGGTATCGCAAGAACTCAGGCTCTGACAATAGAGATAACGTTTTCTCATCGGCCAATCGTCAGGTCCGAATCGCACCGAATTCGCCAAAATATGAATCGGTCAGCCTATGTGCTGCGGCCGCCGCGCCGCTTGCCGGCCGCGCTTTCCACTAGCGCCGGCAGCGTTCCGCGCGGAAAAGCAGTGGACTGCCGCACCACCAACCGGGTGGGAATGCTCCACTCCGTTTGGGATGCTTTGGGGTGGTCGCGCTCGACCCCGGCGCGAAGTGCTTCGACTGCCGCAGCGGCCAGATCTTTACAAGACATTTGCACCGTGGTGAGAGGTGGCAGCATGAACTGCGCCAGGTGAATGTCGTCGAATCCCACGACTGAAATTTCATGCGGGACCTTGTGGGTCGTCCGGTAGAGGGCATGCAGTGCGCCGATGGCAGTCATGTCGTTGGAACAGAGAACGGCGGTGGGCAGATCGGAGAGAGCGATCAACGAATCCATTGCACCTATGCCGCCCTCCATAGTGTGGTTGCCCTCGACCATGTGTTCGGCGGGGACAGTGAGCCCCAGTTCCCGCATGGACTTTAGGAACGCATCGCGCCGGGCGACGGCCGAACGCAGGCGCAAAGGTCCGGTGACAAAGGCGATTCGTCGGTGACCAAGCGCGGCCAGATGCTGCACCGCCTGACGAATCCCCTCTGCATAGTTGACCTTGAGCACGCGGATGTTGGGCAGGTTCGGCCCGGCATCCACAAACACCAGCGGAAATTCACGCTCCACCAGTTTCTGCACCAATTCTTCTTCGATGCCAAAGGTCATGACCGCGACGCCATCCACATTGCGTTGAAGCATGCGGCGAATTAGCAATTCAGTTCGCGCCGGGTCGTAGTTGGTCGAACCAATCAACACTTCATAACCCTGGGCTACGGCCAGGTCGTCAAACTCCTGCACAAGCTCCGGAAAGAATGGATTGGTGATTTCAGATACGATCAGTCCCAGCATTCGGCTGCGGCCAGAAACCAACGCACGCGCTTGATTGTTTGGTACGTACCCCACCTCTTCGATCGCTCGCCAGACTCGCTCTGCCAATTCGGGGTCGACTGTAGGAATGCGGTTCACCGCACGCGAGACGGTGGCGATTGACACGCCGGCGCGGCTAGCGACATCCCGGATGCTGACGCCTGGCCGACGCTGGTTGGATGGCTTTTTCTTGGAAGGGCTCACGGTGTGGAAAATTATACGCTTTCTCAGTGTTTCTCAATTACATCTTAGGGATGAGTACCATCGGAACCATTGTGGATAGTGGTTGTTTGCACTGTATCGCTCCGATTCCAGCAGAGAATTAGATCGATTACGGCGGAGACAATGCCGGGCTCTTGAAAGCGTTTACGCATAAGCTGACCTTTCGTTGCCGGTCGAAAAAGAGGAAGCAAACGAAGTTATGCGACTGTACCCATTGCGTCATTCCGTGAAGATCTCGCAAAACATCAGCAATTCGACAGCGGACATATTCCGTTGTCATCGGTCCTCCCTTGTAAATCAGCATTCACCCCACCCGCCACCGCCGGGCGATTCGATTCGCAAAATATCTCCCTTGGCGAGTCTTCTGCTGCATTTTCCCGGCAGTTCGACCTCTTGAGAGCTTTCGGCGTTGGTGACCCAGGCGCTGCCTGGAGCTCCCTTCTCGCCTCCTTGCAAACCATAGGGTCGAAATTTCCTTCGCTCTGCCAGCAACGTCACCTGTACATCGGTCAGCATTTCGATTTCGCGAATCAATCCGTCGCCACCTCGGAACTCGCCTGCGCCGCCTGACCCATTCCTGTATCCATAACGCCGCACTCGAAACGGGTACGCGTATTCCAAAGCCTCAATAGGTGTGTTCAGCGAATTGGTCATGTGTGTCTGCACGCCAGAGATGCCGTCAATGCCCGGACGTGCGCCCATACCGCCCGCCATGGTCTCGTAATAGGTGACCGCCTCGCCGCTGCGCGGGTCTACTCCGCCAATTGTCAGATTGCTCATCGTGCCGGCGCTGGCCGCAGGTACGCGTGAGGGAATCGCCTGTGCGAGCGCACGCAGGAGCACGTCCACAATGCGCTGCGAGGTTTCAACATTTCCTCCGGCGACCGGGGCAGGCGACACCGCGTTGACGATGGTTCCCGCAGGCGCGACCAAAGTCAGCGGCCGCAGAATTCCTTCCGTCGCCGGCGCGTCTTCATTGAGCAGGCAACGCAGAACATAGAAACACGCGGAAAGGGTGATGGCGCGAACAGCATTCATGCTGCCCTCAACCTGTGGCGACGATCCGGAGAAATCCGCATGCACTTCGGCCAGTTCCGGAGCGAGACGCAAACGCACGCAGATCTTCACCGGCTCCCCGGTCACGCCATCGCCATCCAGCCAATCCTCAGCGTAGTAGTCGCCGGCCGGCATCGTGCGTAATTCAGCACGCACGAGGCGCTCGGAATAGTCGAGCAATTCCTCCACCAGCGCCGCCAGCTTGCGAGTTCCGTATTTCGCTGCCACTTCAAGAATGCGTTGCTCCCCCACGCGGCAAGCGCCGATCTGCGCATCCAGATCGCCTTCACGCTCGATTGGAGTGCGCACATTGAGAAGGATCAGGTCGAGCATCTCCCGGTCCACTTTTCCGCCGCGCACAATTCGAACAGGAGGGATGCGAATTCCCTCCTGAAAGATTTCATTCGCCGGGCCCATCGATCCGGCAAATCTGCCTCCCACATCCGCGTGGTGGGCACGATTCGAAACGTAGAAAATAGGCTGCTGGCAGTCGGGAAGATAAACCGGGAGCACCATCGTAATATCCGGCAGGTGAGTCCCACCCGCGTAGGGATCGTTGAGGATCGCGATATCGCCGGGCTCGAACGCGATGGACGCAATCACCGCCTGAACCGACATAGGCATAGAGCCAAGATGCACCGGCATGTGGTCGCCCATGGCGATGACTCTTCCCTTTCCATCGAAGACTGCGCAGGAATAATCGCGCCGTTCCTTGATGTTTGGCGAGAGGGCAGTGCGCCGCAGCGCAGCCCCCATCTCCTCGGCAATGGAGTGCACTGCGCACTGGAAGATCGCCAACTCAATCGGATCGACCACGCAACTGGTCATTGGCGCACCTCTTCTCCGATGGAAAGAATGAGATTTTGAAAACCGTCTACATCAACGGAACAACCAGGCGGGACCACGGTGGCAGCCGTGTATTCGGTAATCATTGCGGGACCATTGAAAGTATCTCCGGCGACCAACCGTTCTCGCCGATAGAAGCGCGTTGGCAGAAATCCTCCATCGAAGAACACCGGCCGCTCAGCATAGCAGGCGCTGCCTCCATCACCTGGTACAAGCTCCCGGCGCGCAGGTGCATATGGCTCGGATGCAGCCGTCATGCGCAACCGCAGATTCACAACCTCGATTGGTCGCTCGACATCGCAGAACCCATAACGTCGCGTGTGAAGTTGGTGGAAATCCTCTACGGCACGTTGCGGAGCATGAATATCGTACGAGACATTCAATTCGTATCCCTGCCGCTTGTATCGAATGTCCAGAGTGCGCTGTATCGTACCCTCGCGCCCTTCTGCGGCGAATTCCGCAGTGCCGAGCTGTTCTAGTTCTCGGAACCGTCCTTCAAGGTTCCCGATTGCATCGCCTGGCAGCATCACGGTGCGGGAATAGTCCCGCACCGCATCGGCAAGCAGAATGCCCATCGCCGAAAGCGCGCCAGGCATCGCGGGAACCAACACTTTTGGGATACGCAGCGCGCGTGCCAGCGAGCACGCATGAAGCGGTCCTCCGCCGCCGAACGCTATCAGCGCGCACTCCCGTGGATCATGTCCGCGCTCGATGGAAATCAGGCGTATCGCCTTCTCCATCTCGGATTCGACGACTCGGAGAATGCCCGCCGCAAACTCTCCCGCTGAGCCGAGCGAACCCTTCTGCTCGCGCATGAGTTGCTCAGTCCGATCGCGATCCAACCGCACCCCTCCGCCTAGTACTACTGTGTTATAAACGTCGTGCACCACAGAAGGGACAGTGAGAGAGTTTACGAAGCAATGATCGTGCGATGATGATGCGCAGGGTGGCGATTGAGTGCGGATG
>JBAWCO010000227.1:0-6315 GCA_049590315.1 Occallatibacter sp. | reverse complement strand
GGATTGGCTGCTTCCAGTTCAATCTCCGCATGTTTCCAAATGCTCGCTTCGCACGGTTGGAACTGCCGATTGATCCCATTCATAAAAGGACTCCCGATGAACTGTACACGCTTCGCTTTCCTTGTACTGTTGGCGACAGGAACAGCCTTGGCTCAGACGCCCGCTGCCTCGCAGGCCGACGCGCAAAAACCCACCCCTCCGCAGGCCAGCAAAAGCTTCGACATCGCAGCAATCGACAAAACAGCCGACCCGTGCACGGACTTCTACCAATACGCCTGCGGTAATTGGGTCAAGAACAACGCCATTCCCGCTGACCAAGTTCGCTGGGCGCGTTCGTTTTCACTGCTTGGCGAGCGCAATCGATACCTTCTTTGGCAGGAACTCGACTCCGCCGCCAAAGATCCCAAGAGCCCTCTGCAAAAACAGTTCGGCGATTATTTTGCCGCTTGCATGAACACCGATCTCATCCAGACAAAAGGCCTCGAACCGCTGGAGCCCGCGCTCAAGCGCATAGCCGATCTGAAGGACGCGCATCACATGGCCACGCTCATCGGCGAGCTAGCATCCGAAGGCAACCCCGCGCCGCTCTTCCGCTTTGGCGTAGGCCAGGACGAAAAGGATTCATCCAAGCAGATTGCGGAAATCTCCCAGGCCGGTCTCTCGCTGCCCGATCGCGATTACTACATCAAGGACACCCCGCGCTTCCAGCAGATCCGCAAGCAATACCTTGGACACGTGACCAAAATGTTTACCTTGGCAGGCGACACGCCTGATCAGGCCGGCACGGAAGCCGCTGCCGTTCTGAAAATCGAAACTGCGCTGGCCACCGCATCCACCAGCCGCACCGACCTGCGTGAACCGGAGAACCGTTATCACATTTACACTCTTGCCGATTTCCAAAAGCTGACCCCCGATTTCGATTTCACCATCTACTTCAAGGACGTCAAGGTTGGCGCCTTCGACACTCTCAACGTGGCCACACCCAACTTCTTCAAGGCTGTGAACGATCTCATCGCTTCGGAACCCATCGACGCCTGGAAGTCGTATTTCCGCTGGCACACAATCCACGCCTCGGCTGAAAACCTACCCACGCCCTTCTTTGACGAAAACTTCGCTTTCTTCGGCAAGACGCTGCAAGGGCAAAAGGAGCCCACTCCCCGCTGGAAGCAGTGCACTGCCATGACCGACCGCGCCCTCGGTGAGGCCGTTGGCCAGGACTGGGTGAAGCAGAATTTCCCGCCCGCGGCCAAGGCTAGCATGGATCAGCTCGTAGCCGCCCTTGAGAAAGCGCTTGGCGAAGACATCAAGACGCTTCCGTGGATGAGCGACGCCACCAAGACAGCCGCCGAGGAAAAACTCTCCATGATCCGCAACAAGATCGGCTATCCGGAAAAGTGGCGCGACTACACAGCCCTCAAGGTCAAGCGCGACGACCTCATCGGAAACCTGCATCGCGATGCTGTCTTCTCGCGCAACTGGAACCTCGGCCATCTTGGTAAGCCAGTCGACGAGAAGGAGTGGGGCATGACGCCGCCCACCGTCAACGCCTATTACGATCCGTCGATGAACGACATCAACTTCCCCGCAGGCATTCTGCAGCCGCCGTTCTTTGACTTCACCATTGACCCCGCCGTAAACTTCGGCGGCATTGGCGTGGTCATCGGCCACGAAATGACCCACGGCTTCGACGACGAAGGTTCCAAGTACGACGGCAAGGGCAACCTGCGCGAGTGGCAGACCCCCGAAGACCGCAAGGCCTTCACCGAGCGCACCGACTGCGAAGTAGCCGAGTACGGCGGCTTTGAGGCTGCTCCCGCCCATGACGATCAGCAGCAGCAGAAACTGAACGGGAAGCTGACGCTCGGCGAGAACACGGCGGACAACGGCGGACTGCGCATCGCTTACCTTGCCCTGCTCGATACGCTGGCTGCCGAAGGCAAGTCGATCACCGACAAGATTGACGGCTACACGGAGCAGCAGCGCTATTTCCTTGGCTTCGCCCAGGTGTGGTGCCAGAATCAGACCGAGCAGTCAGCCCGTCAATCGGCGCTCGTTGACCCTCACTCACCCGGCCGCTGGCGCGTCAACGGCACAGTGCAGAACTTTGACGAGTTCGGCAAGGCCTTCGGTTGCACCAAGGGCCAGCCCATGTATCCGGTCAATTCCTGCCGCGTCTGGTAAAAAGGTAACCTCATTCGGCGTCGCGGCCATCAAGCCGCGGCGCCGAGGCGGTCTCCCGCTTCAACATCTATGGGACAATAGATAGAGCATCTATAGCAATCTATCTTTCCGCCTGCCGTTCGTTGACGTTTATCGCCTGTCCGGCGTCCAAACCGCAACAGCGCCTGTAATTCGATCACTTACGAACCAGGCGCCCGATTCGGTCGCATCGGGGTTGGAACAGGAGAGAAGAATGCCCTGTTTTGCCCTGTATGCAACTGAAACTAGGCACAACCTACCCTTGGCTTTTACAATGCAGCAGGGACCCATCCCAACCCAGCTCTGCTGTGGAACTAGCAAACTTGGCGGCACACGCCTGACCAGGATGAAGGAATCGCATGAAGTTTACGAAATTCGGCAAGGCACTTCTGATGAGCGCCCTCTCTGCTGGCGTGGTCCTCAGTGTTACGTCTTGCGTTCAGAGTTATACGGTCGGCTTTTTGTATGTGACGGGTACCGTAACGGCCCAGTCCGGCGGAAACGGAATCATCAGCGGCTTCAAGATTGATCACAATACCGGCAGGCTGGCCAATATCAATGGAATGCCCATCTCTTCCGGCGGCGCAAATCCGGTTCGGGCCGTCCTTCTCACCGGCAGCCGTTTCCTTTATGTCCTCAATCGCGGCGTAAACTCTGCCGGCAATTCTGACTGCACCACAGCAAACCCCTGCCAGAACGCCAACATCACCCAATTCGCAGTTGGCGGCAACGGTATCCTCACCCAGCAGGAGACCTTCTTTACCCAGGGCGTCAATCCGTTCCGGATCATCGCGGACCCCTCGGGGAGCTTCCTCTACGTGCTTGATCACGATGCCCCTTCCAACGCAGCGCCTTCCAGTGGGGATGGCTGCAGCCTCGCACTGGGCGCGAACGTTACCACATGTGGCGACATCACAGCCTTCACCATCAACTCGACCACAGGTCGCCTGCAGTTGATTGTGAATGCTCAGGTGACCGCGGCAAACGGCGCAGCACTGCCTTACTTCCCGGTGCCGGCCAATCCGGTTGACTTCGTCGAGAATGGCGGGTTCTTCCTCACCATGAGCGCCGCGAGTCAGCCCGCCAGCTACCCTTACACCGGCGGCTCCTCCATCTTCCCGTACTCGCTGAATTCGGGCAACGGCCAGTTGACCATCAACCAGAACACTTCCCAGCAGTTGGGCATCGGGCAGGGCACAGCGATCGTCGCCGGTTCAGGGGTGATCTACGTGCTGGACAACGAGTCGGTCACCATCGGATCAGGCGGATCGTTCCCCGCCGGCAGTTATCCCGGCCAGGTTCTGCCTTACACGATCGGAACCAACGGAGCCCTTCAGGCAGAGCCGGGCGGGATTGTGCCGGACGCCTCGACGCTGGCCAACCCGATTTATCTGCTGGTCGAGAACAAGGGCAAGTTCATCTATGTAGCCAATCAGGGAAACAACGCTCAAGGTGCCAACGCCCAGAGCGGCCTTTCCGGTTACTTCCTGACCACCACTCCCGCTTTCCAGCTCAGTTTTATTGCCGGTCAACCCTTTGGCTCAGGCGCCGGTCCACAATGCCTGGTCGAGGATCCATCCGACCAGTTCATTTACTCGGCTGACTTCAACGATTCGTCGATCACCGGCCGCGTCGTCGATCCGAACTCTGGCGTGCTTAACGATCTGCGCGTAACGCCGACCTACGCAGTGGAGGGCCCGGCGACCTGGTGCGTGGTGGATGGGCGTACAAGCTAAGGGCTCGCCGATTGCTTTTGTGTCTGGAGCGGGCCTCAGCCTGAAAGCTGGATTCCGCTCCCGGTTTCCTTGAGAACCGGATTCTTCAAAGAACGTAGCCGAATACCAGGGTGGCACTTTTGTTTGCACCCCGGGGTTCGATTCCAAACCTAATTGCTTCGGGTCCGCTTTTCAGCCCGCTGACGAAAGATGCGCATGAAGTTCAACAAATCGAGCCAGCTGCTGCTGGTCTCCGTGGCCAGCCTCCTGGTAGCTGGACTTGTGACCGCCTGCGGCACGCTCACCGTGGACTTTGTCTTCGTAGCCAGTGCCAAGGCCGCGGGACCCAATAATTACGGAGAGATCGACGTCGAAGAAATCAACTCCGAATCCGGTTTTATACGTCACATCCCGACTTCGCCCTTTCCTTCCGGCGGGCGCAATCCGGTTGCGGAGGCCGTCTCCTCTGACAATACCAATCTCTACGTGGTCAACCAGGACGACAATTCCATCGTCCAGTTCATCATCGGCAACGACGGCAAACTCTATCCGCAGAACACCACCAATACGCCCGGCATCTACCCCATGGCCGTCGCTGTAAACGGCAAGAACCTGTTCGTTGTCGATGCCTATCAGCCTCTGCCGACTTGCTCCACTGCGGCTCCATGCTCAGGGTCCATTGCGGTCTATCCCATTAACCCCTCGTCCACCGTGCCCCCCAGCGACGCGCTTGGATCGCCCGTTGCCAACGGAAGCCTGAATTACTGGCCCTTGAGCCTGCCCGGCAAACCGAATGACCTGCTTGAGCCAACTGGGATCAATGTCCTCGCATCGGGCGCATATGCTTACGTAACCGCCTACGACTCGACCGCTAGCGCAAACTACATCTTCGGCTTTGCGGTCGGTTCGGGAGGTGCCCTGGCTCCTCTCAACGGCGGCGCACCCCTGGCTGGCGGACCCTTTGGGACGGGAACTTGCTCGAACGCGTTCCTCAACGCACCCTATGTCTTGGGAACCTGCCCTTCCGCAATCGCCAGCGCCACCGCCGCCGCCACCAGCTATGTCTACGTAACTAACGCCGTGAATGGCACGGTTCTCGGATACTCTGTCGGCTCGTCCGGCCTCCTGACCCAGCTCAGCGGCGGCTTAATCCAGGCTGGAAACCAACCCTCCGCCATCATCGTCGATCCCAAGTTTCCGTATGTCTATGTGTCCAACGCCCTCGACTCCACAGTCTCGGCCTACTCTATGAGCAGCGGTGTGCTCACCAGTATCGGCACCTATGCAACTGGCTCGGAACCGGTAGCCATCGGCATCGATCCCTCCACGAGCCATTTTCTCTTCACCGCCAACTATCTTGGAAGCAGCGTCAACGGCACCGTCACAGGATTCGAGTTGAAAACCACAGCTGGCACGCTGGTCAACACTCAGGATTCCCCCTACACGGTCAACGCTTTTCCGACCGCAGTCGCCGCAATTCCGCACGGCACTTCGCCTGGCGGCTCATCGAGTGGCGCGCAGAATTGAGATCTTGCCGCTGTCGCGGACTTAATCGCAACACCCCGTACAGGGCTTTTACAATACGTACGGGGCAACCTAATCAGTTTTCTCTGGGCCTCACCTTGATGGCCCACAACGAAGGAAGCGCATGAAGTTCAGCAAATTGAGCCAGCTTTTCCTGGTCTCTTCCATCGGCCTTTTGGTGGCCTCGCTCTTGACGTCCTGCCAGATCGTCACCATCGACTATCTCTTTGTGGCTAGTTCCTCGGGCTCGGGAACAGCCAGCGCCGGGCAGATTGAAACCTTCGATGTTGACTCCGAATCGGGCGCAATCCGCCCCGGGCAACCGACCGTGGCTTCTGGTGGAAACAATCCGGCTTCTATGACCGTAACCTCCGACTTTGCCCATCTCTACGTCGCCAACCAAGGCAACAATTCGGTGGTTCACTTCGCGGTCGCCGGCAATGGCGTCCTCACCAAGAAGGATGCGGTCACCACGACCAACCCGCCGGTTGCGGTTGCGACCAACGCCGCCAATACCTACCTCTTCGTAGTGTCGGGAACCACCTCAGCCACGCTTACGGCCTATTCCCTGTCATCGGGCGCCATCGGTTCCGTGGCTGCCACCATGCCGCTAACTCTCGCCTCCGTCAGCTCAACATTTGCGGCCGATACCATCATTCCCACTGGAGTAAACGTTCTGGCCAACGGCAATGCCGTCTATGTCACAGCGTACGATCAGTCCGCCTACAATCCCGGCGGAGCGGTTTCAAGTACTGCCAATCCTGGCTGGGTCTTTGGATTCACAATCGGCTCGGGCGGCGTATTGACACCCTCCCCTGGCAGCCCCTGGAAGGCCGGCATCAAGCCCACCGCCATCGCATCTGACCCGACCAACCGC
>JBAWCO010000226.1:0-3370 GCA_049590315.1 Occallatibacter sp. | reverse complement strand
GACGCAACACCTGGCGAAGGAAGAAGCGGTTCTGTTCCCCTACATCGCAGGTCTGGAGAAATCCATCGCTACTGGATCGCCCAAACCACGCAGTTGCTTCGGGACGGTGGCCAATCCGATTGCGATGATGACGCAGGAACACGACGCGGCCGGAACTCTCCTTGCGGAAATCCGCACGCTGAGCGGGAACTTCACCACCCCGCCCGACGCTTGCCCTACCTTTTACGCGTTCTACGACGGCCTGAAAGAATTCGAACAGGACCTCCACCAGCACATTCACCTTGAGAACAACATCTTGTTTCCGCATGCGATTGAAATGGAAGCATCTGCCGGCTGAAGCTTGGGGCAACGATTCAAGCTTCAGCCTTCCGCGGAATGTCGCGCCAATGACCCGATTACCCAACGCTCCCGATCTTCGGGTAGATGAACCGAGGCAACGAGAGGTGAAATCGGTTAGGGTTCAATCCGCGGCGACCCCCTCTTGGATCGCCATAGCAAGGTGAGCCCGACCGCCTTTCGATACCCATCTCTTCGTCCATATCCTTGCGAAACTCTGCATAAGGAGGAAGACAAACATGGCGATTCCTGCGTAAATGAGAAAGCCGGTGCTGTATGATCCCGTGCGCTGCTTCGACTGGCCCAGAAGGTTAGGAAGAATCGAGCCACCCAGAGCGCCGATCTCCCCAATCATGCTCCCGGCGACAGCAGTCGATGCAGGCCACCGTAACGGAACAAGCTGGAAGGTCGCTCCGTTACCCGCTCCAAGGGCCGCGAAGCAGAGCATGAAGAGAAGCGTGGTTGCCAACAGAGATGGCAACTGCATCAGGCCGACGATCCCTATGATCGCAACGACAAAAACAATGTCGAGTGTCCACAACCCGCCGATCTTGTCCGAAAACCAGCCGCCCAACACGCGGGTCAGGCTTCCGGTAAGCGTGGCCAGCACGGTCAGCGATCCAGCCTGCACTTTGGTCACGTGGAATTGGCTGTAGTAGAAGGAGGGAAGGAAAGTGGCCAATCCGAGAAAGCCGCCGAACGTGATGATGTAAATCATATTGAAGACCCAACCATCGAGTTCCCAAAGGCACTTCAGGTGGTCGCTCAGGGACTGGTGTTCCACGTCGGGCGGCTCCTTCGCAAACAAGATCATGACAAGCAGCGGCAACAGCATCATGATTGCGGCGAAGCCATAGACTGTCTGCCATCCGAAGTGCATGGCAAGCCCCGGAGCCAGAAGGGCGGCAAGTGCAGTGCCACTGTTTCCCGCGCCCGCGATTCCCATCGCAAGGCCTTTGTACTGTTTTGGAAACCAACCCGACCCGAGCGACAAGGCCACACCAAAACTCGCCCCAGCGATCCCGAGCAGAACGCCCATTGCGAGCACGTTATTGAAAGACCTCACGAAAAAGAATCCATAAAGTAGAGCGAGTACGATAGCCGACATCTCCACGATCGCCGCGCTCTTTCTGCCGATATATTGAGACAAAACGCCGAGCGGAAAGCGCATGAGTGCGCCGGCCAGTGTTGGCACGGAAACCATCAGGCCGATCTGAGCCGGCGTGAGGTGAAATTGTTCGGAGATGAATGGTCCCATGGCGCCGTTCAGCACCCACACGGCGAAGCTGAAATCGAAGTAAAGAAAGGCTGCGAGCAGCGTAGGGGGATGTCCCGCCTTCATGAATGTCTTGAAACTTGCCATGGGTTAACTCCGGAGAAGCTGGATTTCGATGTTGTCGGTTGCATTCAGTCGACAGACGTCAGGATTGTTTGCCGAGTGCTATCAGTCTCCGGCATCACGGCCGGCTTTTCTGCTCTTCGGGGAAGCATTCTCGAATACGGTGAACGCTGTTCGTTCCACGCGCACCGCACATTGCTTGAAATTGGGTTCACGCGAGATAGGATCGAACGCGCCCAAAGTGACTAGATTTGAGTTGTGCTCGGAGAAGTGGAAGGGCATAAAGACCTGTCCGGGCGCTACAATTCCGGTGATGCGCAATTCAAGATTTGGAACGCGGCTGCGTCGCGAAATCACTGTGACTTTATCGTGAGCGGTCAATTGCAATCGTTCGGCATCCACTGGGTTCATCTCCAGCCATGCATGGGGCACCATGGTGTTAAGCAAATCAACTTGGGCCGTCTTGGTGCGCGTATGCCAGTGCTCGACCGTGCGGCCTGTATTTAGGATGATCGGGAACTCATGGTTCGGCTGCTCGGTGAAGGGCTCGCACGGAACGCAATGCAGGCGGGCTCTTCCGTCCGAGTTGGGAAACACACCATCCTGATAAAGCCGCTCGCCGCCCCACTGCGCGCCGCCCTGATCTTCGATCTGTTGCCAGGTGAATTGGCTGTAGTCGCACATGCGGCCCTTCGATACCCGCTGCCATTCGAGAAATGCGTCGTGTGAGGTCCGCCAGTTGGGATACAGCTCGTCGCGAACACCGAGTCGATCTGCAATGTCGAGAAATATGTCAAAGTCGGTCCGCGCTTCTCCCGGTGGAGTGACGATGACATTTACTTTTCCAATACGACGTTCAGAGTTTGTGTATGTGCCTTCCTTTTCGCCCCAGATTGCGGCAGGCAATACCAGGTCAGCGAAGTCGCTGGTGGGCGTGGGATGGAAGCCATCCTGTACTACCAGAAATTCGAGGGCGGTCAATGCCTGTTGAAGCACATCGTAGTTAGGAAACGAAACAACAGGGTTTGTAGCGATAATCCACATCGCTTTGATTTTTCCTGCTACAGCGCCTTCAATAATGTCGGGATAGGCCAGTCCGCGCACGGCCGGAATGCGCTCAACATCGATCTTCCAAATCCTTGCCAACTCTTCACGGTCGGCCGAAAGATCGAACTTGCGATAGCCGGGCAAGCTGGAAGTAAAGCCGCTTTCGCGAGTCCCCATGGCATTGCATTGTCCCGTGATCGAAAAAGGCGATGCCCCTGCTCGGCCGATGTTGCCTGTTATCAAAGACAGATTGTTTATGGCGGCTACGGTAACGGCGCCTTGTGTGGAGTGATTGACCCCCATCGTCCAACCGATGAAGGCCGCTTTTGCTTTTCCGTAGAGTCTGGCGGTTTCGACGATTACTTCGTCGCTCAGCCCTGTAATTATGGAAACGTACTGCGGATGAAACGCTGAAACGTACTCGGCAAATTTCTTGTATCCACTTGTGTGCGCTTCGATATAAGCAGGATCAATCAGGCCGTCGCGGATGAGGACATGAGCAATGCCGTTGATGAGCGCGATATCGCTGCGTGGCTTGACGGGAAGGTGAATGTCGGCCATCATCGCCGTCTTGGTCACGCGTGGGTCGACTACAATCAGCGTCCGATTCTTGTTCCGTTCCAATCGCTGGCAGAGGATCGGATGATT
>JBAWCO010000225.1:0-4029 GCA_049590315.1 Occallatibacter sp. | reverse complement strand
TGTACAAATTTTCACTTAGTTTTCGCCGTTATTCAACATATGAGACGTTCGACCCTCGCTGTTGTTAGGACCTTGTTTCATGCAGAGAAATCGTTGTCTAGATGCGTCAAGAGAAACGCAGCTGACTTTTAAGGCAACGCAGGATGTCGAGTTTTCGAAGGCAACCCAAGAAGCTTGTGAAGGATTCCAAATAGCCAGTTTCTGGTCTGTGTCGCGTTTAGCTTTCGTCTCCTTGCATGGTTCTGTCGTAGCAAGACGTCCCCATTTAGTCGCTGGGGTTTGAACATTTGAGGTCAGCGGACGTATGGCGACATCGGAATTCTGGCAAAGAGTTTCTGCATCCATGTCTTCCTCCGCCGATTGGGCAGGAGGATCCGTAACTCATTCGCCTCGCGCGATGCGAGGTACGGCCAAGCTGTGGATGACGCTGGACGCCGTGACGGTGGTTGGCTCGACCATGTTGGCCACCCTTTTCGAGTTCCATGCCACTCCAGTAGCCGGTGCGAGAGGATTCTGGCATGGCACCCTGATTCACGGCCGCTCGATGAGTATTTTGCTGGCGCTTCTGTGTGGATTCACGATTGCTCTGATAGTGACCAGCCGCCGTTTACACCTGTACACTCCCGCGAGGCTGACTAGCTACTTGCATGAGCAGAGGCTCAGTGTGCAGGCTTGCTTCACCTCAGGATTATTGCTGACCGGCACACTCTATCTGGTTCACGCGGAAGACATACCGCGGAGCATTGTCTTGATTACGGTGGGGATGGTTACCATCGTCCTGAGCCTGCGCCGGCTATTCTACAGGTCCTTCATCAACCGACTCTTCGACCGCGGAGTAGGCACGCGCAACGTGCTCATCGTGGGCACCGGGCCCGAAGCGCATGCGCTCCGCCACCATCTGGAAAGCATCCGGCACCTTGGCTACACCTTCAAGGGGTTCATTGACTTTTCGGGGCCCATGCCCGGGTTCACGACGTCCTCGGGGGATGTGGTGGGTACGCTGGAAACGTTGTTCGAGCACGCCCGCCAGCATTTTGTGGACGAGATATTCTTTACCACTCCATGCGAGCGAAGATTGGTTCAGGATGTTCTTGAACAGGCGCGTACCCATGGAGTTGATTTGCGCGTCGTCCCCGACATGTACGGTGGTCTGGCTTGGAACACGCCAATTGAGTACGTGGGCCAGTTTCCAACGATTCCGCTGCACCGAGGATATGTGCCTGAGGTAGGCCTGGTGTTCAAGCGGGGGTTGGACATTGTGTTTTCAATCGCGATCCTGATTCTCTTTGCGCCCGTGTTTGCGGCAGTTGCAATTGCGATCAAGATGGACTCGTGCGGTCCGATTCTTTACTCTTCGGAGCGTATTGGGAAGAGGGGACGCGTCTTCCGCTGCACAAAGTTTCGCACCATGGTCCTCGATGCGGAGCGACGCCGCGCCGACGTGATGCACATGAACGAACGAGACGGAGTGCTATTCAAAATATCGAACGATCCACGGATCACCAAGCTGGGACGTTTTCTGCGCAAGTATTCGCTGGATGAACTGCCCCAGTTCTACAACGTCTTGCGCGGCGACATGAGCATCGTAGGCCCGCGACCGCCGATTGCAAGCGAAGTGAGGGAGTATAAACTCAGCCATCTGCGCCGACTCGACGTGACCCCGGGCATCACAGGTCTCTGGCAGGTGCAGGCGCGCCAGGATCCGTCGTTCGATAACTATATTTCTCTGGATGTAACATATATCGAGAATTGGAGTATGTGGCTGGATCTAAAGATTATCGCGCGGACAATCGGCGTGGTGTTAGCCGGAACTGGTGTGTAAAGGATAGCTTGAAGTTTTGATCTTGGCTCGATCCCAGTGCTAAAAACTGAGAACTGAAACTGCCCTTCCGGGTGAGATTAAACTGGAAGTGTGAAGATCGCACTGGCTCAGATCAATCCAACGGTTGGGGATTTCAGCGGAAACCTTGAAAAGATTGTTGCCGTAAGCCGGCGGGCGGCCGCTCTGGGCGCTCGGTTAACCGTGTTCTCTGAATTGGCAATCTGCGGGTATCCTCCGGCCGATTTCCTGGAGAAACCTAGCTTTCTGGCGCGGTGCCGCACGGCTGTGGACGAGCTTGCCATAGCTACGAGCGACCTGCCGACCGCGGTGCTGGCGGGTGTGGCGCTGGCTGCCGGAGGCGATACGGGCAAACCCGCCGTGAATGCCGCAGTTCTGCTGGATGGGGGGCAACTGCTGCTCGAGCAACACAAAAGACTGCTGCCGTTCTATGACGTTTTCGATGAGCAGCGATATTTTGTTGCCGCATCGCGGCCTCAGCAAGTGGTGGAACTGGACGGGGTTCGACTGGCCATCACGATCTGCGAGGATGCGTGGAACGATAAGAACTTCTGGCACCGGCGCCTTTACAAGGTGGATCCGATGGAAGAGCTGATGAGTCAGAATCCGGCGATCCACATTAATTTGTCGTCGTCGCCATTCTGGCACTCGAAACGCGCAGTTCGGCGCAGGATGCTCGCGGCAATCGCAGAGCGGGATGGGATTCCCGTGCTGATGTGCAACCAGGTGGGCGGCAACGACAGCCTGATCTTCGATGGCTCCTCTCTGGCTCTGAATGCGCGCGGAGAGTTGATAGCTCAGGCTGCCTCGTTTGCTGAGGACCTGGTGGTGATTGACCCGTTTGAAGCGCCAACGCTCAAAATGCCTGCGGCGGATGGAGACGAGGACGACACCGCGGCAGCGTACCAGGCGTTGGTGCTGGGCACGCGCGACTACGTGCACAAGTGTGGCTTTCGCAAGGCTCTTGTAGGGTTGAGCGGCGGCATCGACTCGGCTTTGGTTGCGGCCATCGCGAAAGATGCGTTGGGCGCTGAGAACGTGCTCGGAATCGGAATGCCCAGCCCCTATTCGTCGCAAGGTTCGATCGACGACAGCAGGAAGCTGGCGGCAATCCTTGGTATCCGGTATGAGGTGATCGGCATTGATGGCCTGTTTGGGGAGTACACCCGCGCGCTGGAACCGCTGTTCACGGGGATGAAGCCGGATACGACCGAGGAAAATATCCAATCGCGCATACGCGGGTGCCTACTGATGGCGCTCTCCAACAAGTTCTCCGCGCTGGTGCTTACCACGGGTAATAAATCGGAGATGGCGGTGGGGTACTGCACGCTTTACGGCGATATGGTGGGAGCCCTGGCGGTGATCGGCGACGTGGTGAAGACTCGCGTGTATGCGATCTGCCGATGGCTGAATCGCGACGGGGAAGTGATTCCATATGCGGTGCTGGAGAAGCCGCCTTCCGCCGAGTTGCGGCCGGACCAGAAGGACACGGATTCGCTGCCGCCTTACGAAGTATTGGACCCGATTCTGGAAGCATATGTGGAGCGCTATGAGACCCCGGAATGTATAGCCGAAGCACACGGATTTCCCCTGGAACTCGTCCAACAAGTGGTGCGGCTCGTGGAGCGCTCCGAGTACAAGCGCCAGCAGGCTGCCCCGGTCTTGAAGGTCACGTCAAAATCGTTTGGGATGGGCCGGAGATTCCCTATTGCCGTCAAGGTGCAGGTGTAAGCTAACTTTTGGGAGTCCGTCCCGCAGTTTAAGGAGAATCAGCTTGATCCGTTTGTCTTCTCGTATTGCCAGCGTGTTGGCGTTGGCGTCGTTATCGCTATCCTTCCATGCGGTTTCTGCCCAGCAGAATGTGCCCGCCGCGCCTCCACAAGAGCCGGCTGCAACGGCTCCCTCCGCGCCCGCTCCGGCTGCGCCGCCCGTGTTTCCCAAGCCCAACCCGGAAAACTTTAATGCTTCTAGCCCAACCAAAGAAACCATCGACGCTTTTCTGCAGGCCAGTTGGGGCTACGATGAGACTCGCATGTGGCAAGTGCAGGCGATTCTGAAGACGCCGGTCGAGGGCCTGAGCAAAGTTGTGGTTCTGGTGGGAGACAAGACCGGCAAGCAGAAACCTTCGGCGATCCAATTTTTTGCGCTTGCCGACGGGAAACACATTATTGCCGGGGACGAGGTTATTC
>JBAWCO010000224.1:0-16956 GCA_049590315.1 Occallatibacter sp. | reverse complement strand
CGACTGGTTGGATCACAAGCTGGAGCGCAACCTTTGGCTGCTGCTGGCGGCTGTAGGATTGGTGCTGCTGATTGCATGTGCGAACGTTGCGAATCTGCTGCTGGCGCGGGGTACGTCGCGCAAGCAGGAGCTTGCGGTGCGGTCGGCGTTGGGAGCAACGCGGCGGCAGATTTTTGTGCAGCTTCTCATCGAGAGCCTGACCCTGGCGCTGGCGGGCGGAGCCATAGGGATTGCGCTGGGATGGGCAATCATGAAGGGAAGCATGGCCATCCTCCCCGATCTGGCCAAGCAGACCTCGGAGGCCGTTGTCGAGATGAACTTCCCTGTTCTTTGCTTTGCGATTGGCGTAACACTGTTGGCCGGTGTAGTGTTCGGATGTGCGCCCGGGTGGCAGGCTTCGCGGCTGAATCTGAGCAATACGCTAAAGCAGGGTTCACGCGCTGTGGGAGGGCGTGAGCGCACACCCACCCAATCCGTGCTGGTGGCTGTGGAGGTTGCGCTGGCGTTGATCCTGCTGGCCGGGGCGGGGATGGCACTGCACAGCTTCTGGAATCTGAGTCACATCGATGTGGGATTCACGGTTGATCGCGTTCTGACAGCGCAGTTACGATCGCGTGTCAACACGCCCCAGGGTGGCAAGCCGACATTTCCTCCGCCGGAGCAGATTATTGTTCAACAGCATCAGCTCCTTGACCGCCTGCGTGCGGTGCCGGGTGTAGCAAACGCGGGCCTTACCACCAGCGTTCCTATGCACGGCTACAACCAGTTTCAATTCGCCGTAGCAGGCCAGCCCTTCGACAAAACGCATCCCCCAGCGGCAGATTTTGAAGCGGTGTCGCCCAGCTACTTTAATGCGCTCGGAATACGCCTGGTGCGCGGCCGTTTCCTGGGCGAGAATGACACGCTTGGAACTCTGCCAGTCATCATGGTGAACGAGACCTTTGTGCGGCGCTATCTGAGCAACATTGATCCCCTCACACAGCGTCTGCGCATGCCGCGGATCACGATGGACAATACGAATCCGCCTCAGACGGTTGAGTACCAGGTCGTGGGCGTTTTTCACGACATTCTCGACGATCGGCGTCTCACCGGTGAAACCCAGCCGGAGATGTATGTCTCGCTGTGGCAGGCTGGGTGGCCATATGTCGGTTTTGCCGTTCGTACGATAACGGACCCTGCGGCCGTGACCGGGGGAGTGCGTCAGGCTGTTGCCTCCGCAGCACCCGGCATGACGATCAGCGACCTCGAAATGATGCAGCAGCTAGTCGACGATCAACGAACGGGCGACCGATTTGGAATGGTCTTGTTCGGCGGATTCGCTTCGGTAGCGCTTCTGCTGGCCGCTGTTGGGATCTACGGAGTCATGTCCTTCGCGGTAGCTCAGCGCACTCACGAGATCGGCGTGCGCATGGCGCTTGGGGCGCGGCGCAGCAAGGTGGTCCTGCTGATGGTAAGAGGTGGGATGCGGCTGGCGCTCATCGGAATCGTGATTGGCCTGGTCGGCGCGTACGGGCTGGGACGGCTGATGCGCTCCACACTTTATGGCGTCGCATCCGCCGATGTGGGGAGCCTTGCCGCCGTTGCCGCTCTGCTTCTGGTTGTCGCGCTGCTCGCGTGCTGGTTGCCGGCGCGGCGGACAGCTTCGATTAATCCTGTGCAGGCATTGCGCAACGAATAGCTTACTCGTAGCGCAGAGCTTCGATGGGGTCCATGGCGGCGGCTTTCCACGCAGGGTAAATGCCGAAGACCAGGCCTATGGCAGCGGAGACCGCAAAGGCGATCATCACCCACGTGGCCGAGAGCGAGGCATGCAGGAATGAGACCGCGTAATGCAGGATAAGCGTGAAGACCGCGCCGGCCAGGATGCCAATGATGCCGCCGACTACGCATAAAGTCACGGCTTCAAGCGTGAACTGGAGAAGGATGTTCTTCTTGGTTGCGCCAATGGCTTTGCGGATTCCGATTTCACGGGTGCGCTCTGTAACCGAGACCAGCATGATGTTCATGACGCCGACACCGCCCACCATAAGCCCGACGGATGAAACGGCAACCATGAAGAGGAAGAGTCCACCGGTGAGCTGATTCCACAGCCGGGTAAGCGAGTCGGGACTGAAGATGGCGAAGTTGTCGTTCTGCTCGATTCGCACGTTGCGGCGGCGACGAAGAAGCTCGCGGATTTCATCCGTGACGAGGGCCTTGTGGGAGGGGTCGTCGTATTTCACGGTGATCCAGTAGTCGAGGATCTCCGGATGGATTTTCTGGAAAGTTTCCAGGGGGAAGTAAACCGCGTTGTCCTGGGTGTTTCGGCCGCTGCCGAAGGGCTGAGGCTGCACGTCGAGGACGCCGATGACGGTAAAGATGTCGCCTTCAACGTCAATGTCTTTGCCGATTGGCGATTCATTGGGGAAGAGATCTTCAGCGGCATCGTGGCCGAGGACGGCGACGTTGGCGCGCCGCGTCTCCTCATCGTCAGTCCATATGCGGCCTTCGAGGAGCTCGATGTCCTGGACCTCCTTTACCTGCGAGGTGTCGCCATTCAGGATGGTGTTGGAAATCTTGTGGGTTCCGGCCCGGACGGAGACGCTGCCGAGTCCGGTTTGAAAATTCTGGTAGGTGAGCTCGGGATCGACGGCAAGGACGTAGGGAAGGCTGCGCATGGCAATGCCGTCGTCACGCGTCAGCTTTTTGCGATTCAGTTCCTCGGTGGTGGGGCGTCGGCCGAAAGGTTCAAATTGGAAGCACCAGAGGTCGTTGGTGCCGAGAGATTTTACGAAGGTATCGATATTGGTATTGAGGCCGTTGATCGCGGACGAGATGAGGATGACGGTGGAGATGCCGATGGAGATGCCGAGGACGGTGAGGCCGGAACGCAGCTTGTTTTTACGCAGCGTCTCGAGCGCCATTTTCACGGATTCTTTGGAGTCGCTTAGCCTCATAAGAACAGGTTACAGCTCACAGCTTACAGCCAAAAGCGGACAGCTTACAGACAAAAACTACCTACTTACAGCCAAAAGCCGACAGCTTATGGCAAACGGCTTACAGAGGGTCTCAATCGCCAGAATTGCGCAGTCGCACGCCTGACGTTCACTGGTAGCTGTCAGCTGTCTTCTGTTAGCTGCTCTTACAGCTCCGATCGCAGGGCTACGATGGGATCGAGTTGGGAGGCTTTGGCGGCTGGGTAGACACCGAAGAACAAGCCAACTGCCGTGGCCACAAAGAGACTGATGAATATGGACCAGAGCTCGACCTGCGAGGGGAATGCGATGATCAGCGTGATGATTTTGGCGAGAGTGATGCCGCCAATGACGCCGATGACACCGCCAACGAGAGACATGGTCGCGGACTCGATGAGGAACTGCAGCATGATGTCCTGGCGGCGCGCGCCGAGGGCCTTGCGGACGCCGATCTCGCGGGTGCGCTCGGTGACGGAGACCAGCATGATGTTCATGATGACGATGCCGCCGATGACCAGAGAAATGCCGGCGATCGCGACGACCACGGCGCCGAAGTTATCGAGCATTTTGCCGAGCAGGTTGCCGAATGTTGCGCTCGTGTCGATGGAGAAAGCATCGGGTGTGCCGGGGGCGAGGTGGCGGCGGGCGCGCATGATGGTGCGCAACTGGTCGATCACATTGTCCATGACTTCGCCACCGCCGCCGGAGTTCACATAAATATCAAGGGTATGGTGCGCGTTGTAGGAATGGAGAAATGTGGTCAGGGGAATGGCGACCCAGTTGTCCATGCTCATGCCGAGCATTTTGCCCTGGCGTTCGCCCACCCCGATGACCGTATAGGGCGAGCCATCGACGCGAATCTCCTTGCCGAGCGGGTCCGCGCCGCCAAGGACGTTGTCGACTACGTCGTAACCGATGATGGCGACGTGGGCGCTGTGCTCGTCCTCGGATTCGGTGAAGGAACGGCCCTGGTCGATGTTGAGATTGGAGATGGGAGGCATGGTCCACGTCCAGCCGCGGACGCCGGTATCAGTGGTCGAATGGGTCTGGTAGACGACTTTGCCAGTGCCGTTGTTGCGCTGCGCGCCGACGGATACGCAGGATTTGCAATCGTCGAGGATGGCCCGGTAGTCGTCATATGTGATGTCGCGACGCTTCTGGAAGGAAAGATACTCGTCGATGGTGATGAAGGTCTGCGGCATCTTGGTGACGGTGACGATGCTTGCGCCGTAACTGTTGATCTTGGAGGTGACAAAGCTCTTTGCGCCGTTGGTGAGGGTAACGACGGTGATGACGGACGCAACTCCGATGACCACGCCAAGCAGGGTAAGGATGGAGCGGAGCTTGTTAGCCCAGAGGGACTGGAGCGCGAGTTTGAAAGCCTCAGAGAAGAGCATAAAAGCCCGTTTTCAGTTCTCGGTTTTCGGTTCCCCGAGATTGACTCCCATCTTAAACCTAAGTCTGCGGCTGCGGTTCCTGACAACTGAGAACTGACAACTGAAAACTGCCCTATTCGTAGCGGAGGGCCTCGATGGGGTCCAGGTTGGCGGCTTTCCAGGCAGGGTAGATGCCGAAGACGAGGCCGATGGCGCAGGAGACGCCGAAGCCGATGAGAACCCACATGGAGGAGAGCGTGGCGGGCAGACCGATGGGGAGCAGATAGACGATCCACGTAAACACGGCACCCAGGGCGACGCCTATGACGCCACCAAAGGCGCAAAGGGTGATGGCCTCGGTGGTGAACTGGGTGAGGATGTTCTTTTTTGTGGCGCCGAGAGCCTTGCGGACACCAATCTCGCGGGTACGCTCTGTAACCGAAACAAGCATGATGTTCATGACGCCGACGCCACCGACCATGAGCCCAACGCTGGAAACCGCGATCATGAACAGCACAAGACCACCGGTAAGCTGGTCCCACAGCCGGGAAAGAGAGTCTGGGCTCATGATCTCGAAGTTGTCAGGAGCTTCCACCTTGACTTTGCGCCGGATGCGAAGAACCTCACGGATTTCGTCTTCAACCAGTGCTTTGTTTTTCTGGTCGTCGTAGCGAACGCTGATGAAGGTGTCCTTGAGCTCCGGGTAGAGATTGTAGAAGGTGCCGAGGGGGAAGTAGACACCATTGTCGGCGGGGTTCTTGCCGGTTCCGAAGGGCTGCTTCCGCTTCTCCGCGACGCCAATGACGGTGAAGAGACCGGTGGCGATGTTGACCTCTTTGCCGATCGGGTCCTCGTTTACGAAAAGCTCCGCGGCTGTGTCGTGGCCCAAAACACAGACATGAGCATGGCGTTCGTCTTCGCTGTCGGTCCAGAAGCGGCCTGCCTGCATTGGGATGTCGAAGACGACTGGAAGCTGTCCCGTGGCGCCCTCAAGAAACGCCCCAGAGACCTTATTGCCGTTGTACTTCACGCTTACGTCGCCTACGTGGAACTGCCGGTTCATGTGCTGCCGGGCAGCGTCGGTGGCGATTACGTGGGGCTGACCGCGAAGGGCGATTGCATCGTCGAGGGTGAGCTTCCTGCGGGTGATCATCTCTGTGGTCGGATTGACGCCAATCATGGGCATGTGAAATACCCAGAAGACATTTGTTCCGGCGGAAGTGATCCAGTCATTTACTCGCTTGTTGAGTCCATTGATCGCAGAGGAGATGACGATCACCGTCGTTACGCCGATGACAATGCCCAGGATGGTCAGCCCGGAGCGCAGCTTGTTCTCTTTCAGCGTGTCGAGAGCGAGTTTGACGGACTCGCGATTTTGTCCTCTAGCCATGGACACCAGCTGTCAGTAATCAGTTTGAGATCGAAGAACGGTCTCGTTGCGCACAATCCTAGACGTGATCCCGAGCCTTCGCTGTGATAACCGTCAACTGAGAACGGAAATCTGGTTCTACTCGTAGCGGAGGGCCTCAATTGGGTCCAGGTTGGCGGCCTTCCAGGCAGGGTAGATGCCGAAAAGGAGTCCGATCGCGCAGGAGACGCCGAAAGCGGTTAGGACCCACATGGTGGAAAGCGTGGCGGGCAGACCGATGGGGAGCAGGTAGACGATCCAGGTGAGTACGGCTCCCAGGGCGATGCCGATGACGCCGCCGACGGCGCAGAGAGTGATGGCCTCAGTGGTGAACTGGGTGAGGATGGTGTGGCGAGTGGCGCCGATGGCTTTCCGGACGCCGATTTCGCGGGTTCGCTCAGTGACGGAAACCAGCATGATGTTCATGACGCCGACACCGCCGACCATAAGGCCCACGCTGGAAACAGCGATCATGAAGATGACCAGGCCACCGGTGAGCTGTCCCCATAGCTTGGAGAGCGAGTCGGGTCCGAAGATCTCGAAGTCATCTGCAGCTTCGACCTTGACTTTGCGGCGAACGCGGAGAAGTTCGCGAATCTCCTCTTCGACAAGGGCCTTGTTCTTGGGGTCATCGTACTTCACGCTGACCCACATGTCCTTGTCCTCCGGATGCAGGTTGTGGAAGGTGCCGAGCGGGAAGTAGACCATGTTGTCGTTCGGGTTCTTGCCGCCGCCGAAGGGCTGTTTGCGCTTTTCGAGCACACCGATGACCGTATAAAGGCCGGTTTCGATGTTGACTTCCTTTCCGATAGCTGGCTCGTTCCCGAAGAGCTCCTCCGCGGTGTCATGACCGATGATGCAGACGTGCGCGGCACGGTCGTCCTCCTCGTCGGTATACATGCGGCCTTCTTGAAAGACGAGGTCGGTCACCTGAGCGATCTCAGTGGTGGAACCCTGGAGGATGGTCCCGGCTACCTTCTTGCCGTTGTACTTCACGGAGACGTCGCCAACGCGAAACTGCGGCTTTACGTGCTGGAACCCGCCATCGGCCGCCACAACGTGGGGAAGAGTACGGAGCGCCAGGACATCCTCGTGGGTGAGCTTCTTGCGTGCAAGCTGCTCCATGGTAGGCCGGACACCGATGACGGGCATATGGAAGACCCAGAAGACGTTCGAGCCGAGCGAGCTGACCCAGTCAGAGACGCGGTTGTTGAGACCGTTGATGACCGAGGAGATGGTGATGACCGCGGTTACGCCGATGACGATGCCGAGGATGGTCAGGCCCGAGCGCAGCTTGTTGGATCGCAGCGTATCGAGCGCCATTTTTACGGATTCGCGGGTTTGTCCTTGCGCCATATGAACTCCAAGGGTTAGGGGTTAGGGGGTAGGGATTGGGGCCGGCTTACCCGCGCTCTGTCCTTGATTGCGTTGAGCACCCCCGAGATCATCTTTCCAACCTCGAACGACAGTCCTTCTACTTCCTCGATCATCTTGGAATTGCCAAATCCGAGTGCGCGAGCTATTTCAAGTTGTGTTTGCAACTCGGAGTTGGAGCCGCGGGCCATGCCTAAAAACTGCCGGTACTCGCCAGTACTCATCCGCCCATGGCCTTCAGCAATGTTGCTTGCCACGGAGACAGAGGCTCTCCTCATTTGGTTGGTCATCCCGTATATTTCTTCGCGAGGAAAGTCCTTTGTCAGCCGATAGACAGAAACCGATAACTGGATAGATCTCTGCCACACCTGCAAATCGCGAAACGATTTCACCATCACAGTGCCCCCGTCTCAACCCCTAACCCCTGATCCCTAGCCCCTACTTCACTCACATTTCCGCCCGGAGGGCTACTACCGGGTCCAACTTTGCTGCCTTGCTGGCTGGGTATACGCCGAAAAAGATACCTACGGCGCCGGCCAGAAAGAGTCCAAGAAAAATTGCCCACACGGGCACGCTGGTGGGGAAACCGATGATCAGCGTAATGAGCTTGCCGACACCCACACCGCACAGCACGCCGATGGCTCCGCCGACGGTGGCCATGGTTGCGCTTTCAATGAGGAACTGCAGCAGGACGTCCTTTTGCCGGGCGCCGAGAGCCTTGCGGACGCCGATCTCGCGGGTTCGTTCAGTGACTGAGACGAGCATGATGTTCATAATGACCACGCCGCCCACTACCAGCGAAACGGAAGCGAGGCCCAGCACAATCGAGGCAAAAAGCGAGCTGATCTGCTTCCAGATATCAAGGAAGGTGTCGTTGGTTTCAAGCTCGAAGTCATCCGGCGTGCCGGGGGCATTGTGGCGGCGGGAGCGCATGAGGACGCGGACTTCGTCCTGGGCGCGCTCCATCACCTCGGCATTGCCGTTGGCTCGGGCATAGATGTCTACCGAGTCGTTGTAGCCGTAGGTCTGCTGATAGGTGGAGATGGGGATCGCGACCCAGTTGTCCTGCGACTGGCCCAGGGTTTTGCCCTGGCGCTCGCCCACCCCCACTATGGTGTAGGGGATGCCGTCGACGCGAAGTTCCTTGCCGATGGGGTCGCCGTCGGGCATCAGATTGTCGACGATGTCGTAGCCGATGATGGCGTCGTGGGTGCCGTGGTCGTCGTCGGCCTGGGTAAAGCCGCGGCCGAGGGCGATGTCGATGTTGTTGAGCTGGAGCATGGTCCAGGTGTAGCCGCGGATATTCGTGTTGTTGCTGGAGTGGCCGTTGGCGACCACGTTGGTCGACTTGGACAGCAGCGCGCCGACCTCACTGCACTGGCCGCAGTTATCGTGAATGGCCTCGTAGTCCTCGATGCGGAGAATCTTGCGCTTTTGATAGCGGAAGTAGTCGTCTGCGGTGAAGATAACGCTGGACATCCGGGTGACGGTGAAGACGTCTGCGCCATAGCCCGAGAGCTTGGTGCTGACGTAGCGGTTTGCACCGTTGACCAGCGTAATGACCATGATGACCGAGGCGACGCCCATGACCACGCCGATGAGCGTGAGGATGGAGCGCAGCTTGTTGGCCCAGAGGGACTGGAGCGCGAGTTTGAAGGCCTCAAGGAAATGCATGGTCTGCTTTCAGATGACAGATTACCGCTTGCAGGGAACAGTCTTGAGTGTACGCAGTCTCCCGCAGTTGAGATTCTTCCAGTTGGATACAGCTACTGACGGTGTACGACCCGGTCTGACAGCACTTCGGATAGAAAAAGCCCGCCAAAGCCGGGTTGTTTTCTTCTGGTGATACGCAGAAACGGGGAATACGGTTCCGGAGAGGCGGTAAAGAGTCGTAAAATTGCCGACTAACGTCATTCTTTTGAAACACCCTGGTTCGGCGTAGGGTAGCATGGTTTGGAATTCTTCCCGGACGTCTGTTCGCACAAACCCAGATCAAATCTCTCATCGGAGACCCCATGATCCGCACGAAAACAATCCTCTCGCTAGCTCTCCTGCTCCCGGCCTTTGTTGCCGCTCAGACGCCATCCACGCAACCACCGCTCCTGCTCCGCAGCCCCTCGCTCAGCCAGGACCGAATTGCTTTCCGCTATGCGGACGATATCTGGACGGTGAGCCGCCAAGGTGGGGAGGCGGAGCGGCTGACATCGGACGGAGAGGTGACGGCGGGACCGTTCTACTCGCCGGACGGAGCGTCGATTGCCTACTCGGCCCACCTGAATGGCAATACCGACGCGTACGTGATTTCGGCGACGGGCGGGGTGCCGCGCCGGATCACATGGCATCCAGACGGCAGCAGGGTGGAGGGTTGGTCGCCGGACGGCAAGGATCTGTTGATAGTGAGCGGCATGACGAGCTATCGCGATTATGTGCGCCTGTTCCGAGTCCATGCGGACGGCTCCGGGGTTCCGGAACCGCTGCCGCTACCGACCGGTACCCAGGGATCGTTTTCGCCCGACGGACAGTCGCTGGCATACCAGCCAATTACCAAATGGCAGGAGGCATGGAAGCGCTACGTCGGTGGCCAGACGACTCCGATCTGGATTGTGAACCTGAAGACTCTGGACCTGGTGAAGGTGCCGCGTGACAACTCGAACGACTCGAATCCGGTGTGGGTGGGAAACACGGTGTACTTCCTGTCGGACCGAACCTCTTCGGGGCCGGGGGCCGTATCGCTGTTCAAGTACGACACGGGATCAAAGGAAGTGACGCAGGTTGTGCCGAATACCGGCCTTGACTTGAAATCGTTCCAGGCTGGACCGGGTGGGCTGGTTTACGAGCAATTCGGATCGATTCACTTACTGGATACAAGCACCAATGCGGACAAGACAGTCTCGATCCAGGTTCACGGCGAACTGGCCAAGCTGGCGCCGCACCGGACGAAGGTAAATCCGGACGAGATTCAAAACGCGGCCCTCTCGCCCAGCGGTGCGCGCGCGGTGTTTGAGGCGCACGGGGAGATCTTCACGGTACCGGCGGAAAAGGGCGAGGCGCGGAACCTTACCGAAACTCCGGGAGCGGCTGAGCGCAACCCGGCCTGGTCGCCCGACGGCAAGACGATCGCTTACTTTTCCGATGCGTCCGGCGAATACCAGCTCTACCTGCACGACCAGACTGGCTTCAAGCCGCCTACGGTGATCGACCTCGGGCCGGAGCCCAGCTACTTTTACGGCCCAACCTGGTCGCCCGATTCCAAGCGTATTGCCTACGCCGACAAACACCTGCGGCTTTGGTATGTGGATGTGCCCGCTGGCAAGCCGGTGCTGGTCGATAAAGGCATCTATGGAGGTTTCAGCGCCGACTTCGGGCATGTCTGGTCGCCCGACTCGAAGTGGATTGCCTACCATCGCGACCTGGAGAACCAACTGAAGGCGATCTTTCTTTACTCGCTCGAGACCCACAAATCGACGCAGGTCACAGACGGCATGAGCGATGCGACCAGCCCGGTCTTCGATGCCAACGGCAAGTATCTTTACTTCCTGGCGTCTACAGATGACGGGCCGTCGCGGGCGGGGATCGATTTGTCGTCACTGGATCGGGCGCAGACTACCGCGCCCTACGTGGTGGTGCTCGCCAAGGATGGCGCTTCGCCGGTGCCGCCGGAGAGCGACGACGAAAAGCCCAAGGACGAGGCCAAGAAGGACGACAAAGACAAAAAGGATAGCGACAAGAAGGACGACAAGGCAGACGCCGGCAAGAAGGACGACTCGGCCAAAGAAAGCGACAAAAAAGACGCCGACAAGAAGGATGCCGACAAGGACAAGAAAGAAACCAAGCCGGTTGAGGTCAAAGTCGACCTGGAGCGGATTGGCGACCGCATCCTGTCCTTGCCGATCCCGCCGCGCAATTATGGCGCGCTCGACGTGGGCAAGACGGGCGTGATCTTTCTTGAGGAGAACTCGCCGTTTGGGCGTTCAAGCAAGGGCGGCGGTCCAGGAATCCGCGCCATCTGGCGTTTCACGCTGGAGAAGCGGAAGCCGGAGACGGTCCTGAACGAGTTAGACGCCTTCCTGGTTTCGCAAGACGGGTCCAAAGTGCTGTACGGAAAACATGGGAGCTGGACGATTGCCCCGGTCGACGACCTTAAGCCCGGCGAAGGGAGTCCGGGCAAACCACTGAATCTGAATGGACTTGAAACGCAGTTGGACCTACGGGCGGAGTGGCGGCAGATTTACTACGAGACGTGGCGGATTGAGCGAGATTTTCTCTACGATCCGCATACGCACGGGCTGAGCATTCCCAAGATTGAGGCTCGGTACAAGCCGTATCTGGATGGGCTGGCTTCGCGGTCCGAGTTCACGTATCTCTCGGATGAGATGCTGGGCGAGATCACGATTGGGCATATGTTTCCGGGCGGGCCGCGACACCACGACGAAGAGCCCAAGACCGGGCTGCTGGGTGCAGACTACACGACGGAGAACGGACGCTACCGGATTGCGAAGATTCTCGGAGGTCAAAACTGGACTCCGGGGTTGGCTTCGCCTCTCACGCTGCCCGGCGTTTATGTGAAGGAAGGTGAATACCTGCTGGCAGTGAATGGGCGTGAACTCCATGCCGGCGACAATCCGTACAAGTTCTTCGACGCGACGGCTGGACACCAGACTGTCTTGCACGTGGGACCGAATCCCGACGGGAAAGACGCGCGCGATGTGACGGTAGTGCCGATCGATGACGAGTCCGGCTTGCGCAACCTGGCCTGGATCGACGCCAATCGGCGCAAGGTGAGCGAGCTTTCAGGTGGCAAAGTGGCTTATGTTTATATGCCCAACACCGGCGGCTCGGGCTACACCAACTTCAATCGCTACTTCTACTCACAGCTCGACAAGCAGGCGCTCGTGCTGGACGAGCGCTACAACGATGGCGGATTCATCGCCGACTACGTGGTGGACGTGCTGAAGCGCTTCCCGCTTTCAGGTGCGATTGAACGGGATGGAAAGCCGATTCACGATCCGGTGGGCGCGATTTTCGGACCTAAAGTGATGCTCATCAATCAGAACGCCGGATCGGGCGGCGATGCGATGCCTTGGTACTTCCGCAAAGCCGGGATTGGCAAGCTGGTGGGCACGCGGACGTGGGGCGGGCTGGTGGGGATCGGCGGATTTCCTCCACTGATTGACGGTGGGCGGGTAACTGCGCCTCGGTACGCCATCTATGGACTGCATGGCGACTGGGAAGTAGAGAACCGTGGAATCCCGCCAGATGTGGTTGTGGAGGAACTGCCTAAGGATGTTGCGGCCGGACATGACCGGCAACTGGAGGCCGGCGTGCAACTGGTGCTGGACGAGCTGAAGGAGCATCCGGTTCCTGAGATTCCGGTTCCGCCGTACCCGAACTATCACAAGAGCGACGGGCTTGGGGTGCAGTAGTTGGGGCAGCGAGTGGGCAAGTCAGCACTCACGCGAGCCAGCTAAATCGGCAAGCCAGCTTGGCGTGCCGCTATTGGCCGGAGCTGCCAAAGCCCTTTTCGGCCCGAGCTGAATCCTCCAGCGTTTCCACTTCCTGGACCAGCCCTGTCAGGACGGGGACGGGGATCATCTGGGCGATTTTCTCGCCGGCGTCGATTTCGACCGAGGCTTCGCCGAGGTTGGTCATCAGGATGAGGATCTCGCCGCGGTAGCCGGCATCGATGACCCCCGCGGTGGTGGCAATGCCTTTGGCCGCCATGGAAGAGCGGTCGCGGACCAACAGACCGAGCGGAGCGCCAGTGGTGGGGTGGCGGGCTTCTCCCGCGATGCCAGTGCGGACTTTCACCGTGGCGCGGGGCGCGAGCACAGCGGATTCCAGCGCGAAGAGATCATAGCCAAGGTCTTCGCCGGGGTGGGCGACGACCGGGGCGCGGGCCGCAGGATCAAGAAGTTTAACGCGGAGCATTTGTCTATCCTAGGACATACAAACGAAGAGCATAACCTCTGTTCAAGGTCGTTCGAAGTCTAACGCTCAGGTGTTCTTGATTGGTTCGATCCGTATACCATGTAGAATGTGCACGTTAAATGGGGGTCGGAGCGAAGAGTGTTCATGACGCAGATTCACTTATGGGGACCTCGATCATTGTCGGATTTTCGCCGACTCTCCGCTGTCTTTAAGCACTTGTTGATCCCGGTGCTCCTTCTTTTGGCGCCTTCGTGCTTCCCGGCGGAACCCGCGCCGGCGGCCGTTGCCGCTTACAACTCCTATGTCGCTGGACTCGAGACGCGACTGGCTGAGCACCATCGTTCTCCGAATACCTTCATAGTTCCCGTGAGTCCAGTTGCGCAGACCCAGATGCGGCTGCTCCGAGGCGAGCTGCTGGTAGACAAGCTGACTCCTGCCGCAGGCGCAGATTTGCCCGGGGCCATGCTCCACCACTGGCGAGGCACCGCCTTTGTGCCCGGAGCCAAAGCTGCAGACTTTGAACGGCTGATGCGGGACTTTGGCGCCTATCCGAGGAACTTCTCGCCCCAGGTGGTTCAGGCGAAACTGCTCTCGCAACAAGGTGATCGTTTCGAAGCGACGATCCGGGTGCGCCAAAAGCACGTGATTACGGTGGTGATGGATACGACCTACGACATCGTATTTGGGCGGCTCGACGCGCAGCATGGGTACAGCATTTCGCGGAGCATGAGGATCGCGGAAATTGAGGCGGCAGGCACCAACTCTGAACGTGCGCTGAGTCCGAGTGAGGAGCACGGATTTCTCTGGCGGCTGAATAACTATTGGAGCTACGAGGAGCGCGACGGGGGACTTTATATGCAGATCGAGTCGGTCTCGCTGACGCGCTCCATTCCAACCGGCCTGGGCTGGGTGATTGGGCCGTTTGTTGAGAGCGTTCCGCGCGAGTCGCTGGAGTTCACATTGCGCTCAGTGTGCAACGCGTTGCGCAACCCCCGAAGCTAAGAAGCGCGCCTTTCGAAAGAAAGGACGCGCGCGCTGAAGGGGGCGCGCTTCTGGTCCGGAAGCTGATCCGGGAGCTGGAAGCCATCGACCACCCGCTGAAGAAGACAGGCAAGCTGTGCCAGCTCCGCGCAAGCCTGGGCAGTCTGGTCAACTTGGTCGGAGGTCCTGCCGACTTCGGACGAAATGACGTGGATATTTCTGGTCAGTTCGCCCGTGGCGGCCGACTGCTCGGTAGTCGCAGTGGCAATCATTGCGATTCCTTCCTGCGCGGCCTGAATGCGCTGGGTGATTGTGTCCAGCGCCTCTCTCACTTGGTTGAACTGGCTCACGCCTTCATCGACCACCGCTTCGCCTTCGCGCATGGATTGGACCGCGCGATCGGCGCCCAGCTGGACCGACTCAATTTTTGCGGCAATTTCCTGCGTGAATTTGGCCGTCCGTTCGGCAAGCTGGCGCACTTCCTGAGCAACAACGGCAAAGCTCTTGCCCTGTTCTCCGGCGCGGGCCGCTTCGATGGCTGCGTTCAGGGCGAGTAGGTTTGTTTGTCCGGCGATGCCCTGAATGATGCGAACCACCTCGCCGATGCTCTGTGTCTCGTTGCCGAGACTAACGATATTTCTGGAGGCGGTTTTGACCGTCTCGCTGATGCGGTTCATGGCCTGTTCGGTCTGGCGAACCAGGTCGCGGCCGGAAGCTGCGGTTGAGACGGCGTCGTTGGCAGCGGCTGCGGCATGCTCGGCGTGCTGAGCCACGTCCTGCACGGTAGCATTCATCTCGGCAACGGCGGAGGCAAACTGGGAGACATTACCCTGCTCGCCGTGAGTAGTATGCGCGATCTCCCTGGTGGTGGCCTCGATCTGCGTGGTTGCGGCGGCGACCTTCGCCGAAGATTCGGCAATCTGCGAGAAGGCTTCAATGTTGGCATGCTTCATCCGGTTGATGGAATGAATAACCACCGCAAGTTCGTCGTCTGAGGCTGGTTGGGCGTCCTCGCCAGAGAGGTTCTTGCCGGCCATGGCCTCGACCAAATCGATGGAAATGCGGACGTTGCGGGTAATGGAGCGGATGAGGGTGAAGGCAACGACGGACAGAAAGCACATGGCTAGGACCAGCGAGAGTACCTCAACCCACGCAATCTGTCCCTGCAACCGGTCGTTGGCCGCTTTCTGGACGTTGGACCGTGCGATCGCAAGGGCGTCGATTCCGTCAATCTGGGCCTGCATGCTGGAAAACAGCCGGTCGTCCTCGCCGGTGTCGAAGATGGCCTTGGCGGCATCGTACCCCCGATCTCTGCGTGCGGCGAGCAGCTTGTTGGTGAATGTGCGCCGTTCGACCAGGAGGTCTTGCCAGCGCGCCATCATGGGCATCATCTCCGCGTCGCCGGCAATGTTGGCTGTGACTCTGTCGATGACCCTGTTGGCATCCGCCCGCACGGCGGGCAGGCTCGCCATGGCCGCCGGGTCGCCGGAGATCAGGTAGGCGCGCTGCATGGCGGTGACTCCGCGAACGTAGGAGCTGAGATGTTCGAAATCCAAGAGGATCTCCGCGTTTCTGGCGCTTACTTCACTCATTGCATGTGCGTAAGAACGCATCCAGTGTTCGAAGGCGGTTCCGCCGATCATCATGGCAGCGATAAAGGCAAATCCAAGGAACAGTTTTCTCTTGATGGTCAGGCGAATCACTTCAATACCTCACATGTGCAGACGACGGTATTGAAGTTCATCGGCGGAGAAACGCTTGCCATGAACTGCAAATGCAGGATGGCGCCGGCCGGGGGAGCAGAGGAAGGGTGAGTAGTGCGGGGATTCCGCATCACCGGAGAAACAGTCCCAAAGTCATGCCTCCACGCGCAGACCACTTGCAAAATATTGACTGTCCATTATTTTCCGCCGCTCAGACCGCCAGTGATGACATTTTCGTCATCAAAGCAGATAGAGCGCGAGTGATATGATCCCCCGACCCCTTCCCACTACGCTCGAGTCCCTTCGCGCCACATTGCAAAAACTCGAGCAAACCAGCGACCCTAACCTCGACGAAGCCTCTTTCGGCGAGCTGAAGCGCATTATTTTGAATCGCATAGCCGACCTCGAACTATCTCAGACCCTGGAGCAGGCCAGGGGCGAAGCCGCTGAACCGACCCAGCCTGAACCTCCCCGACCCGACGAATTGGTCCCACCCCCATCGAAGAGCGAAGCGGCAGCCTCCCCGGCGAACGGGGATTCAACTGATCTGGAAAAGCTCAATTGACCTGGAGAGACCGGGCCAGGTTCAAGAGAAAAGTCGGGTCAGGCCCGAAATGGTCAGCCCCGGCTGGGAGTTTCCCGGCCGGGGCTGTCGTTTGCTACACCGACGACAAAGACCTGTCATCGGGTTCAAAGCAATTCGGCAAAAGGACCTGTAAGCCGAATTCTGTCGTGTGCGGTCATTCCTCTAGACGCCGCGTTGCCGCGGACGTTCATCAGCGACCTACCCGGAGGTTTCGGCAATTGCTTGAGCCGCCTGGGCGCATCGGGCAGATGCGCAGCGCCTCCTGACTCTTGAGGGCGCTTCCCTCCCTATTTGGTCTTGCTCCGTGTGGGGTTTACCCTGCCCCGACCCTTACGGGCCGAGCGGTGCGCTCTTACCGCACCATTTCACCCTTACCCCGGCGGGACTGGCCGTCCAGGCGTACCTGGAGAGCCCTTCCGGAGGCCCTCCCGAAAGAGGGGTAGCCGAGGCGGTTTCTTTTCTGTGGCACTGGCCGTCTGCTGGCTTTAAAACCAACATCCCGGACGTTATCCGGCACACTGCCCTGCGGAGTTCGGACTTTCCTCCCCCGGTTGGATCAGGGTTGCCCCCAATTCTTCCGGCAGCGACCGCCCGGTCCTCCTGCCAGTCGTTAGTTTACCGCAGTTGCGATTTCATTACCGAGTAT
>JBAWCO010000223.1:0-6589 GCA_049590315.1 Occallatibacter sp. | reverse complement strand
GCAATATCGGACATAACTTCCTTGATCTGTTCGCCCTTCTCTTCAAGAACATCCAGGTCCGGCCCGTATAACTTGGCACACAGCCCTCCTTTAGTGCCGGTCATCGTTTCATCCACGTTGTCCTCGATGGGCTGGGAGAAGTTCCAGAAGGCGCCCGGGTGTTTCTCCACTTCGCGATCCATCGCGTCGATCAGCTCCTGCTTATTCTGATGAAAGATGGGCCGCCATTGGTCCTTGGGTTTCAAGTCAATGAAGTATTCCGTGTTGCCGAATCCTCCCGTGTCGGTTCCATCGTCGGGCGCACCGGATTGCGAAACAACCTTGGTGACCTCGGGGAACGAGGCGAGGATATAGCGGTTTTGCTCGGCGAAGCGTGTGCCTTCCGTCTCGCCTACACTGTTGGCCATCGCGCCACGCGCCCAAATGGCGCCTTCGTCCAGATGGGGAAGGAACTCAGACCCAATGATGCCGCTAAACGTGAGGAAAAGAGCGACGGCCAACGAAGCCAGGGCAACACCAAAGGTGATCCATCGATTCTCAATCGCCAACTTCACCGCACCCCGATACCGATCCTTCAGAAACTCCATAACCGGGTTGCGCCATTCCTTGACACCATGCGGGAATAACAGGGCAGCGAGCACAGGCACAAGGAAAATGGAGAACACAATGGCGCCGAGTAGTGCGAAGGCGACAGTCCAGGCCATGGGCCGAAACAAACGCCCTTCGACTCGTTGCAGCGTAAAGATCGGCATATAAGCGGTGATGATGATGCCAATCGCGAAGAATACCGGACGTTGGACCTCGTGAGCTGCGTCCCGGATCATCTCGACCGGCGATTTGATGCGCATCGTGATGCGGCCCGCTTCGGGTGACACGTCGTTTCTATGATGACTTAAATGCCGCATGATGTTTTCCATCATGACGACCGCGCCGTCGACGACCATTCCGAAGTCGAGCGCGCCAAGTGAAATCAGATTTGCGGGGATATGGCTCAGGTTGAGGAATATAGAAGCGAACAGCAAGGAGAAAGGAATGGTGAGCGCAACGATGAAGGCTCCGCGAACATTACCGAGAAACAGAAACAAGATGATCGTTACCAGGATCATTCCCTCGCCGAGGTTGTGCAGTACCGTGTGCAGCGTGTAATGAAGCAGATCGCTGCGGTCGAGCATGGGGATGACCTTCACACCCTCGGGCAGGATGTGATTGTTGAGTTCGTCAACCTTCTGGTGAATCCCTTCGATCGTGGGGCCTTCTTCGGCCCCCTTGCGCATCAGCACACCGCCCTGAATGACGTCGGGCTCATCTACAATCACGCCGTCCGAGCGATGATCGGCTCTGGCCATATGCCCCAGCCGAATCTTGGGTCCCCACTCCACAACCGCGATGTCCTTGACGCGAACCGGAGCCCCATTCGAAGTCGTCAGCACAGTGTTCTCGATATCCTGCACATTACGGAAAAGCCCGAGTGCGCGAACATTGAGTTGCTGCAAGCCCGCTTCGACGAAGCTGCCGCCAGCGTTCACGTTGTTATTGGTCAGCTGGTTCTCGACCTGGCTGATGCTCAATCCGTAAGAGATGAGCTTATTGGGGTCGATGCGTACCTGATATTCGCGCTTGGTGCCGCCGAAGTCGCTCACGTCGACGACATTCGGCACTTTCCTGAACTCCTTGTACAGTGTCCAGTCTTCGATGCTCCTCAAATTCATCAGGTCATACGCCGGATTCGTGCTCCGGATCGTGTACCAATAAATTTGCCCGGTCATGCTCCAGTCCGTACCGATTTGAGGTTGCACGCCCGTCGGTACATTGACCTGCGTAAGCCTTTCAAGCACCTTTGCGCGGTTCCAGTCGTCGACGGATTGGTCGTCGAAGATCAACGTAATCAGGGAAAGACCAAAAATCGATTCCGACCGCACCGTAGTCAAATGCGGAATTCCAAACACCTGAATTTCGACGGGAACCGATACTTGCTGTTCCATTTCTTCGGCGGAATGACCGGGCCACTGGCTGATGATGTTCACGTAATTATCTGCGATGTCCGGATAGACTTCGACGGGCATGTTATGAAACGACACCGCCCCCCAGCCGAGCAACAGCAACCCAACCGCAAGCACCACGTACCTGTTATTGAGGGAAAAATCTACAAGATTGCGAATCATGGCTTCGTCCTCGGGCCCCGGAGCTGAGCGCTATTCGTTGTCGATAACATTTTGGAGATTGATCGCGTTCGTTACGACCTGCTGGCCCACCTGCAACCCGGATAGAACCTCCTGCATATTGTTCGGCAACTGTTCGCCACTGACGATCTGAACTCGCATAAACTTCTCTTGCGCAGGGATGAAGACCCAATCGCGATCATGCAGATGCACAATCGCGGACGCCGGGACAGCCGTGTAAGTCCGCTTCTCCTTGCCGAACAGAGTGGCCGTGCCGTACATTCCCGGCCGCATCATCCCGCCCGGATTGGCCAATTCAATACGGACTTTCGCTGTGCGGATATTCGGATCGAGAATCGAGCCGATATTGCTGATCGTGCCCTTGAGAACCTTGTCTGGATAGGCATTCAGCTTGATGTCCGCGGGTTGCCCTATGCGCACATTGGCCATGTCGCTTTCGTAAACGTCACAAACAATCCACACAGAGCTCAAGTCCGAAATAGTGAATGGGTTCGGTGTAGAGTACGCCTGAACAGCGGCCCCGTTTGTCACTTGCTGATCCGTGATAACGCCGGAAACCGGAGCAAGAATATCGACAATTCCCTTCGGATTATCGGGGTCGCTGCCAAGCAGGTGAAGATGCTCCGTCGCAGTATCGAGGGTGGTTTTGGCGTCGTCCTCAGCGTTTTGCGCGACCTCCAGGTCGCCCAGCGCTATGGCTCCGTGCTCGTACAACTGCTTCGCTCGATCCAACTGCTTGCGCGCAAGCAATTCATCGGAGATAGCCTTCCGGTAAGCGTCGAAGCCTCCCGAAATGTCGTCGCTGCGAACGCGAAGCAAAAGTTGCCCCTTCTTCACTGTGTCGCCGAGGCGAGCGCGGATGTCTATGACGCGACCAGACGCCAGTGAAATTACCGGAACCGTTCGCGCGATGTCCGGAATCACAGTGCCTGTTACGAACAATTGCGAAGGGGCCCGGTATTCGGCGGCTGTTACTATCGGATACCGCTCGGGATGCTCAACCGCGAAAAAAGAGACGTCCACCCCGGAAATCACCTTCGCCGGTGGAGGCGCTTCTGCATCCGCTTTGACCTTGTCATCTCTGCAACCAACGAGGATTAGAGACGCGCCCAATATCACCGGCAGCAGGACCAGTCCCAAAGATCTGTATGTCATACGATTCCCTGCACCCTTTTTTGCCCATTTACGGCCGATCGAACACGCAACAATCCCTCAGCATCCGAAGATCTGCCCGGAGAGTCGTTGCAGAGTAGAGTATTTTGAATATCCTTGAGCGGCACCGAAATGATGAATCACCTTCGATGCCGCCCACTGGGTGCCCGTGATTCGCCGCACTAAACAAGCGCGACTACCACTCCTCCGCGCCTAGAACCTCACCTTGACGGCGAGCGTCGTGTTGGTCTGGTTGGTCCGCAGATCAGGCCACCAAAGCGCGGTTGCTGGATTGGCGCCTTCGCCTGCACAGTTCTGCGCGGCAAGCATCGGATTGCCGTACCCTACCCCCGAGGGAGCACCGCTGGCGCATGCATACTGTGAGGGCACGCCATTGTTGCCGCCCGGTGGCGTGATTCCGCCGCGACCAGACCAGTAAGGCACATCCGAGTAACGGTAGCCTTCTTCCAGCGTGAAGGTGATGAACTGGCTCGGCATGTAATCCAGAGTGATGGTCCCGTCGTGCATTTGCGAACGATCGCCGCCATTCTCAGTGAAATACGGAGTCCCGCTGAATGCCGTTGCACCGTTGATGGGAGGAAGCAACGTAAGATAGCGGCCGGGGTTATTCATCTGTCCGCCGCCAAGCGTCACAGCATACAGATCCTTCTTGAACCAGAATCGGCTGTAAGCCATCCATCCGATGAACGCCTGCTTTGGCTTGCCATCATGACTATTGTGGCAATTCACGCCGCCGCTATAGGTTGAGCTCGAGCCCATCTCCGGCGACTTCCCGTCCGTCGCATATGGTCCGCTTGAAGGTCCGCCACCGTACTCGCAGCCGGCATCTCCGGTAATCGTGAATGCGGCTTTGTCGAAGAAGGCCGTAGGCTTGTCATAAAACTTCACCTGCGCGCTATAGTCGGCATGCACGCGTGACCGGCCAGGGAACCCAACCGCGTCCTCGCCCAGGCCATAGTTATTCCATACAAAATCCAGGTAGGGCTTGGGACGCCACAGGATTTGTCCGCCCAATCCAGGCTTCCCGTTGGCGCGCGCATAGGACTGCCAGCCATTAATGATCCATGGCTCTATTTTTAGTTTGGCGGTCGGAAAGTACTGGATGCGGAGCCCGTTGAAAAACCACGGCGTGTTCGACGAAACGAATGACGGCTGATAAGTCCAGTTATCGAAGTTGTAGTAACTGAACAAGCCGATGTATGAAACAAAAATGCCGGCATCAACATTCAGTCCGTGAGCCACATCCCAGTGGTAACCGCCCCATGCTTCAGAAACATACTTATAGGCGCCGCTTAAATCCCATTGGCCGCGGCTATAGCTGGCATCATTCCGCGGGGTCGTGGTTGCGAACAAGCCGTTCATGGTGAGGATGCGTCCGCGAACATTATTGATTCTGATGTCGCCGCCAACACTTATCTGCTCCAGTTGCCACTCATCCGAGCGAAAGCTCTCCGTTGCGCCGCCCATCGTGTCGTCGTGAGGATGGTTATAGTCAAGAATGTAGTTGGCATCAGCCCGGAACTCAGGCGTGAAGTACTTGGTGCTCATTGGGCTGTCCACTGCATGGCCATTGCTGTTAAGCCACGTCCAGTCGCCAGGAAATGGCTCGCCCTTGGTGGTAACCTGCGCATCGATCTCCGGCGCAGCAGGAGCCGCTGGAACCGAGGGCGCTGTTGCCGCCTGCATTTCCAGCACAGCCGAGGTTGTTCCCTCCGCTGTGCGAAGCGCATTCGCATCCCGTTCCGCACTGGCCGCGTCGTCTGCGCCGCTGCGCGCTTTGAGTTCGGACTCGAGTTGCGCAATGCGGGCTTTCATCTCAGCCAGCTCTTTGATAACCGCATCACTATTAAGCGGTATCGCCACAGAGCCAGATGCCGGCGACGCACCGGTCGTTGCTGCGGGAACCGGAACCGGGGTTGCATCTGTCGCGGTGGATGCGGGGGCAACGGCGGTTGGACTCGCCCCCTCCGCACCAGCTAACGGCGCGATTAAACTTGTGGATACTCCATCAGTCTTCGTGGAGTTGGCAAGCGATGCAAAATCGACCTTGTCTGATTTGGCTTTCGTGCCCTGGGCATGGCAGGCAAGCTGCCCTCCAACCCCGGAGATTGCAATACCTATTAGAAGGGCCATCCTGAAATTACTATTCATTGGTGTCTGACCTCCACGACGTCAAGCGTCGGCGGGCTAATGGAGCGTTGGCTCTCAACGAGAGGTAACTGCGTTGCCCCTCATTCCAAGTCTTATCTGAAGCGGCATAAAGGAAATACAAAGACTATGCAATGTTTCCCTTAACATTCCAGGGCGATGCACACAATGTCGCGAAGAATCTCTAGCACCACTTACAAGCTTTCACCCAACGGTGAGGTGTAACGGATTGACCAGTGATTCTTCGAGTATTCATCGAGCAACATAAGTGCCGCATGAAGAGTTACACAAAATGGTATGGAGAATTTAACCGACAGCAGTACGTAGGAATTGAGGGACGAAGGTTGATACTCCTTTGTTCATGAGCACAATCGAACCCGGGTGACCCATTTTTCTCACGCAAATGGCGAGGGCTCTCTCAACCGGCAAGGATGCTGAGATGAAGATTGTGTATGTGCATCGAATGAGATGACAAGTATTTAATGAGTATTTCGTGAATGAGTTATAAATATCGAATTCCTCTTTGCGCTGCCGCGCTTGCTCCCCTGATCACGTTGAGAGCTGTCAAGATCATGACCTCCTCCGTTTTCTCATCCGGCGATGGAAATTTCCCAGCAATCCGCGGTAATCGATTAGCTGGTTCAGAAACCCCGTCACGGGGCCGCCGGCCAGACTTGTGTCGGCTTCCAGCACGAGGCATTCGCGGGTCAAGGCATCGACTACGTCGAAGATGCTTGCCGTGCGCCCGTTGGTCAGGCCATCAACGATAAAATCCATAGCCAACTCCCGGTTGGCTCGCGCTTGTCCAGCATCGGCCACACGATCACGTACAAACCACTTGCGCCTGCGTCGCCGCACCGCCAGGCCTTCTTCCTTATGCAAACAACAGACTCGTTTCACGTTCACCGCCTGACCGCGCCGCTCCAGCTCGCATGTAATCTTCGATAGCCGTAGCGCGGCTTTTGCCTGGACAGTCTCTCCAGTTCCTCGCGCAGTTCTGAGTTCCGATCTGGACTCGGCTCATACCGACGGCTGGCCCGATCCGCCAAAAAGCGTGTGGGCCCGCGTTCGCTCAGATCAAACTCAAC
>JBAWCO010000222.1:0-2231 GCA_049590315.1 Occallatibacter sp. | reverse complement strand
GTGTCATGGGTCACAGGGCGGGCCGGTGTACCGTAATTTGGAATCGGTGCCTTTCTCGCTGGCCGCACTCTGCTGATTAACTTAGCCGTCTTTCGGGTGAGAGGCGGAGGGCCAGTCTCCAAGCTCTTCTTAAGAGGCAACTTGTGACGAAAGTCACAGCCCGGGGTGAATGGTGTCACTGCCGTTGCTTGATTCGGGGGCGCAGACTCGGAATCCAATAGTGAGGAAAGCATGGGGGCGCCACAAGGCGCCGGGAGGCACCATGAGCTTTGCAACTGGTTTGAAAACGATCGTCGTTGCCACGGAGTTGAATGGACGGTCGGAGGCGGCGCTGGAGTACGCCCGCAAGCTGGCTGCTGCCTATGGGGCGAGGATTGTGCTGGCCCACGGAATTGACCCCGTTGAATATGCGGCTGTCGATGCGGTTCCGGGACGGGTGTTGACGGGGCTTTCTGAAGAAGCACGCACGGCGCTGGAGAAGCTTTCAGCCGACCTGATTCGGGAGGGAATTCACAGCCACTCGGAGATTCGGCAGGGCGCGGTGGCGCAGATGCTGGTGGACGTGGCGCGCCAATACGATGCCGGGCTGATCGTGATCGGCACGAAAGGCATGGATGGCGCCGGAGCGGTGATTGTGGGCGCCATCGCCGAGCAACTGGTGCGGTTGGCAACCTGTCCTGTGCTGGCGGTGGCTGCGGATTGGAATGCAGGCGAGTTTCGTCCCGTGCCGGGCGGACCGGTGCTGCTGGCGATGGAGCGCAACGAGACGGCGGCTGCCGCGGCAGCGACGGCTTACTCGCTGGCGCAGATCTTCGAACGGCCTTTGCTGGTGCTTCATGCGCGAACGGCGGCTGAGGCTGCGGCTTCTTTGGACCCATGCGCGACGACCAATCTCGAAGAGTTCGGTATTCGTTCGACCGAGAAACTGCCTGTGCATTGCATGGTGATGGACGGGGACCCTGCGGACGCGATTGTGGAAGGGATTCGAGAAAACCATCCGTGCATTCTGGTGGCCGGAGTCAAGCGTTCCAGCGGCACTTCGGGGCCCCACGGGACGGCTTTTGCTCTGCTGGCCCGTTCGCGTGTGCCGGTTCTTTGCGTGCCGCCCGAGACGGCACCCTGCTCAGGAGACAAGCGGGGAGCCTGCGCCTGTAGCTGCGCGGAGAGCCGATAGCTGAGACGCGGCCTCAATTTTTAGACAGGCAGGCGGCGAGTGGAATCAAGCTGCCGGGATTTGATTTTCCGGTTTTCAGGAGTTTTTGCATTTGGAGAGATTGGACGCATATGGAGTTTGGCTCGCCGCAAACACGCATCGCAAAACGCATGGGTGCGCAGGCGGCGGTCAGGCATGCCGCAGTCTCGACCGGCAGGGTGGCCGGAGTTCGATCTGGGGCAGAGGCAAAGGGAGATGGAAGCATGCAACCTGAGGCAAGATCCAGGCGATTGGAAGCCGTTCGCGCGCATCCGGTGGCGGAACTGCTCGAGTGCCCACCGTCCGTGGCGCTGTTGCTGAACAGTTCGGCTCAGTGCATCAACTTTGCTGCGGGGGAGATTGTCTTTCGCCAATCGGAGATCTGCCGTGGACTCTATCTGGTGCTCTCGGGCCAGTTTGTACGCCGCACCGAGCGGCTGGAGACGCGGCTGACGCTGTCGACGGCTCGAGCCGGGGACTTGGTAGAACTGGCTGCTGCGCTGGGGGACGGCTACCATACCTATTCGCTTGCGACCCAGACGGCGGGATCGCTGTTGATGCTGCCGGCCGAAACCTTAAGCCTGGCGTTTCAGAGCTACCCACCCCTGCGAATGCAGTTGCTGGAGGAGTTGGCCCGCGAAGTCTCCCGCGCTTATTGCACGTGCTGCCTGAGCCGCACGGTGAGCCATCGGCGGGGGAGCGCGGCTGCCTAGTTAGCATGGCTGGGCGGGAGGATAACTTGTAGGTTTTGCCGGTCTTCGATTCCTGTCTCGCCGAGGCGGGCGCACGGCCGTAAGAAATCCCTGCCTTATATATAGCCCAAGTGCGCTATACTTCAACTTGCACAGCGGCGAACCCATGTCGGCATTTCATCCCCATCACCCCCCGGAAGATTGTATTAACTGTGAGCATCGCCATCTGCGGATGTTCTGCAATCTCACACCCGAGGCGCTCACCGATTACGATGGTATCGGGATCATGATGAGTCATGCCCGGGGAGCGAAGCTGTTTTCAGAGGGCGATCCGGCACGCAATGTGT
>JBAWCO010000221.1:0-9663 GCA_049590315.1 Occallatibacter sp. | reverse complement strand
CTTGAACTGATGGTAGGGGAGGACAGGCGGCCTGCCTATCATATGTTTGTTTAATATCGGCGACCACCGAAGTGGGTGGATGCCGATTGGCCGAGCGACAGCTGACCGCGCGAAGACAAAGGCGAGGATTGGCGCCGATGTACGGCAGATTGAAGCGAATCTCTTCGGCAAAGAGTAAGTCTGCGACTCGGACTATTGGATCCGAACGCCACGAAAGGGGGGGAGCGAGCCCTGCTAAAGGCACAGGTCGGAATGCCCTCGATCCAGTGTTCTCGCCCTCATCTTGGTACTTCATACTTGTCGGTAGTCGACGAAGTGTCACAGGAAATTTTCCCCAACCACAGACGTAATAACAAAAGAAGGAGAAACGTGTGATGGACGAGAATAGTATGGTTTATCTGCTTGACGACGATCGTCGAGCGCTAGAGTCCATGCTCGACATGCTTCGTGCCTCCGGCTATCGCGTAGAACCATTCAACGATCCGAAAGTATTTGTGCAGGCTGTGAGGCGCGATGTTCCGTCGTGCTTGATCGCCGATTACAATGTTGGCGGCACCACAGGCTTTGATATTTTGCGAAAGATTCGCTTCGAGGAGACTTCTCTAGCAGCGATATTTGTCTCCGGTTGCCGGGATGTCGCGACTGCAGTCAGAGCTATGAAGCGGGGCGCGACTGACTTCTTGACAAAGCCGATCAATCCCGATGCGCTGCTTACGGCAGTTGGAGCGGCGCTCGATGAAGCGCGGGGGAAGTGGAGAAAGCTCCAATCAATGTCCAAGCTTAACAACAATTATCAGAGATTGACGCCGCGCGAGCGCGAGATATTGCCACTTATTGTAAGTGGTCTGCTTAACAAGCAGACAGCGTATGAGCTGGGAAGAGCCGAAATCACGATTCGGATACACCGCGGTAATATCATGAGAAAGATGGAGGCCCAGTCCCTGCCACATTTGGTCAGACAGGCGGCGGCACTTGGTATTGGCTACGCGGTCTGATTGTGGTTGTTGCCGGGTGCGTTGAAACGGAAGGACGCACTCAAGTTTTCCTTCGATGTTGTCGCGCGCATGACGATAATGACATTGGCCGCTACGAAGGCCGATGCAAGAGTCCCGCATGCCGAACGCGGCTTTGAGCTGGTCCGGTATATTGGGACTCAGACATGCCGTCAGAAACAAACCCCAAGACTGTTCTTATTCACTTTTCGGGGCCCGACGCACCTGGGCTCACCGCTGCTCTTACCGGGATCCTGGCACAGGACAACGTAAGCATTCTCGACATTGGGCAAGCAGTGGTGCATGAAAACCTTGCCCTTGGGATGTTACTTGAGGTTCCGGCAGGAAGCAGCCTGACTTCGCTCAAGTCGGCACTGCTGAACCGCGCGCATGAACTTGGGCTCCAGGCGCGATTCACAGTAATTCCCAAGGACGCGGTCAAACACTGGGTGCATGGCCTGGGCCACCACCACTTCATTATCACCGTGCTTGGACGTTCGATCACGGCAGAACAACTGGCGCGCGTGAGTGCCATCATTTCAGCCCATGGAATGAACATCAATCGAATCGACCGCCTGTCTGGTGAGCTTACGCCGGAAACCGAGACGGCGAATGCATGCGTTGAGTTGGCCGTCAGCGGAGACAGTTCTCGCGAAATCTCGATGCGCGCCGAATTCCTGGCGACAGCGCAGGAACTCTCGATCGATATCGCATTTCAGCGCGAGAGTATCTTCCGTCGGAATCGCAGGCTCTTCGCTTTCGATATGGATTCCACCCTTATCCAGGGGGAAGTGATTGACGAACTTGCAAAGATGGCCGGAGTGGGCGATCGCGTTGTTCGTATTACCGAAGCCGCCATGCGCGGGGAACTGGGATTCGATGAGAGCTTTACGCGACGCGTAGCCTTGCTCAAGGGGCTTTCGGCCGAGCGGGTTCACAGTCTGCTTGCGATGATCCCACTTGCCGATGGCGCCGAGCGACTGGTGCAGACCCTGCGGCTGCTTGGTTACAAGACGGCCATTCTCTCTGGTGGCTTTACATTCTTTGCTCGTTCGCTTCAGAAGCGTCTTGGCATTGACACTGTACACGCCAACGAGCTCGAAATTGTCGACGGCGTTGTTACGGGCCGGGTGATTCCTCCCATCATCAATGGAGCGCGCAAAGCTGAATTGCTGGCTGAGATCGCTCGCGAGCAAGGGATTTCACTTGAACAGGTTGTTGCGGTGGGCGATGGCGCCAATGACATTCCAATGCTCAGCCTCGCGGGCATGGGCATTGCTTATCGTGCCAAACCCGTGGTTCGCCAGAATGTCGACCAATCGATTTCGTCCCTCGGACTGGACGGCCTGCTTTATCTTGTGGGAGTTCGGGATCGTGACCTTCAGCCTCACGAACCGGAGATATGAATCGCCTCTGGAAAAGATAAAACGCCAGCGCGCAAATCAAGAATCGTTCAGGACGCGCGGGTTGTCTTTGGGGGAGGACGAGGCTAGAGGTCAAGAAAACGACTGCCGGCTGTCGAAAGTCCGCCTATTTTGTCGAGATTTCGACAGACAGCTTTGGTGAAGTCTAGAAGCGGTTAGAAATTCGACAGAAGAAAGTACATCGGAACATCTAGATAGAAGAAGATTAATTCCCGCCGCGGTTTGGCAGCACACATGCTTCTGGGACACCGAGCACGGGATATCAGCCCGCGTGTCTCCAGGAGAAGCTGATGCGCTCTGATTTGACTTTCAAACCCATGGTGCATGTGTCGAATCGATACCAGCTTACGAGGCTTGTCTCAAAGGCAACGCGTGCGCTCCATCGGCCGGGAACGCGCATACCGGACGCGATGAATGAGGTTCTGGCGCGGTTTAGCCGTGCCAATCCAATTGCAGACCGTGGGCATGTTGCGGAACGAGCTATCGCACTAGAACGCTGCGGAGAGCTGGGTGCGCGCCGGAGATCGGCGCCTGGTCTGAACCTTGACCGAAAAATCAACGATCAACCAGGATCAAGTTCCAAGCTGGCGAATCTCTCATTCATGTGTTCCTCCGCGTTGCCAGCCGAGACTGTTCTCGAGGCGCGCGATTCGATGTTACCTGGACAGCGCTTGGGACGAATGCGCTGAGGCCGGCACATATCCCGAAGCGAAAAGACAGTTTGCTATGCCCGTGCGATTGACTTGCTCGAGATACTCACCAACGAAGCGCAAACCACAGAGAAGGAGATACCGCAATGAATCTGTCTGAGTTAGAAAGCGATACCAACGTTTTGCCAATGGGCCCGGGTCAAATGGCTGATGAGTTCCTGGTCTCCGCAGCGCAGTCAGGCGATTCTTATGCATTTGTCGAACTGAGTCAGCGTTATTCTCGGCAGCTATTGCTGAAGACTTACCGAATCACCAACAATTGGCAGGACGCGGAAGACGTGGTTCAGGAGTCCCTGATGAGCGCCTTCATTCACATCAACAACTTCGAGAGCAGGGCGAGATTCTCAACCTGGCTTACCAGGATAGCGATCAATTCAGCGCTCATGCTGCTGCGAAAGCGAAGGAAATGCCCGGTTGCTACCATCGATAGCGCGATCTACGACGAGGGCCCATGTGAGCTACCCGAACCTCGAGACCACCGGGATAACCCAGAACAAAGCTATACACGGTACCAGACGGAGCAGCGCCTCAAGGTTGCAATACAACGAATACGGCCGAAGTATCGAGAAGTAGTGGAACTGCACCAAGTCAATGACTTGTCATTGAAAGAAATCGCCAAATCTCTTTGCATTTCAGTGCCGGCGGTGAAATCCAGATTGCTCCGCGCAAGGAAGGAACTGCGCCAGTACGTGCAGTGAAGGTTATGGCAGGCGGGTACAGTGAGAATATTAAAGACTGTGCCCGGTCTATAATTTCTGCTGAGTGCCCGATCCAATTGCAGATGTCACTTCAGCTTGAGGACGGATAGGAGGGACAATTGCAATCCGAACCCCAGCCCTGCGAGGCCAAGGAAGCGAAGATCGATTCCAGCATTGACGAATACCTGCGCAAAAGATTGAAGCCGGTTGAAGGAGCGATTCCTCGCTTAGCTGGAATTGAAATGTATGGGAATTCGATTCCCGCTGAAAAGGCGGGTGGCGATCTGTTTGAATACATCAACTTTCAGCAGCGCTATAACATCGATGCTCGTATCGCCCGCGCAACGGAGTTATCAAGGAAATATCTGGAGCCGCTTGAGGGTGGGGCAAGGCCGCGAAACCGTGTGGACGCCCACATAAGGTGGTTGCAATCCAAGCCGGAATACGATGCAGCCGATGCCGCGGCATACAGAAAGGCGAAAAGCTCAGAACAACAGAGGGTAGCGGAGAATCTGCAGAAGCTATACTCCACCGCCGGTGTGTTGGTGGTCGATGCGCAGGGACATGGAATCCTATCGGCCAAGATTGCTTCAACTGTGCATGATACTTTCCATACCGCGATGCTTGGTGAGCTTGATTCCAACGGAGAAACTACGCCTGATCTCTTTGAAAGAATCAATCTCAGGCTCGCGCAGTCAGTTACTGCCAGAAACGCTTTGGGCCGGGACACGAACGACACTTCGCGGGAACTTGCAACCATGGTTTACGGGGAGATACATACTGGCGGGTTGTTTCGCTTTGTGAACTTCGGTCATCCATCGCCGCTGGTGTTCTCCGTTGAATATGGGAAGTTCATGAACATTGAGAAGGAAGTGATGACGCAATTTCCGGCTCTTGGACTTGAAGTTCCCGAGGACCACCCTGATAGAAACAAGTACGTTTCGATTGACCGCCGCGCGAGCCACATCAGGTCGTCTGACCTGGAGGAGATAACCCTGATGGGTAGGGGAGACATCTTATTTCTTTATACCGACGGCGTTTATGATGGCAGCGATGAGCAGGATAAGCGTGAGATCGAGCAGATCGTGGAACAACACAAATGGGCACCGGCAAAGGAAATCTGCAATGCGATTCTGGAATATGCGTTGAGGAACGACGATCAACTGCGGAAGATTGGTGAACCGGACCGAATTGACGACAAAACAGTGTTCATTATCAAGAACGGGTAGCAGGTAAAGCGATGAGCAATCACTTTGATTCGATCATCATCGGGGCTGGACAAGCGGGCCCGTCTCTGGCGGGGCGTCTGACGCGGGCGGGCCAAAGAATAGCCTTTGTCGAGCGAAATCGATTCGGCGGCACTTGCGTGAACACGGGGTGCATTCCCACGAAGACCCTGGTGGCAAGCGCGTACGCGGCCCACATGGCTCGGCGGGCCAGCGATTTTGGCGTGATGATACCGGGATCAATTCAGGTCGACATGAAGGCGGTGAAGGCGCGCAAGGAATCGATTCTGGCCAAGTCGCGCGATGGGATTGAGAAATGGCTGCGCGGAATGACGAATTGCACTGTTTTCCATGAGTCGGCCCGCTTTGTTTCCAGTCATGAGATCGCGGCGGGGGCGGAGACGATCAGCGCCGATCGGATTTTTATCAACGTGGGGGGGCGTGCGATTGTTCCCGAGTTTCCTGGTGTTCATGAGATTCCCTATCTCACCAATACGTCGATGCTTGAGTTGGAAGACGTACCGCGGCACCTGGTGGTGGTTGGGGGAAGCTATGTAGGCTTGGAGTTCGCGCAGATGTTTCGCCGATTCGGCAGCGAAGTTACGATTGTCGAAAAAGGTCCGCGGCTTGTCGTGCGTGAGGACGAGGACATTTCGGCTGCGGTGAAAGAGATCCTGGAGTCGGAAGGAATTCACATCCGACTCGGCGCAGAGTGTATTGCCTTCGAACGCGGGGAGAAGGATATAGGAGTTCATGTCAGTTGCGAATCAGGGGAGCCCAAAGTGTGTGGGTCTCATGTATTGCTGGCCGTGGGCCGCAGACCCAACACCGACGATCTTGGTCTTGACAAAGCAAGCATAGAGACCGACGAACATGGATACATTGTTGTGGACGATCAACTTCGGACGAATGTCCGCGGCATCTGGGCGATGGGCGATTGCAATGGCAAGGGTGGGTTCACACATACTTCTTACAACGATTTCGAAATCGTGGCCGCAAACTTGCTGGACAATGATCCGCGGCGCGTGAGCGATCGAATTCAGGCATACGCGCTCTACACCGATCCGCCCCTGGGGAAGGTTGGACTGACCGAGGCCGAGGTTCGCAGAACTGGAAAGCCCGCGCTGATTGGCACTCGCCCGATGACCAAGGTTGGACGGGCAGTTGAGAAGGGCGAAAGCATGGGGTTCATGAAGGTACTGGTGGACGCTGAGAGCAAGAAGATTTTAGGGGCGGCTATTCTGGGAACAGGGGGAGACGAAGCGATTCATTGCATCCTGGACGTGATGTACTCGGGGAGGCCCTACACCACCTTGCAGCGAGCGGTTCACATTCATCCAACCGTGTCGGAACTCATTCCAACCATGCTCGGTGACTTACACCCTCTGACGTAGAAGATATCGCACGCAAATTCACTCTGCTAGATTGGGTCAAGCCGACCATATACGATAGATGGAACGACATTTACCGGAGGTTCCAGAGTGCCGTTTCGTTTCTATCCTTTGACTGTCCTGCTGTTTCTTTCTACGGCGCTTTTTGCCCAATCGGAAGCCCCGGCGCGCCACCAGATTTATGGCGGCTATAGCTTCCAGTCGAATACTTTCAATGGGGTCCCCGGAGCACGAAAGTCGCTGAATGGGTGGGACGCCTCTGCTGCCTTCTCATCGTGGCACGGCTTGCGTTTCAAGTTGGACACCTATGGGTACCGCGGGAGCAACATAGGGATTCAACAGGATGCCTATTTCATCATGGCCGGCGCGCAATACGACAAGAGATTCAAGAGAGAGACCATCTTTGGAGAGGTGCTCGGGGGAAACGGCGGCTTGAACAAGAATTGGGGACCGAACGGCGATCTGGGCCGCAAAACCTCATTTGCTATGCTCTTTGGCGGCGGCCTGGATTCGTCCATTTCGCGGCACTTTGCTTATCGCGCGGGCGCGGACCTTCAAACATCGAATTTCACCGTGTTGAACAACGTGACAACGATTGCCTATCGATACCCTGGTTTGCCCAATAATTTTGCCCGCATTACTACCGGATTGGTTTGGAAGTTCTAGAGCAGTGATTTTGATCATGGGTAGTGCGAAACGGTTGAGAGTGCGGGATTCGCTTATCGCCTAAGCATATGGATTCGAAACAGTCAGTTGCCGGCCAGTCTCCAGCGAAGGAGACGAGTCGTGCGTTTGTTGGCATCTCTGTGGAGAGGGTGGAAGGGGCGGAGTCGAAGCCGGCGGAAGAGACGCTCGCGATCGAGGAGCCCCTGGAGATCCAATTGGGGTATGGATCTGGACCGCAGCGCGCGGTAAAGTCGATCTCGGTGACGATGCGCACGCCGGGGAACGACTTCGAGCTTGCCGCCGGATTTCTGATGACCGAAGGCGTGGTTCACGACGTCGACGAGATTGAGCGGATCGTCTATGCGACGGAGAGGGTGACGACCGCGCCGGAGACAAGCGAAGAACTAAAGAGCACTCTGCCTTATCAGCCAAGAAGAAATATTGTGCGCGTGGAACTGGCTCCGGATGTCGAGGTCAGCCTTGCGAATCTTGAGCGCAATTTCTATACGACTTCAAGCTGCGGGATCTGCGGAAAGGCATCGCTGCTTGCGCTGCAGACGGTGTGTCCACCGCGCGTGAAGAACACTTTCTTGTTTGATGCGGATCTTCTTTACACCCTACCGGCGCGGCTGCGGGAGGAGCAGAGCGTCTTCGATCGTACGGGCGGACTGCATGGGGCGGGGTTGTTCAACGCGGAAGGCAAGCTGCTTGGGATGCGCGAAGATGTGGGGCGGCACAACGCTGTGGACAAGCTTCTGGGCGCGGAGTTTCTTGCCGACAGGACACCTTTGCGCAATACGCTGCTGCTGCTTTCAGGACGCGCCAGTTTTGAGCTGCTGCAGAAGGCGCTGATGGGCGGGGTGTCTATGGTGGCCGCGGTTGGAGCGCCGTCTAGCCTTGCGGTGCAGGTGGCCAGGGAGTTTGATGTGGTCCTCGTGGGTTTTCTACGCGAGGACCACTTCAACATCTATCACGGAGCGGAGCATGTGCGTCGTCGGGGCCCGGTCTAGAAGAGGTTCCAGAGCGCCTGGTTGTAGACCTCGTGATGATATTGCACTTCTGAGGCTTTCACGAACGTCCCCAGTTCGCGAGGAGAGCGGTCAGCGGCGGCTTGCTTCAGATCAGCGAAACGGCCCTGCACGTCGGCGCCGAGAATCTCGGTGATCCACTCCGATGACTTGAAATCTTCAATGGCTTGCTGGATGTGGTCTGGCAGATAACGCTGCGCTTGTCGCAGGTTGTCGATCTCCGCCTTGGTGCCGTCGATGCCGGTTTTGAATATTGAATAGAGGGTGAGATAAGGGTTTGCATCGGGCGCGACTGAGCGCACTTCGACACGCATGGAGCGCGAGTTGCCGATGGGAACGCGGACCATGGAACCGCGGTCGGTGGCTGAGGCCTTGATCTGATTGGGTGCTTCGAAATGCGGATCGAGACGGCGATAGGAATTGACGCTGGGATTCATGATGAGGCAGAGATCGAGCGCGTAGGTGAGGATGCGGTCAATAAACTCCCACCCGAATGAGGAAAGTTTCTCGAGGCCTTTTTCATCCCAGAAAAGGTTGGTCTTGCCCTTGGAGATGGAAACGTTGGTGTGCATTCCGCTGCCGTTGACGCCCACCACAGGCTTGGGTAGATAGCTGGCGGTGTAACCCATGCTGTTGGCAATTTGGCGGGTGAGCAGCTTGTAGAGCTGAATCTGGTCAGCGGCGGCGACGACTTCGCCGTAGCCGTAGTTGATTTCAAACTGGCTGGGTGCGACTTCGGGGTGGTCCTTCTCATTCTGGAAGCCCATGGCGCGCTGCACTTCGGCCGATGTGTCGATGAACTGGCGCAAGGGATCGAGGGGCAAGACGTGATAATAGCCGCCGGTGTTGATGAACTCAAATTTGCCGGTTTCGTGGAAGCGCTGCTCGGCGTCTTTGCCGGCGAAGAGGAAGCCTTCGATTTCATTGGCGGCGTTAAGGATGTACTTCTTTTCCTTGTAGAGCTTGTCGGAGTATTCCTTGAGGACGCCGCGCGAATCGCCCGAATAGGGCGTGCCATCCTTGTCGATAACGGTGCCGAAGACGAGAACCTTACCTGCGCCGAAGACGTCGGCGGGAACCCAGTAAAAGGCGCCCCAGTCAATGCCGAGGCGGAGATCGCTTTCTTTCTGCGCAGTGAAGCCGCGGATGGAGGAGCCGTCGAAGGTGAGGTTTTCGTAAGCGCCGAGGAGGAACTTCTTGTCGTAGTCGAGCAGGTGCAGTCGACCCTCAAGGTCACTGAAGAGCACTGTGACGGCTTTGATCCGCTTTTCGTCGGTGAGGTACTTGATCCGCTTCTCGCGAATTGTATCGGCGGAGACACGGTTTACGCGATCGGCCTTGGCGGAAAGGTTCAGCTCTTCGAGTTCCGCATACGAGAGGGCGAGAAAATTGCGGTAATCAGTGGACATGGATCTCCTTTTCGCGGGTCGAACGTGGTGAGGCATTCAGCAGAATGCTAGGGCTTGACGCATAAAGAATTCGTCAAGATTTGCGAGAGAAATGTAGGCATTTCTACTCAGCGATGATG
>JBAWCO010000220.1:0-9262 GCA_049590315.1 Occallatibacter sp. | reverse complement strand
GTCTCTTATAGTCCTCCAACGACACGGCATTCGGTTTCATATCGTTGTGCCCGAACTGCATAAACAAATAGTCTCCCTGCTGAATGAGAGACCATATCTTCGCGAATCGCTGTTCGCCTCCAAAGCTCTTGATCGTTTCGCCTGATTCCGCGTGATTCGCGATAACAACCCCAGTCCGAAAGAACCGCGGTAGCATCTGGCCCCACGCAGCCCATGGCTCCACATCCTGATCCACCACCGTCGAGTCGCCCGCAAGGTAAATCGTCGTCTCTTTGATCGGCTCAATCGTGATAGATCGGAAGCTCGGATGCTCACCGTTGAATTCAAGAGTAAGTTTGGTATCCCAATCCAGGTTCCCCACCTCACGCGGCTTCAGCTTTACATGTTGGTTCGCATCCCCAGCAATTTCCGGAACACGCACATTGGTGTCGAAGTTGCGCGTGACAGACCCCTTGGCACCTACGACAATCTTCTCGAGCATCAGTCTCCTGGCTTCCGCCCACACAGTGGTCGTAGAAGCCTCGTCCGATCCTAAGACCAACGTAACTCGATAACTCCCCTCCGGCACAGTAGCCGAAAAGAAGAACGGCTTGTCGCTGGAGCACGACCCTTTGCCGACTTCGGGAACTGTATTCAAGTCGAACCCCGGTGTCGCCGCGCTGAACACTGAGTTTGCAGTCAGCGTCATTACTCCGGCCTGCGTCTTCCCGCAATCAAACTTCTGCGCATGTCCCGCAAGAGCGCCGGCGACAATCAAAAGCACAACAACCCGATTCATAACTTGCTCCGTCGAAAAGAACAATGTTCGCGCTCAGTAATCTTCAATGTGTAGGCGTCGGGCTCGTGGGGTTGAACTGGCTCGCCAATTCCGGCGTAGAGTGCACGTCGGAAGCGGCAAGGTTATCTGCCTTCGACACCTCAACACCGAATACATAGCTGTGCCCGAACATGTTACTCGTAAAAATCACCATCTTCTTGTCGGGAGAGAAGCGCACGTTCGGCTCCAGTCGATAGTTATGATGCGCCATGTTAACCAGGTGCTCGGAGTGAAACACTCCAGGCTGCCAAAAATCAGAATCGTTAATTGCCCCTTCCATCACGTTCAGCATCTGTGGATGGAATAGCTCAATCCATTCGCCATCAGGAGCCTTCGCCACTTGCCCCGGATCGCCGCCGTCGCCCGTAAACAGCGTCTCTCCTTGGGTCAAGTTGAAGTGAATCGACCACTCGTTGCGCTGCATGTGGTACGCAGTACGCTTGTGTGTCTGCAGGTTATACCCGGCAAGAAAAAAGTCTTCGCCCTTCGGATACTGCCAGTCATACCAGATAGTCTGTCCGTCCAGTCCCCAGAATTCGTGACCCGCAATCTCCATCGCCATATTCCGTTTGTGGATGAGTATGTTATGCGTTCCATCTGTATGGATCATCCAGATGCGGTCTACCTTCTGCCATGGCCCTTCATGGCAATACATCAGCAGTGTCGGATCCACAGGTGAAAACAGCATGTGCCCAATCCAGTCTGTTGAATGAAGCAGCGTCGTCATCTTTCCCGTCTTCAAATCGATGGTGTACAACACCACGGGAATCCGCGCGGCTAGCCGCCGCTCCATCATCTCCCCTTTGCCCTCTGGCTGAACCAGGTTTCCTGCCTGCGCTCCGGGCGTCGCACCAGTAGCGCTCGCCGGCGCGGGGCGATTGCGCCCATACTCTTGCTCAGGTGGCGTTTCATTTTCGTCATAAGTGCCCACGCCCAGCGTCTCGTCGGCGTTGATCGTGGCGACACTGGCACGCGGTGGCAGCGCAACCAGCTTTGTAACTTCGCCTGTATAAACATCGGCCTTGTAAATCACGCTCTGCTTGGCATCCGGATCAAACTTTGTAAAGAATACCGAGTTAGTCTTTCGTCCCACCACAATGGTGTGTACTCCGAACCGAAAGTAGGCGCGAGGGTCGGAGCCCGCATCAGCCGGGCGCGGCGGGTTCGGCACCACAAGTCGCGTCTTCTGGCTCGCAAGGTCCAGCGCGTGGATTCCGTCCGGTGCCGTGTACACCATCTGCTTACCATCCGGCGTGAAGGCGTTGACATTGAAATAGAACCCTGAAGATCCAGGCTCATCCGTTAACCGAATCACTCTATGCCCCGTGTCCTTGTCGACCCACGAGACCGGCAGGTTCTGTGTCTGTGCCAGTAACGGCAGCGCAATCAAAAATCCCGCAATTGAAAAAATATTTCTAAACATAGAAACTGGCACACTCCTTTGATCGCGGATCGAAGCGACGGTCCCGGCTCATTCGAGTCGTGCACCGCCATAAACCACCGCGCACCAATTTATACATCCCCGCGAGTCAAACAGGCAACTTATTTTCTATTGGAATTTGCGAACCTTAAATGACCATTAAGAGCGCTCCCGTACAATCGATTAAGCGCCTACTCGCTGGCCTGTTTTTGGTCTCCAAGCCCCATTCCGGCACTGATCTTTCAGCCCTTGCGCTGTTTCTCCAGCATGGCCAGCACTCCGGCCACATACCCCAGCGTGTGCGCCATCCCCGCATGCCACGGAGCCGAGCAACTCATCTGCGGTGCGTGATCCGGAATCACGACTCCCTCAAACTTATTCCGCTCGAGTATCTCCAGAATCCGCGTCATATCCACATCTCCCTCGTCGATAAATGTCTCCCGATAATGTGGAACCTTGCCCCTGACATTGCGCAAATGGATATAGGCAATCTTCTTCTGCCTGCTGTATCGGTCCACCGCATCGTAGATATCGCCGTCCGTCATCTCCGCCAACGTACCCACGCACAGTTCCAGTCCGTTGCTCTTGCTCGGGACCGCGTCAATTACCCTCTGATACATCGCCGGCTGGTACACAAGCCGTGGCTGCTGTCGCATCGTGGGCATCGGTGGATCGTCAGGATGCAAGGCCAACCGCACTCCAGCCTCTTCTGCCACCGGGATAACTTCCGCAAGAAAAGCTTCCAGTCTCCGCCATAACTCATCGTGCGTAGTGGAGGCCACGTGTCCGCCCGCCGCGTTCTGGTCGTAGACCATGTTCCACACCGTGCCATTGGGAATCGGCACCTCGTCCACCGGCCCATCCATGCCCACTGTTACAGCGCCACCTCGCCCCCACGGCCCGGATACGCGCCCGCATACGCCTGCAATGCTGAAGTTATATCCCAGCACAGGAATGCCGGCCTCGCCCATCCGCCGCACCGTCGTCTTCACATACTCCATCTGTTCCGCGCGCTTCGGGCCGTCCAACAGAACATCGTGCCAAATTGCTGGATCCAGATTCTCAATCGCGGCAAGATGCAATCCCGCGCATTCAATCTCCTTGCGAATCGCAACCATCTCTTCGGTGGTCCATAACTTCCCCGGCTCCCCGGCTACTCCCCAAAGCTCATACTTGCTTCCCGTCGGCTGATTGTTTCTCGGGTTCGCGGCACCTTCGCGGAAGTAATCCACCAGGTGAATTACCACATCGCTGCATCCGGCCTGCCGAGCAAAGTCGTAGTAATCCCTCGATAACATGTGCCGGTAAAGTCCCAGTCCGAGTTTCATCGATCTCAATCTCCCTATAACTCCCGTTGCGTGTCCGTCACAGTCTCGTCCGCTCCGCTCTCGCGAAGAATCCGACGCCCACCGACATCCAGGCCTACGTCTCCAGGTCGCAATCGGCGCGCAGCTACACGCCTCACTTTATGATTTTATGCTTTCGAAGTGCTGCGGTTTCCCTCGGAGCACCGCGTCAAATTGAGAAAGGATTGGAGCGCAGCAAGAGTTACTTTACCAGCGTCGAATCGATCCCTGCATGGATGGCTTGCTGAAACCGCTTCCATTCGCAATATCCATCGGCTCGGCCACAACCAGGTATAAAGACCGGTACGCGTTCAGGAGGGCTTTGGGCACTCAGCGGCGTCGCATTGCGCATCTGATCCAGCGTCTGCGCCATATACCAGGTGCGCACGGAATAGTCTCCTGCCGCTGCATCCTTCCACAACTCAAATACCAAGGCGCCGCCCGGCGGTGTATCGTCAAGCCGTCCATCAATCAGCCATGTCAATCCCAGCGCTCCGCTGATGTTAGATAAGTTGGTGTCATGGCCAACCAGAATCAGCAAACGGTCATCAGGCTTGCCCAGCGCTCCGTCCGTCGCCTTCCCACTCGTGGCCTGCTCCATTGAATCCAGAATATGCCCGAGCATATTCGATGATCCGGCTCGCGCAATATAGCCGGTGCGTCTTTCCAGTTCAGCGTTTGCAGTGTGGAGTTGCATCAGCTCTCGCAGTCTCTCCACATCGACGCGTCCCCAGCCAACCTGCGCCATGTCCATGCCGTCTGTATATTCCAGCAGCAGATTCTCTGTCATTGTCGCTGCTGTGCCCAGCGGGCTGCGCAAATCCACCAGGTGGTCGCCTTTGCCCGCGCTGATCGATGACGGAATGTCATACAACGAACTGTGTGCCCCTGCGCATCCGGGCCCCGGCTTGCATCCCAGCAGCACCTCTTCCAGCGCGTCAAGCTGAGGCCGATAGGCCTCCACCAGCCCCGCAGGATTGTTTCCAATACGCCCGGAAACCGCAGCAGTCGCGAGCTGATTATCAAGGTGACCCGCCTCAGCTCCCAGCGGATGAAACAGCGGATCGTGTGTACCTTCGGGAAGAGCGTGAACCTCGACCTTGCATCCGGGAAACATCCCCGCAGCCAGCGCCTTGCCCGTCTCCCGCGTGCGCTCATCTGAGTCCGCAGCTATCGACACGTGGTCCGCATCAACGCAACCATCCACTCCAATCAGACCCTCCGTAGCAAACAACTCGCGGTCGTACGCGCCAAACAGAGTCATCAGCTTTGCGCCATGCTCGGTCAGGTAACCCGGAGGGACATTCCATTGCGGCCACGGCTTCGCCGAGTATTGATTCAGCAGATCCGTCTTCCCGGTCGGCGATCGCACGCCGTGCCGGCTCACAATCACCACGTACTTCAGTGACTCCGCTTTCACAGCAGGTTCATTCTGCACCGCGCCCTGCGCGCACAACACCGACGCCACCAGCAGCATTGCCGCCACTCCACAAAAAACGCGTCCCAATCCGGAATGGCTCATTTACTGGCCTTCTGCGCGGCTGTGGAGAAAACGCGAATCTCCGCCGGACGTTCACCCGTCCCCGGAATGCCGACGTACAGTGCACTCTCCGACGCAACAAACAAAGCGGTCTTCGCCCCAGCGAGCGTGTGTGTCACTCCAATGGGAACCAATCCCGCTCCTCCATTTACCTGGAAAGTATCAACCTCGCCCGCCCCGCTGATTACATAGACCCGGCCAAGCGCAGCATCGTAAAAAAGATCGTCGGCCCCCTCTCCCGTCTTCACACGAGCAAGCTCTGCCCCTGTATTCGCATTGAGCGCGAGCAGCATTGCCGGCTTCCTGCAAGCCACAAATAGCCTTTGGCTCCCCGCATCATAGGCCATCGGAACGTTATCCGCAGCGTCCATCAGCTTCCAATGCGCGGCCACCGTGTTACCCGCTGCGTCAATTGCGGCAACTTCGCTCGCGTCCGCAATATTTGCAAATACGCGCCGCCCCTGCACATCCAGGTCCAACCCCTCGGGGTGACTCGCGATCACAACATTGGCAACCAGATGAAAGCTCGCCGTATCCACAACGGCCACTCTGGCAGGAATCGCACCGCCTCCTCCATGGCCGACGTAAAGCAGGTGATGCGCCTCGTCGAAGACCATGTCATCCGCATCGTCTGAGAGCTTGATCGATCCCGCAAGCGCCAAAGGCTTGCCTTTGTAGACCCTGAGTTCAGCCAGCGACCCATCCGATATATACAGGCTCCCAGAGTCTTCCTCCCAGGCGAGCCCATGCGGCTTGCCAAGTCCAGCAATGCTTTGCTCCACCTTGTCCGTCTTCAAGTCGATCACTTCCACAGAGTGATTGCCCGGTGCCGCGGCAAACAGACGGTGACCCGCCAGATCCACAGCAAAGTGGTCGAACTTACCAGAGACACCGGGAAGAGGAATTGTCTTCGATAGGCTCAGCGGCGCTCCCGTTGCTTGGGCCTGTCCCTCTAACGCGAGAGCGCCGATTGCAAGACCAACGACTGCGCTTACGACTACCACATTTCTAACCCAGCCCGTCTTGAGTCGAGTTGTTGAAGCGTATCCGAGAATTGATTTCACTGAAATCCTCTTTCGCGCGTGAACGCGCATTTTCCAGTCAACCTGCTCGAGTGCATCGAGCAGGTTGGCCAGGTGTGCGACAAAGAGATTGCTTTAGTCCGTGGACTACTACTCGTGGTGAGATGTCCAACGAATTCCACCCGCGTATGTGGGATGGTAGTACTCGCGTTGAACCACGTACTGCGGACTGCCGTTGTAGAAACCAAAGACTTCGTTGTTCAGGTTCAGTCCATAAGCGTAGACCTGAAATCCGAACGGTAGCGAGTAGCTAGCCTGCGTGTCGAACTGAAAGTGTGAGTAGAGGTAGTTATCGCCAGCCGGGCCTGCGGTGCCGCCAACTTGCGGGCTCGGTTGTGTCTCCTGGTTACCGTTAGGATCCAGGACCGGATTGCCATTCGCGTCGACGACGTAGGCAAGATTCCTATAGTTGTATTGATAAATCATCTTGTCATCAAACGTCATACCGACACGCATCGAGAAGTGCTTGGTGTCAAATGTGGGGCTGATGTTCCAGCTATTGGGAGCCTGGCGAAGTAATGCTGGGCTGTCAGTACGCAGTGGATCGACGCCTTTGGCCTGAGAATTGGTATAGCTGTAGTTCGCCGAAAGACCCGCTCCCCCCAGCACTCCCGGCAGATAAGACATGCGCTGCTGATAGCTGAACTCGACGCCTTGCACATGCGCGCTTCCTGCATTGATCGGTTGAGTGACAAGAACTGTCGACCCTGCGGGGACGTCGGGAAAGGTCTTGGTGGAATAGTACTGCTCAGTGACGATCGGGTCAGTCAGGTCCTTATAGAAGTAACCTGCCTGAATTAGGCCGAGCGGGTTCAGATTTCGCTCATATAACACATCGTAGTTGGTCCCATGTTCCGCCTTCAGAGCGGGATTTCCAAGGCCGATGGTAACCGGCGTCTGATTCAGCGTTGGCTGACCTACCGCCGCCGAAAGATCCTGCGGATCGGGACGGGAAAGGCCGCGGCCGAAGACCAGGCGCAGGTCGGAATCCTTGTCCAAGGCAAACCGCAGAGACCCGCTCGGCAGAACGTCGAGGTAATCTCCGCCCGCCTTGTAGGTCAAGGTGGTGGGTGGGGTCGCTGCGCCTCCGTCAAAGCTCAGCGTGTTAACGTGGGTTGCTTCAAAGCGAACTCCCAACACCAGGCGAACCCGGCTTGCCAGCTCAATCGTGTTCATCAGGTAACCGGCTGGAATGCGCTCAATGAGGTCGTAGTTATTTGAATTGACTCCCGGACCGCCTGTCAGGCTGATCAGGCCCTGTGCGGCGGGGGACATTACCCAGGCCTTCACCTTCGCCCAGTCTGTAACCGCGGGGTACTTGCCGTAAGTCCCGTCATAGTAATTGGGATCGGTGAACGACTCATTCCACTCCGGATGCAATGCAACTGCCACAGGCACAGGGAGGGGTGAGTCTGGATTAGCACAATTCGACCCGGCGCTAGGTGGGCAGCAGGCGGTATCGGGGGTACCCGTGTCGCCTGCCGGGCAAACAGTGGGAACTACATATGCTTCGTTATAAGTATCGTCGAACTTATGCTCGTTCCGAATTTTTGCGCCTAACTCAAACGTACCGTAGTGCGTCCCTATGTGATATGTCCGAGCATAAGAGCCCGATGCCTGGAGATTGAGCTGGGCGCTTTGCCCAAATGTTGGTGGGTCAAACTCGGTCAGCCCGTAGTTATTCTTGTCGAATCCATTGCCGGCGCCTGTGGCGTTGGGACCGACGCAACCCGCCCAGCCCGGCCGATTGACGCTGGCGCCAGGCACATTGGTGCACGAGACATTCGGGTCTGCCGTCCCGCCCAAGTCTGGGGTCATCCATTGATAGTTGGCGCCGCCGCTCCCGCTCAACGATCTTGAGCGCGAAACGGACACACTCCAGAGAATTGTCGAGGCGTTCAGCAGGTGCTTGCCTTGCAGAGCGATGCTTCCCACCGCCATGTTTGGACGTCGCCAATCCTGGCTGTATTGCGGCTGGCCGCCGTCGTTCATTGTGTAGACGAATTTATGTCCCCAGTTACGGAAGTTGGAATAGAGGCCGCGAATAGAGATGTCCGAACCTTCTGCCAGTTTGTAGTCGGCACTTCCTGTGGCGCCCCAGCGGGATCGGTCATATTGGTAGTCTCTGAAGTCCATACTGTCGTAGTGCGGTGTAAGGCTGCTCGTTGTCGGCACTGGTTCAATGTCGTTAATGCCGCGACCGTTGTAGTCGTAAGTGCCACCGATCAGCACACCCAATTTCTTGTCGCTTCCAAATCTCTTGCCGATCGTCCCGCCCATCTGATCCACTTCACGGCCGCCGATAATCGGCGTGTATCCTCCGACCCCATAGAGCGTCGCGGTCGGCACCTCGCCGGCGGTCTTCGTCACCAGATTCACGGAACCGCCAATTCCATCCGCATCAATGTTGGCCTGCAGCGTCTTGTTGATTTCAACCGAGTCCACCAGGTCGGACGCAATAGTATCGAGCTTGATTTGGCGAACACCGGTTTCCGGCGAAGGAACCGTCACGCCATCGATCATGGTGTTGCTCAGGCGCGGTTCAGTGCCACGGATCTGTACGTACTTTCCTTCTCCCTCGTCGCGCTCAATCGTTACCGACGCCATGCGGCCAAGTGCATCCGCGATATTCGCATTCGGCAGTGATACGATGACATCCGCCGGAAGCACCTGGAGAATATTCTCTGCCGCCAGCGTGCGATTAATTGCCTCAGCCTCACCATGCGGCCGATCGGCGGTCACAATGACTTCATCACTCGCTCTCGCGACCTTGAGAGTCGCGCCGATGTGAGCGATTTGCCCTGCGACCACCGTGACGCTTCCGGAATACGGCGCGAAACCCACATAGGAAATGGTTACGGCGTAAGTTCCAGGAACCACTTCTGTCACCGTAAACTCGCCTTGCCCGTCAGTCGTTATGGGACGGATCGGAGGGTTCAATTCAATCTTCGCGCCTTGTAAGACGGCGCCGCCCGAGTCCTTGACCACGCCCTCGAGGACACCCTTGGTTGACTGGCCAAATGTCGGCATCAGCACAAACACAGAAAAACACAGTAC
>JBAWCO010000219.1:0-7044 GCA_049590315.1 Occallatibacter sp. | reverse complement strand
CCATTTGTCCCGGTTCGTCTTCACCTGCTAAGCTGAGACTTAACCATGGCTAAAATTTCCGACGTATTCAGCGGCGCCGCCGCCATCGTCAAAGGAATGGGCATCACCTTCGGCGAGATGCTCAACCCGACCATCACCGAAGATTACCCGGACGCGCCCGCGAAATTTCAGGAGCGCTTTCGCGGAGTCCACGAATTGCAGCGCGATGAGAACGGCCTGGAGAAGTGCGTCGCCTGTTTCCTGTGCGCGGCCGCGTGCCCGGCGCAGTGCATCTATATCGAAGCGGCCGAGAACACGGCGGAGCTGCGCATCAGCGGCGGCGAGCGCTACGCCAAGGTCTACAACATCGATTACAACCGCTGCATCTTCTGCGGCTACTGCGTGGAAGCCTGCCCCACCGACGCCATCACCCACGGCCACGGTTTTGAACTTGCCACCCTGAACGCCACCAACCTGGTGATGCGCAAGGAAGACATGCTGGTGCCGGTGAGCGCCCTGACGGCGGCAAAATAGCTCACCGGCGTCCCCCACCCAGGTTCCGGATCGCTTTCGCGTGCTCCGGGTCAACGGCTATTCTGATAAGTGAACCCTCCGCTCCCCGGCGGAATTGAGGTCTTCGGCTTATGCAAAATCATTTTGGAACACATCCTCTGCAAAAAATTCTCGAGACTCGTATTGCCATCATTGACGGAGCGATGGGTACCACGATCCGCACCTACGGAATGACGGAAGCGGACATTCGCGGGGAACGGTTCAAAGACTCGATCAAGGACCTGAAGAACAACGGGGATCTGTTCTCGCTGACGCAGCCGCAGATGATTTGCGATATTCATCGCAGGTTTCTGGAGGCGGGGGCGGACATTATTGAGACGAACACCTTTGGCGCTACCAGCATTACGCAGAGCGAGTTTTTCGTCGAAGATCCGCGCGAGCGCGGTGGGCGGAAGGATCCCGCGTTCTATCAGAAGGTCATTGAGGATAAGTTTCTGGGCGATTTGGCATGGGAGATCAACGAGCAGTCGGCGCGGCAGTGCAGGGAATGGGCCGATCGTGTGGCAAACGAAACTGGGAGGCAACGGTTTGTGGCAGGGGCGATTGGGCCGTTGACGGTGTCGCTTTCGAATTCACCCGATGCGGATGATGCGGGATTCCGGGTGGTGACCTTCGACCAAGTGAAGACTGCTTATGCCCAGGAGGTTCGTGCGCTGATTGCAGGCGGCGTGGACCTATTGCTGGTGGAGACGATCTTCGACTCATTGAATGCCAAGGCGGCGCTGGTCGCTATTCGCGAAGTATTCGATGAGGATGGGCTGGCCGCGAAGAAGAAAGAGCTGCCCGTGATGATCTCGGCGGCGGTGGGACGCGGCGGTGAGACGCTGATTTCTGCGCAGACGACCGAGGCTTTCTGGAATGCTGTGAAGCATGTGAAGCCGTTGTCGGTGGGACTCAACTGCTCCCTTGGTCCCGATTTAATGTATCCGTTCCTGAGTGAGCTGTCAGAAAAGGCGGATGTAGCGATTTCGTGCTATCCCAATGCAGGGTTGCCGAACCCACTTTCCGAAACCGGGTTTGATCTGGGGCCCAAAGATATGGCGCGGTATCTGGGTGATTTTTCGCGGGCGGGACTGATCAACATTGCAGGGGGGTGCTGCGGTAATACGCCCGAGCACATTGCTGCGATTGCCAAAGCGCTTGAGGGTCAGCCCCCGCGCGAGATAAGCAAGATTGAGGTTGCAGCGTGAGCGAGATCGTGCAAGCCAAGCCGCTCCGGCTTTCCGGATCGCAACCTTTCACCCAACAGCCCGGTGTTTACGTCATGATTGGCGAGCGGACGAATGTGGCCGGCTCGCCGAAGTTCGCTCGCCTGGTAAAGGAAGGCAAATTCGAAGAAGCTGTCAGCGTGGCTCGGCAACAGGTGGAGAACGGGGCCAACGTCATCGACATCTGCATGGACGAGGGCATGATCGACGGCGTCGCGGCGATGACGCGCTTTCTGCAATTGCTGGCCAGCGAGCCCGAGGTCGCCAAGGCTCCGTTCATGGTGGACTCGTCGAAGTGGACGGTGATTGAGGCGGGGCTGAAGTGCCTACAGGGCAAGGGGATTGTGAACTCAATTTCGCTGAAGGAAGGCGAAGAAACATTTCGCCATCACGCGGCTCATGTTCTGAAGTATGGGGCGGCGGCAGTGGTGATGGCGTTCGACGAACAGGGTCAGGCCGCTACCTTCGAGGATAAGATTCGGGTTTGCGAGCGCGCTTACAAGATACTCGTGAACGAGGTTGGTTTTCCGCCGGAAGACATCATTTTTGACCCGAACATTCTCACCGTTGCTACCGGCATGGAGGAACACAACAACTACGCGGTTGACTTTATCAACGCTACGCGCTGGATTAAAGCCAACCTGCCACACGCCAAGGTGAGCGGCGGCGTTTCAAATATTTCTTTCAGTTTTCGCGGTAACAATAAAGTGCGCGAAGCCATGCATTCGGCGTTTTTGTATCACGCTATAGCAGCGGGCATGGACATGGGCATTGTGAATGCCGGCATGCTGGAGGTGTACGAAGAGATTGAGCCGGAGCTGAAAGTGCTGGTTGAGGATGTGCTGCTCAATCGACGGCCTGATGCGACGGAGCGCCTGGTTGAGTTCGGCGAAACACTCAAGGGTGCCGGCGAAGCGGTGAGTGAGAAGAAGGCCGAAGAATGGCGCAACGGCACGGTGGAGGAGCGGCTCACTCATGCGCTGGTGAAGGGGATTGATGCATACATCGAGATCGACGCGGAGGAAGCACGCGTCAAGCTGGGGCGTCCGCTGTTGGTGATTGAAGGCCCGCTGATGGATGGCATGAGCGTTGTCGGCGATTTGTTTGGAGCAGGGAAGATGTTCCTGCCGCAGGTGGTGAAGTCGGCCCGCGTGATGAAGAAGGCTGTGGCCCACCTGACGCCGTTCATGGAAGCCGAGAAGGCCGCGATGGTTGCGGCGGGCGAGGTGGTGAAGGCGCAAGGGAAGATCCTGCTCGCGACAGTCAAGGGCGATGTGCACGACATTGGCAAGAATATAGTCGGCGTCGTACTGGCTTGCAACAACTACGATGTTGTCGACCTGGGCGTGATGGTTCCGTGCGAAAAGATTCTGGAACGCGCCAAGGCGGAGAAGGCGGACATGATCGGGCTAAGCGGGCTGATCACGCCATCGCTGGACGAGATGGTGCACGTGGCGCGGGAGATGGAGCGCCAGGGATTCAAACTGCCTTTGCTCATCGGCGGAGCAACAACGAGCCGGGCGCATACGGCGGTGAAGATTGCGCCGTACTACAGCGAGCCGGTGGTGCATGTGCTGGATGCGAGCCGGGCGGTTCCGGTGACGACAAGCCTGCTGAGTGACGACGGCAAAGCGGAGTTCGTGGCAGAACATCGCGCCGAGTACGAGAGGCTGCGCAAGGTTCACTCCGCGCCGCGGCAGAAGGTTGTCTCCCTTGAGGCTGCTCGCAAAAGGCGCACACCGATTGAGTGGCGTGCAGAAGATCTGCCCGTGCCTGAATTTACAGGCGTGCGGGTGCTGGAGAACTTTCCACTGGCGACGCTGCGCGAGTTCATTGACTGGACACCGTTCTTCCATACATGGGAGTTGAAGGGCGTTTATCCGCGCATTCTCGACGATGAGAAACAAGGGGCGCAGGCGAGGCAGATATTTACCGAGGCGAATGCTCTGTTGGATCGGATGATCGAGAAGAAGCTGATCACAGCCCGCGGCGTTTATGGGCTTTTCCCGGCGAGTGCTGTGGGGGACGATGTCGATTTGTACACGGATGCGAAGCGCGCAAGCGTGCTCGAGCGATTCCACTTCCTTCGGCAGCAGGCGAGCACTGAAAGCACGCAGGCATGCCGATCGCTAGCCGATTTTATCGCGCCGAAAGAGACGGGATTGCACGATCACATTGGAGCGTTCGCTGTGACTAGCGGGATTGGCTTGAAGGAACTGTGCGACGGATTCCGCGCGCAGCACGACGATTACAACGCCATAATGGCGGAGGCTATTGCCGATCGTCTGGCTGAAGCATTCGCCGAGTGCCTGCACAAACGGGTGCGCGATGAGTGGGGCTATGGCCGCGACGAAGGGTTGGGCATCGACGACTTGATCCACGAAAAGTATCGCGGCATTCGTCCAGCCGCGGGTTATCCTGCTTGCCCGGATCATACGGAGAAGGGCACGCTGTGGCGCCTGTTGGATGTGCAGGCGACTACGGGGATGATGATTACCGAGTCGTTCGCCATGTGGCCGGGGTCGAGTGTAAGCGGGCTTTATTTCGCGCACCCAGAGTCGAGATATTTTTCGCTTGGTAAGATCGATCGCGACCAGGTTGCCGATTACGCTTCGCGTAAAGGGATGAGTGTGGCGGAAGTGGAGCGATGGCTCGGGCCGAATTTGAATTACGACCCTGCGTAGTCACAGACGGGAACAAAAGATGAGCGCCAAGCAAGCCAGCCACGCAGCCAAGAAGAGTTCCTCTCAACGGGGATTTGATGAGGAACTTGCAGAACTGGAAGCGCTGAGCGAAGCTTTTGCAACTCAGGACGGGCCGAGTGATGCGCAGGTTGAATATTTGCGCAAGGCGCTTGGGCATCGCAACAACTTCATTGTCAGCAAAGCGGCAAAACTGGTGACAGGTGCGGAGATCTCTGCGCTGCTGCCGGAAGTGCTGGCGGCCTACGAACGGTTCTTTGTGGATGCTGCAAAGACCGATCCAAAATGTTGGGCGAAGGAAGCGCTGGCGAAGGCGCTGGTGAAGCTGGAGTATCGCAGCAAAGACGCTTACCTGCGCGGAATGCGGCATCACCAGATGGAAGCTAGTTGGGGTCCGCCGGAGGATACGGCTGGAGCCTTGCGCGGCACATGCACACACGCGCTGGTGAATTGTCCTGGAATCTCCGATGCCGATTTGCTGACGGTGTTGCTAGAGCCGCTCACGGATGCCGATAAGACTGTGCGCATTGAGGCGGCTCGGGCGATTGGGAACGTGGGTGGTATGAGCGCTGCGCTCATTCTGCGGCTACGTGCGCTACTTGGAAACGACGAACCGGAAGTGCTGGGCGAGGTCTACGCTGCATTGTTGTCACTCGAAGGTGCCGCGGCGATTCCGGTGGTTGCGCGATACCTTGAGGACGGCGACGAGGTGGCGGCTGAAGCGGCATATGCGCTGGCTGGGCTGAGAACAAGTGAGGCTCTTGCAACGCTGCTGGCGCGGCTGCGTGCAGGCGCGGATACGTGGTTTTCCTCAGTGCTCTTGAGCGCCATCGCACTAACGCGATTGCCCGAGGCGATGGATTTTTTGATTTCGCTCATTGAGCGGGATTCCACTGAGGCTGCGGCGGCGATTGAAGCGATAGGCCGCGTTGCACCCAGTGTTGAGACCCGTTCCCGCGTGGGGCAGGCAGTGGAGCAAGTGGACAGCCCGAGGTTGCGGAAGGCATTTCGCGAACATTTGTCCACGCTACCAGAGTAATCTCGCGGGGGATTGACGCAGGGAATCCACCGGTGCTCTCATTGGTGCGGCGGAATGATGGCAAGTCACTCCGTTGCAAGAAGGGACACGAAAATGAAGATAGGTGCGGGGATGCTTGCAGTAATTCTTTTGTCTGGAAGTTTGTTTTGCGGGTGCAGTGGCGGAGGCTCAAGTTCAACACCAAATCCGACCCCTCCCACTACTCCGACGGCAGCGGTTGCACCTACGATTACCACTTCGACAGCGAACGGCGCGCAGAACGGCGCGATGATCGCGACCCTGACGACAACTACGTCCGGCGCTACGATCTACTACACCCTTGATGGGTCGACACCTACGACTTCATCGCAAATCTACGTGGCGCCATTTCTGATCTCCTCGAACATCACTGTGAATGCCATTGCCACTGCATCGGGCGACTCGACGAGCACTGTGACCACCAAGAGTTTTGCGCCTAACATTCCTTCGGGCACGCTGGTCTGGTCTGACGAGTTTGCGAACTCGGGAACCACGAATGCACAGCCCAATTCGGCGATTTGGACGTACGATACTGGAACCAATTGCTGCGGCAATTCAGAGTGGGAGGACTACTGCGCGTGGAACTCATCTGTTTCTCCGTGCAATCCTTCGAGCCCGAATGCCTTTGTGGCCACGGACGGGTACCTGCACATTGTGGCGCAGCAGACAACGCCTGGCGTCTATGCAGCGGGCGATTTTACTTCGGGGCGCTTGAAGTCGCAGGGGCTGTTCAGCTATCAGTACGGACGTATTGAGGCGAGGATCATGGTGCCAGAGTCGCAGGGGATGTGGCCGGCGTTCTGGCTGCTGGGCAATAACATCACGACTAACTCGTGGCCGGCTTGCGGCGAGGCTGACGTGATGGAGCACATCGATGGCAGCAACACGCCGTTCGGTGGTGGCACTGGCGCCGGGCCGGGGTACGACTGGGCGCAGTCATCGATTCACGGGACCAACTTGAATGGCGGCAAGCCATACACTGCGTCTGGGTTTTCCGCGGCCGCGTGGCATACGTACGGCATGATCTGGAGCAAAGGGCAGGTTCAGTACTACGTTGACAGCCCAAGCAGCCCCTACGAGACGTTCACGCCGACGACGCAGGGCGGGACCTGGCCTTTTGACCAGGGGCCGCAGTTCATTCTGCTGAATCTTGCGGTTGGTGGGACGTGGCCGGGGAATCCGAACGCGACCAGCGTGTTTCCTTCGACGATGCTGGTGGACTACGTGCGGATCTACGCCAACTAGGGCGAGGATCTGTCGACTGGCTGTTCCCAGGCTCCTGGGGACCGGGACTTTGGGCAGCCTAGCTATCTTCGGTGCAGCAAATTGCCGTTTGAATGGGTTTGAGCGCCGTTGGCTGCATGCCTGCTTGCGCGCTGGTTGCCCTTGTGGTAAAAATTAATCATTCAAGTTTGCCCCCAAAGGGCAAGCCTGAGTTTCATGCAGAGTGGCTGAGGGACGAGCCCTGTGACGCCACGACAACCTGCCCGCGCAAAACGGGAGTATGGTGTCAACTCTTGCCCGG
>JBAWCO010000218.1:0-2458 GCA_049590315.1 Occallatibacter sp. | reverse complement strand
CGGTCGACCGCCTTTGAACTCGTACGGACCGGAGCCTTCGGCTACTGCCGCAGGCCGCCTTCCATTCGAGACCTCAAAACCATGCTCAGCCGGGCCTATGAAAACTCCTCGCTGCGGCAGCAGTTGCAGACCGTGCAGCAGCAGCTCGAAGAACCCGGAAGCTGCGACCGACTCATCGGATCAAGCCCGCAGATGCAGCGGGTCTATCAGTTGGTTCATCGTGTAACCAATCTCAATGCATCTGTACTCATCACCGGCGAAAGCGGAACCGGCAAGGAATTGATCGCGCGGGCCATTCACAACCTCGGCTCCCGCGCCAATCGCCCGTTTGTGGCTGTCAGTTGCGGCGCCATCCCTGAAACTTTGATCGAGGCCGAACTCTTCGGGCATGAAAAGGGAGCCTTTACCGGCACCAACGGGGCGCGCGAAGGCTACTTCGAACAAGCAGCCGACGGAACGCTCTTCCTCGATGAAATCGGCGACCTGAGCCTCTTCACACAAGTAAAGCTCCTGCGCGTTTTGCAGCAGATGGAATTCAACCGCCTGGGCAGCAACCGGCTTGTCCCATTGCGTGCCCGCCTGATCTTCGCCACCCATCAGGACCTGGCAAAACTGGTGGTTGAGGGAAAATTCCGCCAGGATCTTTTCTACCGCATCAACGTCATGCAGATTGAATCGCCGCCGCTTCAGGAGCACCCGGAAGACATTCCCAGGATTGCCCGGCATTTCCTCCGCATGTACGGACAAATGTTCCAAAAGCCGATGGATGACATCGAGCCGCGTGCGCTCGCCCTGCTCCAGAATTACCGTTGGCCAGGCAATGTGCGCGAACTTGAAAATGTGATGCAAAGGGCGATCATCCTCGCCTTGGGAAAGACTGTTCGCGCCGAGGACCTGAGTCTGAGCAACATTCAGGATCCCGATGCCGATCTCGCCGATATGGGCGATCTGAGCGACATCGTCGACATCAGCGATTACAATCCGGCAGGCTCCTTTGAGCGCCAGTTGCGCGACTACAAGGTCAAGCTGGCCGTGACTGCCGTCCGTGAAAACAACGGCAACAAGACGCTGGCTGCCCGCAGCCTGTGCATCTCTCGTGCCTATCTGCATCGCTTGATCCGGCTCGCTGAGCCCGATCCGCTCTTTGAGCAGAATCTCAGGGATGTAGAGACCGCCTGACGATCGCTTCGCACTCCGAGCCATTCGTCCGAGCCACACACAATCTACCGCAGCACGAAGGCTTTCGTCCCGGCAAAAAGTCAGGGAGTTTCTCTATGCGTGCGAATTGTATTCGGGCGGACCGGCGATCACCAGTCCGCTGTTCTGCCGTCCGTGGATGTACCAGCAACACCAGTTCGTCTCGTGAACTGGATCGCCGGGAGGCGTCATCAAATCCGTGTAGACTACATTTCCGTATAAATAGACTTTCTCTTCCCAGGTTTCGATGCGCCTGAATCTCTCTTCGGAGTCGCAAAGCGCTTTCACTTCATCCCGGCTGAATGTTTTGATGGTTGTCGATTCGCCCGGGACCAGAATGATCGGAACCACCGGAGCCTTCGGCTCTTCTCTGTCATACTCCGGCGGGATGGGAAGGTACCTTTCGTCGACAGCGATCATGGCTTGCTCAGCGGTTGCCGTGATTCGGGCAGGAGTGCGGCCGCGATTCGTGGCCATGACGGTAAAACTGTTCTCCGAACTCCGCGATGGCTCCACTGTGATCAGAATCCACGGCCGTTCAGAGTGAACGACAGCTTGCGCATTCAGCAATGCAGCATGTGCGCTGGCGGCGGCCGCATTGGCCGCAGTTTCCGCATAGGCCGTTTGGCGCTCGATCTTTTTCAGCAGAGAATATGCCAGCATAATGCCGGCATATCCCAGGACCACAAGCACCAGATTGGCTGCCCATGTGATCCGCTCGTGCAGGCTCCATATTGAAGGCGTAGAAGGCGGGTTGGCAACGCTGACCCGCGGTGGCGAGAAATCATGTATGCCGCCGCTGCTATCGGTCCCCGGAGTTGCATCGGCCACGTCTCGCAGACTGGCTTTGTAAAAACTCTCAAACGCTGATACTTGCCAGCTCGTAGCCGGCCGAATCGCGCTACTCTGGCCTGTCGGCTGCGCTGAGAGTGCCACCGGCGTCTGCACCATGGACAACAGCGCGACAAAGATTGCCAAACCTTTCAGGCCCATGGCGCAAATGTATCACATGGCATGCTCGAACTCCCATCGCCGGCGACGAGCCCCGTGACAGCGGAATGAGTCGGCGACGCGAGGCAAGCGAGGCACTCCCTGTGCGCGCATCCCGCTCACTGGACCTGTTCCCCATGCTGTTCGTCCGCCTGCGCCTACGGCTCCACATCCACGCCCCGCCAAAAGGCCACGTAGCCCTTGATCTTGCGCGCAATTGGCTTGGGGTCGGGATAATACCAGGCAGCATCCAGATTGTCCTGCCCGTCGA
>JBAWCO010000217.1:0-2428 GCA_049590315.1 Occallatibacter sp. | reverse complement strand
ACACTGGCGTGCAGGCCTATGAGATCGACGCACATACGTGGCCAGATTTTTCCTTTGCCGATCACCCCCGGTCAGGCGGCAGAGGTCCAGGTCAGTTACGTTGCTGACTGGAGCAATCGTTTCTTTGGAATCGCGGACGGAATGGTGATGGCGGTGAATCTGGGAACCGCGGAACTCGACAGTGCGGGCGAGTTTCAGATTGACGTTCCTGACTTTGTAACGCAAGAGGGGCTCGGCGATGGCCATTTCGACTTCTCCCTGAATGAACCAAAGCCGGGAAGCACCACGGCGCTTCTGAGGCCTGCCGGGGCAAAGTCCCCGTGGCTCGATGTGAGCCCTTCCTATCCACCACTCATCCGATTTGTCGCCGATAAGCGGTGAAATGCGGCGGAGCTGCAAAAATATTCGCCTTTTGTTCGCTTTTATGCTAACTTGTTCCTGCGGTCGATGAATCTCTTTTCCCAACTCGCCGTGGAGCCCACGCATGAGAAGCTCTTTCCCGGTGCGGTGCTGATGCGCGGGCTGGCGCTGCCGCAGGATACGGAGTTTTGTGAAGCCATGGAAGCGATTATCGCGGCCGCGCCGCTACGGCATGCCACCACGCCAAGCGGGTTGCCTATGTCCGTGATGGTGACCGACTGCGGAACGGAGCGTGCCTTTCAGCGTCGCTGGGAACCGGACAAGCCGCACCGGTCGAAGATGTGGCCGACGATGCCGCGGGTGCTGGTCGAGTTCGCACTACGTTGCGCGGTACGGGCCGGTTTTCCGCAGTTTCGGCCGGATGCTTTGCATATCAATCGTTACCAGGCGGGCACCAAACTGGGACTGCACCAGGATCGGCACGAGATTGATTTGACGCAGCCAATTGTTTCCCTTTCCTTCGGGCTGGAGTGCACGTTTCTGCTAGGAGGCTTTGAGCGCACCGACGAAGTGAAGCGCATTCTGCTGGAACACGGCGATGCGCTGGTGTGGGGCGGGCCTTCGCGGATGCGCTTCCACGGGGTAAAGCCGCTGAAACCTGGCCATCATCCAATGACCGGACCGTACCGTTATAACCTGACGTTTCGGAAGATCGCGTAAGTGCAGTTGCGCACTCAAGATGGATTCGATTTTGGCGCGGGAAAGTCGTTCCTCGCGTTCGACGGATGCTCTTAACTCCCGGCAATTGACGCCGTGGTCGCTTCCTTCTTCATCTTTCTCATCTTCTTCTTCGAGATTTCCGACTTCTTACTGGCAGATTTGACGGATTTCGTCTCCGCTCCCAGGAACGCGGCCCAACGCAACTCCGGCGCGTGCGGTGCCTGCTTTGCCTTGGCGATTGCAAGGTCGGCAACTTCTTTGACGATCCAATCGAAGTTCGCCTGGCCTACAGAGTGAAGATCCGCGTCCGGTGCGGGGTTCATGAAGTCGATGGCGTAGGGAATGCCGTTCTCCACGGCAAACTCCACCGTGTTCAGGTCGTAGCCGAGCGCCTGGCAGAGCTTCAGCGCATCGCGCTCCACGCGCCTGAGCAGTTCCCTGCCGTAGTGCGGCGGGTTCTGCAGATAACGCTCGGCATGCGGCTTGCGCGGATCGTATGGCATGATGTGAACCTTCTTCTGCCCGACCACGTAGCAGCGAAAATACTCATTAAAATTCACAGCCTTCTGATAGAGCATGCACAGATCGCGAGATTGGTCATACGCGCAGAAAAACTCTTCGCGATTGTGGATGTGATAGACATCGCGCCAGCCGCCTCCGTCTACGGGCTTCATGAAGCCGTGCTCGCCGACATAGGCAAAGACGCCTTCCCAATCCAACGGATATTCGAGGTTGCGCATCGAGCGATCCGTTGTTCCCTCCGGATGCTTCTTGTGCGGCAGAATCACGGTCTCCGGCACGGCAACGCCAAGTTTCGCGGCCAGCGTGTAGTTGAAAAACTTGTCGTCCGCACTCCACCAAAAGGGATTGTTGACAATCACGGTTCCGTTGATGGCGGCGTGCTTGAGATAGGCGCGATAAAAGGGAATGTCATGCGAGATGCGGTCCACGATCACGGAGTAGCGAGGCGCCTTATCCAGATGCACGGCACCGGTCTCAACGAACTCGGCCTCAATGCCGTCGATGTTTCGGGCGTTGATGTGCTCCACCAATGCGCCGGGAAAGCTGTTCTCCATACCGAAGAGGATGCCGATCTTTTTCATTGCGCCTTCGCCTCCTGTGATCTGTGTGATGCGCGCCCGGACGATACAGCCGCAACAACGCACTTTCATAGTAAACGGCACAGCGGCACCCAGCGGGCTTTCGCAGCCGAGCACAGAAGTTTGCCGCGACCAACGACAAATCGACGCCTAAAGTCGCGACGGCAAATAGAGCGAATAGAATGATCCGTGGCCCAGGGCCCCGCTTCGATGGGAGATGGCGACTAAATTCAGGAGAAACCTATGGC
>JBAWCO010000216.1:0-9430 GCA_049590315.1 Occallatibacter sp. | reverse complement strand
CAGTTTCTGGATGGTCAAAAGTGCTCATAACCTATCCGCAACCCGCTGAAAAGATTTCCACTTAAATGGTAGGATTTCCACAATATTAACAATTGACATAGAGAAATGAGAAAGAGCATAGTTACTTTCATTCCGGGTTGCTAGGTAAGCCTGAGCATCTTCACTTCGTGGCGTTGAACGGACTTACCACTGGCCCCAAAAGGAAGCACTAAGTGTTGGGTTCGAAGTGATTCGAAGTCAACACAGGGCGCTAAGTGTGGAACGCGGAGCAATCCGCGAGAAACAGGAGAGCGTTAAGTGTCGCACATAGAGTAATCCGCGTGCGGTGCGAGCGATAACTGTCGAGCATGGAGCAATCCATAACCGGCAGCAGACGCTAAGTGCTGAACACCGAGCAATCGGCGGTCAGCGCAGGGCGGGAAGTCGGGAGCGCGGAGCGATCCGGGCACTGGACGGAAGGCCAAGTATCGAGCACGAAGCAATTCGTGATCGGTGCGAGCGCTAAGTGCTGAACACCGAGCAATCGGCGGTCAGCACAGGGCGGGAAGTCGAGAGCACGGAGCAATCCGGGCGCGCGACGGAAGCCAAGTGTCGATCATGAAGTAATTCGTGACCGGGGCAAAGGACCAAGCGAGGAGGACGGAGTAATCCGGACTCAGCGAGTGGCGACAAGTGTTGAACGCGGAGCAATCCGGGTACAACACAAGGGGAACAAGGTGCCGAGCACGGAGCGATCCGGGTGCGGCGCGGATAACCCAAGTGTCGAGCACGGAGTAATCCGTGACCGGGGCGGAGCGCTAAAGTGTTGGGAACGGAGTTATCCGCAACCAGCACAGGCATTCAGAGTCAACCACGGAGCAATCCGTGTATAGCACTGGGTGCAAGTGTCGAGCACGGAGCAATCTGTGACCGGTGCGAAGTGCAGAGGGTTGGGACCAGCAACTCGGGACGACATTCACGAGCCGCACTTAGGCAACTAAGTGCGGCTTGCCATTTGTGGCTGCTAATTACCTCTCGGAAAAATTCAGGTCCATACCTTGTGTAAGTGGGGCTCACTCACTTAGTCAGCTTTTGGTGTTTTTTGTTCATCCGCTCGCGGATCGGCTCGTTATCAGCGTAGACGCGCCACTCCGCAACCTTGCCATGCTCGACCAGCGCACGGAAGGCCGCGGGAGTTTTCCACCGATTCTCCGGCGTGAGTTTGCCGTTGGGCGCGTACGTGCCTTCCGCTATGCCCAGCATTACTACCGTTGGACCATCGGAATAGGTTTCCTCAACAGCGATCGAGTAGTCGGGAACCATGAGGAAATAGGCGGTCCATCCCCCCTGTATCTTTTGTCGCCCGCAGACGGTATTGCCCACCGAACCGATGAAGCAGTGCTCTTCCGTCATCAACGCCGCCAGGTCATCCACCTGATGGCTGTTGATGGCACGCACAAATGCATGGGCCACAGATATCGGCGATTCACTCATGGGGACATTTTATGCGGGCGGCGTGGAGTATTGTCCAACTCGGCTCGATTTTGCGGAAGCAACTATGAGAGTGGCGGAAGCGGCTTGGGCAATGCCTGGCGGCCGAGGACGAAAGTCAGAGCGTCCACGGTGCCGTGCAGGCGCAGACCCAGCACCTGGGATGCAGGAATGTAGTCTACGGCCGTCTTGCCGTCCTTGGCCCACAGGATGGCGACTGTCTGGTCGTTCTGGAAGAGCAACGGACCCTCCAGATGCCTGTTCTCGTCAGATTTTGGTTTGGGCGAGGTGTCTTTGTACTCGACGGTGGCCGAAGGGAGATCAGTGGAGTGGATCAGTTTGCCGTAGGTGTAGGGAATCATGATGGTGACCATGAGAAGAAGCAAGACAAACACCGCAACGACCACCGCACCGTGGGTCTTGAAACGCCCGGTCCTCTCGGAGGTGAAGAGGAAGTTCCAGCCGATGAGGCAGAAGAGCATGGAACGGGCGTATTGGGCATTCAGCACGTCATAGGCGCTTTGCGTGGTTAGCCTGAAGCCTTTGAGTATGGGGAAATCTGTAGTTCTGGTTGGGTCTTCTTTGACGCGCGAGCCGAAGATGAGCCGGACGAGGTTGTTGGTTTCTTTGTAGACGGGCGTCTGCTCGGGGATGTTGGGCTGGTCTTTCGGACTGGTGATCAGGAAATCGTGGAGATAGAGCGTGGGTGCTTGTTCCACGCGAAAGATGACTCCGAAAGCAACAGACAGCGCCAGATAGCCAGCGAGATGGAGGAAGCCGACCCAACTCGGTTTCTTGCGTCTGAGAAAAGCCTCGGTGAGCACATACGCTGCCAGCACCACGATGAGCGGAATGGCAACCGCTGGATGAATGATGTACTCGCACAGCAGGGTTGCGCTGGTGAGCGCGAAGGAGCCGGCGAGCATGCCTAAATCCGATACATTCCAGGCGCCGCCGGAGACGCCGAGGAAGTCTTCGCGGGCGAACTTCACGATGAACCCGGAACCGGCGAGGATGCCGGCGATTTGGAGAGTGCCGAGGACGGTGACGATGGATTTCCAGTATTTGCCGGCTGGGTTGGGCTGATCCGCATTGGTTGCGGCTGCGAGTTTCCTGCCGGTTGAAAGAGGGGTACTTGCGGTGGCTTTGTTGTCGTCGAGGGAAGCGGTCATTTCAGTCGTTCCTGTTTGCTGAGTCTCTCATCAGGGAGGGGATGTGTTCCGATCACGGTAGCCTTAAATTGAATGAAGTTCAAGGGAATTCCGGCGCGCAAGCGGTGAGGGTCCTGGGATAGGCGTGGAAGCAAGGAGAACTGTTCATGGCTCCTCAGACCTGTGGGGGGCTGGCGATTCCGTCGACTTTTCGCACCCCGACCGCACCGCCTACAATAGGTTGAGAACTTCAAACATCGAGGGAAACCATGCCGCTCTCCGGAGAAGCCATCCGCCTGATGAACTACATTGACGACGTTGCCGTGACCCTGCGCCGGGTGCTGGCGACGATCCCGACGCTCACCATGGAGGAGCGTGCCCGCGTGGCGGAGCACCTGGCGCACGCCAGCCCCAACGCGGACGACGTGGCGAAGGCGCTGGCCTTCAAGTAAACGCAATTTGCCAAAAACTGTCGCCATCATCGGAGCCGGCCCACTGGGCCGCTGGCTTGCCCTGAGTGCGGCCCGCGCTGGTTTCCGTGTTCTGCTGGAAGACGTAATGCCCGTCAACCTGCACCACGCGCGGGAGGCCTTGCGTGCGGAGCTTGGCGCAGGTGCGCTTCCGAACGTCACCTTCGTCTCCACCATCGAAGATGCGGTGCGGGAGGCGGACCTGGCAATTGACTGCGTGCCGGACGAGTTGGAATCGAAGCTGGAGATTTTTTGGCTGCTCGACCGCATGGCCCCGCCGCGGACGGTGCTGGCCACGCCGACTACGCAGCTGTCTATTGCCGACTTGGCCGCCTGCACATACCGGGCGGACAAGTGCATCGCCATCGTCGCAGAGGCGAGCGCGCTGGCTGGCGATGCTGGCGCCACAGTTCTGCTGCGCACCACAGCGCTCACTGCGCCGGAGACCGTTGCCCTGCTCAAGGAATTCTGGGAGCGGCTGGGGTTTAGACCTACCCTTGAGTGCGAACCCGGCTAAGCTGACGCGGCTGCGAATCCTCAACTGCAGGCTTTTGCTTCAGGCTAGAATTTGCGGAGTCTCGATTGCCGTTCGGATCAAATGGCAACGGGGCGGACGTTTGGTGTATTCGTCGCGCGAAAAACGGATATATTGGCATCAACCAGGATTTGCAGACAAGATTTCCAGACTGGATTTGCAAACAGGAATTGTGCAATGACTCCCATTCCCCAGAGCCCGACACTGAACTACACGGATGCAGAAGGAGAACATACCTTCGTCCTTGACCGCGAGTCGACTTCGATTGGCCGCTCGGCTGACCAGGACTTCGTGCTGAACGACCCTCGCGTTTCGCGCAAGCACGCTGTGATTGTGAGAGAGAACGACGTCTACACGGTAGTGGACCAGGGCAGCACGCATGGAACCTACCTGAACGGCGAGCGCATCACCCAGGCCCCTTTGAAGCACGGCGATGCCCTGCACCTGGGGTCGGTGGTGGGTTCTAAGCTCCGCTTCCAATTGACGCCCGGTGTGAAGGAATGCACGGACCACCTGACGATTGTGAGCGAGTTGCTTTCGTCGTTCCACGACCTGACGCCTTCCGCTGATCCGGAGAACCCGACCACAAGTGAGATCGGGAAATTGAGCTGGCTTTTGAACGCAGCGCGCCAGTTGAACGCAGGTGGGGCGATTGGGGAGATCCTGACAACACTGCTTGAACTCACGCTGCAGATTACCGGTGTGGAGCGTGGATTTGTCTTCCTGAAGGAAGGCGACGAGATGAAGCTGGCGCGGGGTTTGAACGCCGGTGGACGCATTATCGAGGAGGATTCAACCGTCTCGCGGAAGGCGATGCAGGCGGCGATTGAGAGTGGCACCAAGTTCTCGATTCGAGATACGCATACGGACCAAGCTGCGTTGGCATGGGCCAGCGTGATCTTGAATAGCATTCGAAGCGTCTACTGCATTCCATTGCGGAAGCGCGATATGGGAAACTCATCGAACGAGCTGCTGGGGCTGCTGTATCTGGACAGCCAGATTGGGCCGGGATATCTGAGCGAGGTGGACCATCAACTGCTGGACACCATCGCGACTGAGGCGGCGGCGCTGCTGCAGAACGCGCTGCTTGCAGAGGCGGAGCATAAGGCGCGCCAGGCTCGCGAGGAACTTGCAGTCGCGGCAAAGATTCAAAGCGGCCTGATGTGCATTGACCTTCCGGTGCTTCCGTGGGCGGCCCTGCAGGCGAAGATGATTCCATGCCTCGAAGTGGGTGGGGACTTCTTCAATGCGGTTGCGCTGGAAGACTGCCTTTGCGCGGGCATTGCGGACGTATCGGGCAAGGGCGTTTCGGCGGCCATTGTAGCGGCGACTCTACAAGGGATTATTCACGCGCAATTGCAGTCAAGGCAGAGCCTGCCGGAGATTGCCGCGCAGTTGAATCAGTTCTTGTCGGCGCGCAGTGTGGGGAAATACGCGACGCTGGTGCTGTTGAAGATCTACAAGGACGGCCGGGTGGAGTACCTGAACTGCGGGCATATTCAGCCGCTGCTGTTGCACGATGGACAGATTGAGAGGCTGCAGGAAAGCAACATGGTGGTGGGTCTGTTGCCCGATGCAACCTATCACTCAGGTCATTGCACACTGGAGCCCGGCGACCGGCTTTTGCTGATCACGGATGGCCTGGTGGAAGCGGAGAACGTAGACGGCGAACCGTTTGGCGACGCGGGGTTGGACCGGATTGCCAACTCCGAGGATATCGAGATTATTCTCGATCATGTGGCGCGATTCCAGGCGCACAGCAAAGCGCAAGACGATTGCACGGCGTTGCAGGTTCAGTACCTGGGCGTGCCGGAAGCGCGATCCGGCGAATCGGTCTTGGTTGGAGTCGTTCTGGGCAAGGCTTGAGGTATCGCCGAGTTTACCCATTGAAGATCTTCAGCGAGAGGGCAGCCTTGGCAACCGGGCGTGCGGCCGCAGTGTGCCTTACCTATGGCTACCGTGAGGGCGTGAAACTCATTGAAGAGAATGGCGTGGCTGGCTGAGGGATCGTTGGCGAATGCCTGGCGGGTTAGATCGACGAGTGAATCGTAGCTCTTGCGATCGTGACGGAGTGCGGGCGTGAGAAGATGGTGTCGCTCGGCGACGCGGCGGAGATATTCATCGGCTACCGGGACTGGATGGTCGAGGGCGTAGAGCAGGATGGCGTCGGCGGTCTCAGGACCTACGCCGGGGCAGTCGTTGCCGTAATGAGTCGGTGGGACAAGCAGCGAGAGCATCGAGCGAGCCGGAAAACTCCTCATCGAGCATCGCCACAAAGGCCTTGAGCGCTGGAGCCTTGCGGGATTGAAAACCGGACGGGCGAATGAGGCTCTGCAGATCGGCGAGTGGCAGTGCGCGCAGGCCGTCGATGGTCAGCGCACCGGCAAGGCGCAGGTTGGCGAGAGAAAGCTCGACGGCTTTCCATGCGGTGTTCTGGGTGAGATAGGCGCCAAGAATTACTTCAAAGCGCGTCTGGGCTGGCCACCAATGTTGAGGGCCGTATGCTGCGACGAGTATCCGGTGCATGGTACGCAATCGCCGGGCAGGGTTGGGATGGCGCGAAGTGCTCACGAAAGAGAATCCTCGCTGGGCGGGGACTGGAGCTGAATCTTCCACTCGAGGATGCGGGCGCGAGCGGCTGCGGCCTCGGCCTGGGGAATGTGGCCGGCAGTTTGAAGAGAGATGGAGAGCGCCGTGTGGGCCAGCGGGTCGGCGGGAGTGAGGGCAGTGAGTGCCAGAGCGGCAGCGATGGATTGCTCTAGCTGGCCAGCGTCGCGAAGAGCGCGGATGAGACCGTGGTGCGCGTCGATTTGCGCATGGCTGTTCTCAGGGCCCGCGGCGATGGCGGCGCGAAAGGCTCTTACGGCTTCAGCGGGTGAGCCGGCTGCAAGTAGATCGAGGCCTCGCTCGTAGTGCGATTGGGCGAGCGATTCTGCAGCGGGAGTTTTGGATTCAGTCACGGCTGTTTTCAGGATACGGGAGTGCCGGCCGTCTTCGACGATTAGGTTCCGCAGAATGTCTGACTGACGTATTCCTCGGGGCGGGCTGGGGTGGCGTAACGCTCCAGGTCTGGCCGGTCGTCGAATGGACGCGATACGACGGCGAGCAACTCCTCGAATGGCTGAAAGTCCTGGCGCCAGACGGCGGCGTTAAGCACTGCTTCCACCATGTGGTTGCGGGGGATGAAGGCGGGATTGATCGCACGCATGGCTTCCGCGCGCGATTGAGGCGAGTTTGGTTCTTCCGTCAAACGTTTGCGCCATTGAGAAGCCCACGAGTCATACGCGTCAGGGACAGCGAAAAGAATGCGGACTTTCTCATCGCCTTCCTGTCCAGCTGCGGCATCACAGAGCCGTCGGAAGGTTAGGGTGAAGTCGGCGCGATTGGCGGCCATGCGGTCCTGCAGATCCTGAGCCAACTCCGCATCGCCCTCGCGTTCGGTGAAGAGGCCAAGCTTTCGGCGAAGGCCGGCCTTGCGAGCCACTTCAAATTGAGGTTCGAAGGCAGCGAGAGATTCATGGGCCGATGCAATGGCGGCTTCTTCGCTTCCCGTCTCTTCGACCAGAACGGACAACAATGCCTCGGCGAGACGCGCGAGGTTCCAGTGCGCGGCAGCGGGCTGGTTGCCATACGCATAGCGTCCGCGTTGATCGATGGAGCTGAAGACGGTAGCCGGATCGTATGCCTCCATGAAGGCGCAAGGGCCGTAGTCGATTGTCTCGCCGGAGATGGATGTGTTGTCAGTGTTCATGACGCCGTGGATGAATCCGAGGAGCATCCATTGGGCGATGAGTTGCGCCTGGCGCGCGATTACGCCGTCTAGGAAGGCGCGGTATGGTTGATTTGTCTTCGCCGCTTCCGGGTAGTGGCGAGCGATCGCATGGTCGGCAAGGATGCGTGTAGCTTCTGCGTCGCCTCGCGCGGCGAAATACTGAAAGGTGCCGACGCGAAGGTGGCTGGCTGCTACACGCGTGAACACCGCGCCTGGTAAGACTGTTTCGCGCAGCACACGCTCTCCTGTCGTAACCGCGGCCAGCGCACGCGTAGTTGGCACACCGAGGGCCGCCATGGCCTCGCTGACGATGTACTCGCGGAGGACCGGGCCGAGCGCCGCCCGGCCATCCCCGCGACGCGAGAACGGAGTGGGGCCGGAGCCCTTGAGCTGAATGTCGTAGCGCATTCCATCGCGCCCCATGACCTCACCCAGCAGGTTCGCGCGGCCATCGCCGAGCTGCGGCACGAAATGCCCGAACTGATGCCCAGCATAGGCGATTGCCAGCGGCTCGGAGCCATCGGCCACACGATTGCCGGCCAGGATCTCCACGCCTTGCTCACTCGCGAGCGCGTCTGGATCGAGGCCCAGAAAGCGCGCCAGTTCAACATTCAGCTTAACCAGGTGGGGGGCTGCGACCGTTGCCGGGTTGACTCGCGCGTAGAAACGCTCGGGCAATCGCGCATAGGTATTCGAAAAGCTGAAATGAACGCGGGACGGCTCGGGGCTCGATGTTTCGGTCGCGGCAATCGCGGGAGCGTCTGGGGAAGTCATCATTTATTGGATGTGTGCATTTCCCATTCGTTGCGGTTCGTGTACTTCCTGGGGAATGGCCGCAAGCTTTTACCTTATCAGGTTGGGGAAAAGCGGTCTGTTGCTCTATCTGGAGAGAACCCTTCTGTTTGTTGGAGGGTCTATTGGGGCTGGACTTCCAGTGGGTCCTTCAGATGAATGTCCTGGGCATGCGCGGTCACGGTGACTTTTTGGCTCTTTGCAAGATAGTGGGCCATCACTTCCGGACGCGCCCAATCCAGCGCCCATCCATCTTTGATGGCGAGCAGAATATATTCTCCGGGGGCGATGTTGGGGAAGTTGAAGCTTCCATCGGAATCGCTCTGGTTGAGATGGCCACCCATACTACGATCTGCGGGTTTTGCCGGAATCAGCACGACGCAGGCACCCGGCTCGGGTTTTCCGTCCAGTCGCGCAATTCCGATGATTCGCGCGGTAGTTTCCGAGAGGGTCACAGTCAACTCGATGGGCTCGCCGCCAACCTTCAGGACCGTCCCTTCTACGTTGCCGCCATTGGCATTGAGATGGGTTACGGCCAGGCTGTGACGGGATGAATATGCACGCACTTCGTACGAGCCTGGCCGTAGCGCGCGCGCATGAAAGCTGCCGTCCGCTTCTACCCTCGCAACGGGTAAGTTACTGCCCTCCTTGGATGTGAGATAGATATTCAAATCCAATGGCAGGCTATCGAGATCGGCCATCGTGACTTTCCCTGAAACCTCTGCCATGACACTGGCTGAGGCCGCATCGAGAGTTGCATGGTCGGATGAGGCATCAATGGTCAAATATCGGCCCGGCTCGTTGTTTTGGGAATTGAGCTCAACGCCATATTGTCCTGGCGCCACGCCTTCAATCTCGACGGTGCTGGTGGAATTGGCATCTTGCCGATCGCCGCGCTGAAAGTTGCTGACGCCCGCCTGCACAAAATCCGAAGCTCCAAAGATTTCCCGACGCAACTGCGGCATGGTAAATGGCTGATTCGGACCGGGGGCGGGGATCTGCATCGTGATGTGAACCGCGGGCACCGGATGCAGCGTGATGGAGATGGGGATGCGATCGCCGGCGGCTACGGAGACGGGCGCAGCGGCACCCGGGTCTGTGGTGTCCGGATAGTAGGTAACCGCGTAGGCCACGTCCAGCGGTGAGTGGGGCCGGTCTTCAATCAGCTTCCCCTGCATATCGCGCATGGGCTGCGGGTGGGTCGCGTACCAGGGCCTGGCGACCACGGCAACGTAGTAAC
>JBAWCO010000215.1:0-1889 GCA_049590315.1 Occallatibacter sp. | reverse complement strand
GTTCAAGCCCCAAGGGACTGAACCGAGATAGTTACCGGTGACGTTTGAGTTGGTCGGCGCGGGGAGATACTGCTGCATGGCCTGCGCGATGGGCGAAATTTCAGACGCCGGAATGACGTTGTTTGGGTATACCGTGCGCGTGCATTTGGTGGTCGCCGTGCAGGTCTGAGTAATCGGATCGTAGATACCTGTCGCTACTCCTCCCGGCACCAGAGCAGTGTTCAGCAACTCAGAGAAGTTGCCGGTCCGCATCAGCGTTGTGGGAACTGTGTAAAAAGATGGGTTGGTTACCGTCGAAAAGCGGTATCCCAGATAGTTGGCGAAGAAGAAGAGCTTCTTCTTAATGATGGGGCCGCCGAGCGAAATGCCGTACTCATTCATATGCTCAGGCGCAGGCGAGTTCACATAGACATTGCCGCCACCAGCTGCTTTGCTCGCGGCAGTGGCCACGTTGTCGAGGGCCGGAATGAAGCCGACGGCATCGAACGCCGTATTACGCAGCACGTCATAGACGGAGCCATGGAACTGGTTGCCGCCTGACTTGATGGTGTAGTTTTCGATACCCAGACCGCGGTACTCGGCGGAATAGGCAGAGGTCTTGAGCTGGAACTGATCGACGGTCTCGACTGAGAAGGCCGACCAGATGTAACGAGGATCGCCGGCGACCGAAACGGAGGACATTGGAATGCCTTCGAGATACATTTCGGAGGAGTTCTGGTTGCCGTTGATGACCATCGGCTCATCGGTTTCGTTGTTCTTGGTGAAATTGGCGGTGACGCCGGGCATGAGCGCGGCAAAGTCAGTGGCGCGGCGCTGATCAGCAGCACCCGCGGCGCCCATTTCGAGCGGGAGGGACTGGTAGACTTCATTTTCCATCGCGGCGCCCAACGTGGCGTTTTCAGTTTCCAACGGTGGTGGCTCGTCTTTTACGGTGATGGTCTGGGTGGCTGCACCGATCTGCAATGTCAGGTTGAGGGAGAGGGCCTGCATTCCATCAAGGTGAATGTCTTCGCGCACGAGGGTTTCAAAGCCCGCGGCGGACACTACAACGGAATAGTCACCTGCGTCGAGCGGGGAGAGGTTGTAAAGGCCATTCTTGCTGGTGATGCGGCTGGTTTCGACGCCTGTAGCGGTGTTCTGCGCAACCACTTTCGCGCCGACTACCAAGGCTCCTGTGGAATCGGAGACCGTACCTTCAATGGCTCCCGATCCACCAATTTGCGCCTTCATAGTCGATGGCGCCAATAGTGCAATGATCAGAAGAACCAGCCATCCCAGTCCTAACCCACTCAGGGTTCTGGATCGCGGTTCTTGCGATACCTTGCTCACACAATGCTTTCTTTCAACTTCAAACTGTCTCATACAAAGCCTCCAAAGGTTGGTGGTAGCCGCCGAAATCGACCTGTTTTTTCAGAAGTTGTCGAGGTAATACCGCACCGCTGAAAGCACAGGGTTTTTTTATTGCGAATGAAAACACACGTTCTGAATTACAGCACAAATCTATATAGAGGTCAGACCACAATTGTCAAGTCAAATTAAGCCCAGCTTAATCCCTAGGTAGAACTGGACTTGAATGAACGGTTTGCGTTTGCAACAGAAAACGCAAGTCTCACCGATTGGTCAGACCTCTCGTGCTGTCAGTGCTTTCCCTTGCCTTTCTGGACAAATCCCTCAATTGTTGTGAACCGAATTCGAATTGTTTCTCAGGGATGTGCCCCGTTGTTTTGGACCTGGTATCGCCTCCACAGGCTTCCCGCGTGTCGTCCGACTGTGTCCGGTGCCGCACCATTCGCGGTGTTAGTGCATTGTGTCTGTGCTATCGCGATGAGTGAGCACAGACCTAACGGGCGCGAATAGAAAGAGCACGAGCCGGAAACACTGTCATTACC
>JBAWCO010000214.1:0-3107 GCA_049590315.1 Occallatibacter sp. | reverse complement strand
ACACAGACTTTCCTGACAAGGCTACGGCCGAGGATCGGGAGAAGCGGCAATTTGTATTCCGGCAGTCATGGGAGGTGGCCGCAACTCCGCAAAACGCGGCGGAAGCAATTCGCGTTGCGATTGCAGCTGGCGCGAATCAAAGTGGTGCTATCGACTGGCGTCTTTCCGATAGAAAAGCGCTGCAAGCCAAGGCCGCCGAGAACGCCCTGGTGAAAGCCCGAGAGGTTGCAGCAAGAATGGCGAATGGCCTGCACGTTAAGCTCGGCGCTTTGATCTACGCAAGCAATGAGACGCCGAATGCAAAGCTCTATATCCCCCATCCGTCGCCACAGGTGGCAGTAAGTGCCGATGCGGCAGCGATATCTACAGAGCTTCCTGGCCCACCGCTTGAAATCCGTCCGCAAACAATCCGCGAAGAGGCAACCGTCTACGCTGTTTTTGCCATCGAGTAGCGCGCCTCTTACAGCAGCCCCGATCGCCCCGCGAGGCGGCGCGAGAGTAGCCACGAGAGCAGAGAGACTCCGAGAGCGAGAGCGACCCAACCGGCTTGCTCGAGCGGGCGCTCGACGGCGGCAGTGATGTGGGGGGCGATGAGCGGCAAGCCGCTGACAGTCGGCAGGCCTCGACGGATGAGCTCGAAAATTATCCAGGCGAGAGCGCCGAGGATGAACACGACGCCGGGAATGGTGCGCTTCCAGGGGAATGGGATGGGAGGCGGCACGGCTGCTTCTTCTCGAACGCGCTCCATGACCGAGGCCAGAAAGCCTGAACTGGGGATGAGCGCGTCTTCAGTGGCCAAAATGCGATCGATATGAGGGCTATTTACTTCGTCGTGGATTGCCTTAGACGGTTTCATCTTCAAGCCTCCTTTCCATTGTTGAGAGTAGAAACTTCCAATGTAGCGTGCCCGGCTTCGAGGTTCGGGAATCGTTGCCTCAAGAGTGCACGGGCGCGGGAGAGGCGGGCTTTGAAGGTCCCTTCCGGCATACCCAGGGTGCGCGATGCCGCGCCCACATCCATTTCATGAAAATAGAATAAAATCACTGGCTCGCGATAGCGGACGGGCAGCGTCAATACAGCGCGCCGGAGCACCTCGTGCCGTTCTCGTTCCCGGATTTCGAAGAACTGGGATGCGGGGTTAGAAGGCTCGGGTACGTCATCAATGTGCACGGTGACGGTGGGAAAGCGCTTGAGTTCGGAGCGGAAGAGATTGGCGGCGAGAGCGAAGAGCCACGTGGAGAAGCTGGATTCGCGACGCCATTGAGGAAGAGCGCGCCAGGCGCGGAGGAAGGCTTCCTGAGCCAGATCTTCAGCGCGGCTTCGGTCGCGGCAGTAGCGCCAGGCCATGTTGATGATGGGGCCTTGCCAGCGGCGGACGATTCCCTCGAATGCTCCCACATTGCCCGCGAGAACTCTATCGACATCGGCCATGTCTTCGGTCGCGGCCTTCTCGCGCAATGTCTGTGAGTTAGTGGTCAAATCAGGCGCTTTCTTTTCACACTTTCTGGTGGGTGGGACAGAGAATCGACGATTCCGGTTGCATTTTGTTGAACCTCGAAAAGAATGCAGAAAATGCAACCGGGCTGAGCGGCCCACGGTCCCACCGTTTGCAAGGGGAGAAACCCCGGCAATTGGATCAGGAGGATTGTATGACGCATTTAGTGTTGGCGCTCTTCGGGAGCGAAGAAGTGTTCGGCAATTTCGGCTTGTGGATATTTCTCTCCGTTGGCGCAGTGGCGCTGTTTGGGATCTTCATCCCGGTGGTGAAGTGGATCGATAGCCGGCGGAAGGAACGCGAGGCGTTTTATAAGTCGGAAACTATTCGCCGCTTGGCCGAGTCGTCGGGTGATGGCGCGAAGGCGGCGATGGAACTCCTGAAGCAACAGAACCGTATGGAGTGGATGAAGCAGCGGGAGGGATTGAAGATCGGGGGCGTAATCACCCTTGGTGTCGGGGTGGCGATGATGTTCTTTCTGCGCGCCGCGAATCACGGGGAAGATTCTGGTTACTTCGTCGGGTTGATTCCGGCTTCAGTCGGCGCCGCCATGCTGGTCTATGTGTATTTTCTGGCTGCGCCGGTGGAGTAGGGAAAAGGGGACGCGCATGACGAATCAACTGAAGCAGATCGGTGCGAGTTGCCTGGCGGCAATACGGCGAGGTCTTCCCCAACACATGCCTGGAGAGCGCATCACTCCTTTGCGGCGAGCATGGGAGATGAGGCTGGCGCTGCAGGCTCGGGCGAGGAGGCGGGAGCGGGTGCTTCCACCCTCGAAGCCACAGTCTGCGGATTGGTGGGTGCCTCGGGTGTAACCGTGGCCTGCGCTGCCACCTTGATATTCAAGTAGCCGTCTACGGCTGCGATGTTGGTTCCCAGAGTGGCGGCGATCAAAGCCGGGCTCTGACCTGCCCGGTGCATCATTTTTGCCTGGGCTGCCGGAGACAGCTTGACAGTGTCTGGCTGGAGAACGGCAGGCTTAACGGCGGATTCGGCTTGCGGCTGGGCTGCGCGTGAGGTTGAGGAAGCCTCCTCTGCGCTGGACAGGTTGGCGTTTGAGATTGCGATAGATGTCACGACTGCTCCTTCTCTGGACAAGTTCACCTTGACTGGATATCTCTTGATCCTCGGTGTCAACCAAGAATCCCCGTCTACAGTCATGTAGAACTTGAAAGATACACTTGTTACCTTATCGGCGCAGGATGGACGAACATGATTCTCCGGTTCGGCTGATCGTGATTTTTCTAAAGCGGTGTCCGCCCGAAGCGCCGTCGTAATCGGATCGTCCCTAAGCGATCGTGCGCAATAGGACTCCGACGACTGCGCCCGCGAGAATCAACCAGGTAGAGTTCAGGCGGAAGCGGACAAGCAGCAATGCACTCACCATCCCGATCGCCCAGGTCCAGCCATCGACGAAGGTGGAGCGGCCGAGAACGAGCGCGACGGAAGCCATAAGCGCCACGGCAGCGGCATTCACACCATCTAGGAAAGCGGATGCGCTCACGGATCCACGGATGCGGCCGGCCAACGCGCCCACGGCTCCAGCCATCAGGAACGAGGGCAGAAAGATGGCACCGGTAGCAATGGCTGCTCCTGCCCACCCGTGCAGCAG
>JBAWCO010000213.1:0-5177 GCA_049590315.1 Occallatibacter sp. | reverse complement strand
GAAATACAGCGCGCCCGGAAGCATTCCCAGAACCCACATCCCCGCCATTTTCGCCAGGTGCGATTTAACGCTCACCGGCCGTTTCCAACTGGCCACCCAGGGGAAGAACGCGTAGTACGAGCATTCAGCCGACATCGTCCAGGCCGGTGTGTTCAGAAAGGTCGCAATCTCTGGAATGAATCCCTGCAGCAGCAACGGCGTCAGCGCCATCCCCGCCCAGAACATGGCATGAGTGTGCGCCCCATATTCGGCCGGCACCATTCCCGCACTTAGTATCAGGCTCAGCAGGTAAATCGGGTAAAGACGCGTAAAACGCGCCTTCCAGAAGCGTACCCGGTCTAGTTGCCCCGCACGCGCCCGTTCCGCGTAGTTGTACGCCAGTACAAACCCAGAGAGCAGAATGAAGAAGCTCACAGACGCATAACCGGCGTTGACCACCGGCGCCATGAAACCGAACCATTGTGGATTGGAGAAATGAAATAGAACAATATTGATAGCCGCGAAACAGCGCAAGCCGGTTAAGGCATTCAGTCGTGCTGGCTTGCTCGTCTCCACTTAGCTATTAGACGTCTCCGGCCAGAACGATGATACGCACAATTGATCGCAACCCATCCCGCCAACTAATTCCGACAACTGACTACCGAGCTACGTCGGGGCCCCCGCCGACAGGTCCTCGTCGGTGGGGTGGTCTACGCCGTCACCAGCGATCCGACCTTCTCGCCCATCACCACGCGCTTGATATTTCCCGGCTGGTTCATATTGAAGATAATCAGCGGCAGGTCGTTGTCCTTGCACAGGCTGACCGCGGTCAGGTCCATCACCTTCAGGCCCTGGCGCAGAATCTCCATGTAGGTAATCTCGTCGTACTTCACCGCATCTTTGAACAATACCGGGTCGGCGCTGTAGACACCCTCCACCTTGGTGCCCTTCAGCAGCACATCCGCCTTGATCTCCATGGCGCGCAGGCTGGCCGCCGTGTCGGAAGAGAAAAACGGGTTGCCGATTCCGGCAGCAAAAATCACCACCCGGCCCTTTTCAAGATGCCGGGTCGCTCGCCGGCGGATATACGGCTCGGCAAGCTGGTTCATAAATACTGCGCTCATCACCCGGCATTGCACACCGCGCTTCTCAATCGAGTCCTGCAGCGCAATGGCGTTGATGACCGTAGACAGCATGCCCATGCTGTCGGCGCTCACCCGATCCATCTCCTTGGCCTGGCCCTCTACGCCGCGGAAGAAATTCCCCCCGCCCACCACGATGCCGATCTCCACACCGAGTTCGTGAATCTCGACAATTTCGTCGGTGATTCCAGCTACCTTGTCTGGATCCAGGCCAAAGCCGCGTTCACCGGCCAGCGCCTCACCCGAAAGCTTCAGAACGATGCGTTTATACATGCCTTTTCGAGTATCGCATACCGCCCGTCTTGCTGTTCTCGCCGTCTGTAACCCACCCGAATCCAGCGCCGAAAGCCCTCGCCGCGGATGGCCACCAACCCGGTCTGTCGCGATCGGGGCCGCGCTGCCTCTTCCCTTTTTTCCTGATTTGGCATCTAATTTCGTCGTGTTGCCAGGCGGCATCACACGAATCGGATCCAGGAAGGAGAACTATGGCGAGCCCCAAGAAATGCGGCAACGCGGCCTGTACGTGCCTCCCACCCGGGAATGCGAAATATTGCAGCCCCCACTGCGAAGCAATTGGGACAAGAATGGAAATCGTTTGCCTGTGTGGACACTCCGATTGCGGCGGCAACGTGAAAGACGCCTGACCTGTTAGCCATTCGCAGGTTGGCCCAGCAGCAGGAAGGCCCAGGGGTTGCGCCCTGGGCCTTCCTTGTTCTTCAAATGCGGCTGAAAGCTATTCGGCGGCCGATTCTTGCGCTTTGGTTTGCGACACAGTCCAATCTGGTGCGCCCACCTTGAACCGCGCAAACCTCCGCACGGTGATGTTCTCGCCCAGCTTGCCCACCTTCTGCGCAATCAGTTCCTTGATGCTCACTGCCTGGTCCTTGATGAAGGGCTGCTCCAGTAGGCAGACTTCCTCATAGAACTTGGCCATCTTGCCGTCCACAATACGCTCGATCACCGGCGCCGGCTTGCCGGTGGCGGCGGCCTGTGCGCGGTAGATATCCTTCTCGCGCTCCAAATCTTCCACGGTCACGTCTTCCGGTCTTACATAGCGCGGATCGGTGGCTGCGATGTGCATCGCGATGTCCTTCATCAGTTCCTGAAAGTCTTCCGTGCGGGCCACAAAATCGCTCTCACAGTTGATCTCGAGCAGCACACCGATTTTGCCGCCGGCGTGGATATAGGTGCCCACGGCGCCTTCGTTGGTGCTGCGGGCTGCCTTCTTCTGGGCAGAGGCCATGCCGCGCTTGCGCAACACAACGATGGCGGCCTCAAGGTCGCCCTTCGCCTCTTCCAAAGCCTTCTTACAGTCGCCCATGGGCGCACCGGTCATATCGCGAAGCGCTTTGACCTGTTTGGCATCAATTTTCTCGCTCACTGTCATCTCTCTTATCCCGTCTTCCGGCCCTTCCCAGGCCTCTGTCCTTCAACCTTCACCAGCCAGTTCATGCTGCGAAGCAGCGTCTGCCCCATCGCAGGTGGCAGGTGACCCTGCATAAGAAAAGCGTGGCACCATTCCTCGCGGCCACGCTTGTCTCACAATACGCACTCGCGTGCTACAGCAGGATTAATGTCCGCCTTCAGCGACTTCCGCCTCATCCAGGGCAGCCACAACTGCGGGTGCCTTGCGGATACCACCGCCCAACGCCGCTTCCAAGTCCACTTCCTCCACCGGCCCGGAATCCGGTGCCGCAGCATCTTCCGCTGAAGGAATCGGCAGTTCCTCGGCCGCAAAGGCCTTGTCGCCCACCAGGTTCACACCCTCGGCTGCCGAATCGGCAATCTTCGAAGTAAACAAGCGAATCGCGCGCAGCGCATCGTCGTTCCCCGGAATTACGTAGTCCACTACCGTCGGGTCGCAGTTGGTATCCACCACCGCCACAACCGGAATGCCTAGCTTGCGGGCTTCCTTCACGGCGATCGCCTCGTTATTCGAGTCGACGATAAACAGCGCATCGGGAAGCCGCTTCATCGCCTTGATGCCGGCAAGGTTCGCCTGCAGGTGCTTCCGCTCCCGCTCCAGCTTGATGACTTCCTTCTTGGTCAGCAGGTCGTACCGGCCATCCGTGGCCATATCATCCAGTTCCTGAAGGCGCTTTACACTCTTCTGCACCGTCACCCAGTTGGTCAACAGGCCGCCAAGCCAGCGCTGGTTGATGTAGGGCATCCCCGCGCGGGTGGCTTCTTCAGCCACGGCATCCTGTGCCTGGCGCTTGGTGCCGACGAAAAGAATCGTCTTGCCTCCCGCACACAGATCGGTGACGAACTTCGACGCGTCCTTTAACAGCTTCAGCGTCTTCTGCAGGTCGATGATGTAAATCCCGTTACGCTCGCCGAAAATGTATTCCTTCATCTTCGGATTCCAGCGCTTGGTCTGATGCCCGAAGTGAACACCCGCTTCGAGCAGCTCCTTCATTGTGATCGTGGCCAATGGGCCTCCTTATTGGATTGCATCCGGGCAAGTCCTACCTTGGCCCGGATTGAACCCGCTTGCGCGGGGGATTGGTGTTGCAAGTTTTCAGCTCCCAGCTTCCAGTGGTCAGTAACTTGAACGTCAGATACTGAAAACTGAGAACTGACCACTGAAAACTATCTCTTCGAGAACTGGAACCGCTTGCGGGCACCCTTCTGGCCGTACTTCTTGCGTTCCTTCTGGCGCGCATCGCGAGTCATGAGCCCTTCGGCCTTGAGAATCTTGCGCAGTTCCGGGTTGAACTGGACCAATGCGCGGGCAATGCCCAACTTCACCGCATCGGCCTGTGCAGCCACGCCGCCGCTCTTCACGGTGGTCACCACGTCAAAGCTTGAGGCCAGCTCGGCCACAGCCAGTGTCCGCTTGGCGGCCACACGCTGCTGCTCGGTCACGAAATATACATCGAATGCCTTGCCGTTGACCTTCCACTCGCCCGTGCCGGGACGCAGAAACACACGCGCGATTGCCGACTTGCGCCGCCCCGTCCCGTAATACTGAACCAGATCTGCCATTCGTTTCCTCTTAGCTCTCAGCCGTCAGCTTTCAGCCATCAGCCTTGTGGTGCTTCCATTCAATTCTTTGCGCCGCCTGAACTTTCCGCATCAGCATGCATAACTGAAAGCTGATCGCTGAAAGCTGTAAGCTGCTCTACTTGATCTCCATCGCCACCGGCATCTGCGCCTGGTGAGGATGCTTGTCGCCGCGATAGACCTTCAGTTTCGTGCCCATCTGGCGGCCCATCTTGTTCTTCGGAAGCATGCCCTTGATGGCCTCTTCCAGAATCTTTTCCGGCTTGCGGGCTAGCAGGCGCGTATACGATTCTTCGCGCAAACCGCCGGGGAATCCCGTGTAGCGGCGATACTGCTTCTGCTCAGCCTTCAGGCCGGTCAGCTTCACCTTCTCCGCGTTGATAACGATCACGTGGTCGCCCACGTCGATGTACGGCACATACTGCGGGTTCAGCTTGCCGGCCAATACGCTGGCAGCCTTGGTCGCCAGGCGCCCAAGCGTCTGCCCGCTCGCATCCACCACATACCACTTGCGGTCAACATCCTTGCCGCTCGGAACAAAGGTACCCATCTCGATCTCCTGCCCTCTGAAAAACCTTTTACAAAAACCCGTACTGCCCGAAAACTGCGGCGCAAAGCGCCTTGGCCCACGCAAAACGCGCACGGGCATGATTTCCACCCACGTCCAAACAATTCTGTTCGGGTGAGAATTGCGGGAGTTGGCCCTCAAAGGGCTCCGGCTTGCCTGGGCACGCTCTCAGTACATGCGCATCCAGCAGCCGGTGAGCCTGTTCCAGTCGATCCCCTCAGGGGTATCCACCAGCCGGATCCGGGTGAGCACACACAGACCCCAGGCGCAACACCGCGCAAGGTCTTCAGAATACCCGAATTGAGGCCTTGAGTCAACGAAAAGAGGGGTGGAAAACCCTCCGGATCGGGCACTTTGTGGGCCCTTGAGCCCTAAACTGGGGCCGCTCCACCCGCCGGGGACAGGGTAAGGACCGTAATATCGTCATCCTGCCCGAATTCCTGCGCTTTTCGGGCGATCTGCTCGGCTCCCTGGCCACTGAT
>JBAWCO010000212.1:0-8024 GCA_049590315.1 Occallatibacter sp. | reverse complement strand
GGATACATCTGGGCGGCCACATTCAACGGGCTGTTTCGATATAACGGCACCGCCTTCGAACGGTTTGGCGAAAAAGAGGGCCTTGTCACCGCCGGATCGATATATCTTGCCAAGGCTCCTTCTGGGGATTTGTGGGCTGTATCAGACCATGCGCTTTTTCGCCTGGAGGGGAAACGCTTTCATCAATTCGACTTGAAGGTGCATCTGCCCAACGGACCGCAAGGCGTGGCCTGGGATGAAAAATCGTCGCTCTTTCATGTCGCGACTGACAAGGGTCTTGGCACCGCGTCTTTCCGCGACGGCCAACTCGCCTCTCCTGTCTTCGACCCGTCAGGTGACACGGCTCCCGTTCTCGCCGTCTACGAGGCCCCTGATGGCAGTGTCTGGTCTAGCAGACGCTCCGGGATATGCCGCAGCCTCGCCGGGAAAACCGCTTGCTTCGGAATTCACGAAGGCATGTCGAACGATAGTTGGACTGCGATTCGAATGGACAGAAACGGCGATCTTTGGGTCCGCAGCGAAAAACAGCTTCGCGTGCTTCGCAAGGGCGGAGAACACTTTGAGGATGGAGGAAGTTCGCTTCCACCCACTGAAGGATCCGGCGTTCTGAGTCTGGATCGCAGAGGCAACCTGTTTGTCCCCACGCAGCGCGGTTTGGCCCGTATGCTGAACGGCCAATGGAAACTGGTGACGATGCGCGAAGGCCTCACCAGCGGCAGTACCCAGATTGCATTGGAAGATCAGGAAGGTTCGCTTTGGATAGGACATCTGGGAGCCGGGCTGGAGCGTTGGCGAGGCTATAACTCGTGGGAGGGATGGACCGATCTCGAGGGGCTGGAGAACAGCAGCATTCTCGCAATCAAACCCGATAGGAGTAGGCCCGACAAGAATGGGAGTCTGTTCCTGGGCACGGATCGCGGGCTGGTTCAATTCCGCCCGGGACAGGGCACAGTACGCACCTGGCTTGAGGCTGATGGTATGGCCGGCGACCATGCCTATGCTCTCATCTATGATCGAGACGGAAATCTCTGGATCGGAAGTTCCCCAGGTGGACTCAGTTGCCTGGATACGCGGACAGGTCGGATCAGACGGATCTACCCTGCCTCGGGACACATGGATGTATCGGTCTCCAGCCTCGCAATGGACGCTGACGGTTCGATCTGGGCGGGGTCGCAAATTGGTTTGCTCCGATTTAGAAGATCCGTTCCGGGTGGATATCGGCTTAGCGTTCCTCCTGGAACGCCGACGGGCGGAACATCGGCTTTGGTCGCGGATGACGCCGGCCGGGTGTGGGCGGCAATCAACGGCAAACTCAATGTGCGTGTCAATGAGAATTGGATCACTCTCGGGCCCTCTCAGGGGCTCACCGGCTCGGTCTTATTCGTTGCCGAGTCAGAGGACGGCTCCGTTCTTGCGTTGAACGCCGCCTCTCAATCGTTCCGACTTACCGATCGACAGGAGAGTTGGAGTGCCGCTCCTCTGCCTCCACTTCCTGCTCCGGGACGCCTGGTGCCGTACTTCATAGGGTCTGATAGCAGGAAAGCTGTCTGGGTGGGCACAGACCGTGGAGTGTTTGTACTCGAACAGGGAGGTTCAGGTTGGCGTTGGCATGATGAGGACGATGGGCTGGTCTGGAATGACACAAACGTTGGCGCATTTCAAAAAGGCGAAGGGAATGACGTCTGGATCGGTACAAGCCGTGGACTTGCGCACTACACGCCAACAAATTCGGACCGCACGGCGCCGCCGTTACGGACCCTTATTTCCGCAGTTCAGATCAATGGCCAGACGCTCGACCCTGCAGGTGCGGTCACCTGGAGCTATCCAGTCACGAGCGTCCAATTCAGGATGACCGCTCTTACTTTCCTGAATGAAAGCCGAACCCGATTTCTCTACCGGCGCCGCGGAATCGACAAAAAGTGGCTCTCGACTGACTCACACGTGATCATGTACTCCGACCTGAAACCAGGCACCTATACATTCGACGTGCTGGCAGAATCGACCGACGGCGTTGTTGGAATTGAACCGGCGAGCATCACCTTGACCGTTCTGCCGCCCTGGTACCTCACATCTACATTTCTGTTTTCAAGTATGGCGAGCCTCATTCTGCTGGTGATCGCCGGCTACAGATGGCGCATCCGCAGCTTCGTGAATCGTCATCGCGAGTTGGAATCCGCTGTAGCGGCACGCACCATCGAATTGGAGGCCGAACGCAAATTGGAGCGAAACCAGCACCGCGTGTTGGAGATGATCGCCTCCGGTTCATCGCTGAAGCTGGTCTTTGAAGGGATCAGGGACTTAGTCCGGTCGCGGTATGAGAATGTTGAGTGCTCGATTCATCCCGGTACGCCGCCAACGAAGGACCCCGAGCCAGGACTTGTCCGCCGGTATATTCACGCCAGTTCTTCAGAACCAGTCGGGTGGTTTGAATTCAACCTCGCGGCATACGCATCTGGAGAAAGCGATTTGGAGAGGACGTTGCGCATAGCCATCCGCCTTGCTTCCATCGCGATTGAGAGTGCGAGCGTACAAGAGAGGTTGAGCTATCAGGCTAATCACGATCACTTGACGGGTTTGTCGAATCGACTGTGTTTTCAAGGGAGCCTGCGCAAAGCTCTGACTGACGCCAAAAAGACTGGAGATGGTTTTGCTCTTTTCTATATCGATCTGGACCATTTCAAGCAAATCAACGACCGGTATGGACACCGCATCGGCGATCTCTATCTCAAGGAGGTCTCCAATCGTTTCCGATTGTGCATCCGAAGAGTGGATATTCTGGCGCGCCTTGGAGGCGACGAGTTCGCCGCGGTTGTTTCTGGGGCAGATTCGACAGCGGCGGAGAGAATTGTGAAAGCACTCCATCTTTCGCTGTCGAAGAAGCTAATTATCGAAGAATTTGAATTCCAGGCGAGTGCAAGCGTCGGATTTAGTCTCTATCCAGACGGCGGCACGGACGCGGAATCACTGCTGCGTACCGCAGATGAGGCCATGTACGCCGCCAAACTCGCTAGCAGAGTCGCATGAGCCGATCGCCTGCCATCGACGAAAGTCTAATCTGACCTGACAGCGGAATAGTCGTTGCTCCCTCGGATGGTACGCGACCTGACGGAACCGCTTCGCACCGGCATCCGAAGGCGAGCCCACTCGATGCGATCCGAGACCACTGGAGGCATCGACCATCGGTCATCCTTCGGGCACTCGGCCAGAACGACACTGCTGCTCTTGCCGCAATGACCTTGCCCGCGCAAAACGTATCCCTTAGCGAGCTGCTTTAATAGCGAAAGGGAACGCAGATGAGGAACGGGAAACGGGGCAGGTACACGCTTGAGTTCAAGCAGGAGGCGGTTGGGCTTGTGGAGTCGGGCCAGACGCTGGCGTCCGCGGCACGGAGCCTGGGCGTAGTCGAACAGACTCTGGGCAACTGGATCAAGTTGCATCGAGCCGGACAACTAAAAGGCGTCGTCGGGAAGGGCGCAGTGACCACCGAGCAGATGGAGATCAGCCGCCTGCGGGCCGAGCTGGCCCGTGTGACGATGGAGCGCGACATCCTCCACCCCACGGACGACGACCTGTCCGTGGGGACCCCGGCCTGGGAAAAGCGACGGCATTCTTCGCAAAGGGCCAGAAGTGAAGTATGCCTTTATTCAACGCCACAGGCGGGTCTGGCCGATCCGTGTGCAGTGCCGGGTGCTCGGCGTGAGCGTGTCCGGCTACCATCAACACATGAAGCGGCTGCGGGGAATCGCCCAACGCCGCCACCTCAGCGACGAAGCACTGCTGGTGCATATCCGCGCCGCCTACGCGGAGAACCGTGGAGCCTATGGCTGGCCGCGCATCTGGCGGCAACTGCGGGCTCAAGGCATTCGCGTGGGCAAGCAGCGCGTACAACGGCTGATGCAGCAGCACGGGATTCGCGCCCGCGGCAAGCGGCGTTTTCATGTCGTGACCACCGACAGCCGGCACGATCTGCCGATTGCGCCCAACTTTCTGAATCGCAACTTCGCGCCGGCCGCGCCCAACCAGGCGTGGGCCGGCGACATCACCTACATTGCCACCGAGGAAGGCTGGTTGTTTCTGGCCGTCGTGATCGATCTGTTCAGTCGCCGCGTGGTGGGCTGGTCAATGCAACCCGATATGCGGCGCAACCTGGTCATCGACGCTTTGGAGATGGCCTGGTTCCATCGCCGTCCGGATCGAACCAACAAGCTGATCTTCCATAGCGATCGCGGCAGCCAGTACGCCAGCGAAGACTTCAGGAAGGTGCTCAAAGAGTATGCCATCACGCAGTCGATGAGCGGCAAGGGCAACTGCTGGGACAACGCCTGCTCGGAGACGCTGTTCGGTTCGCTGAAGGTGGAACGACTGCACGGACGGCGCTTTGAAACGATTCGTCAGGCCAAGGATGAAACCATCGCCTGGCTGCTCTGGTATAACCAAACACGCATGCACTCGACGCTGGGCTATGCCAGCCCGGTTGAGTTCGAAACGGAACGGGAGCATACTCTGGGGAAAGCTGCCGCCTGAGTGCGCTGACAACCGAAGCAGGCGTGGAAATGCCGGTCCATGGAAAGCCTGGGAAAAACGATGAAACTGTTTTTCCCACCCTTCCCACAGACCTTGGAAATCGATCATGCCGATTTCCACATTCCCACGCCACGACGACCACGAGGATCAATTTCTCCTCAAAACCGCAGGGCTAAGAGATACGCGTTCTGAGGGCAAGGTCAAGACTGCACGAAATCTTATGTCACTCTGGGTTCTAATCTTCAGGATCTCCCAACTGCATTCAGCGAGTTTTGTCCCGGCGATCACACCAACAAGTCAAACGTCGTGAACAAAGACCCTGGAAGAAATAGGCTAAATATCTGTTGAATTTTTTCCTGGAGGAGGCCAACACCTCTTTTTCCCTAATCGATTTTATGCGCCCAGATGGAGTTCGACAGGCCTACTCCGACCCCGGTTAGTACTTTGCAAACAGAAGATTTCCTGCGACAAAGCGTTCCAAGTTTCTTCGTCCCCGTGCTACTATTCAGCGCACGGAATGGGCGTGATGCAAGACACTGACAAACTTGGCAGCAGATCTACAAACGACAGGCGTTCTGCGACTGCGGTTGTATCGGGAGCAGAGAGAGAGGCGACGAGTCAGAAAGTATTGCCCTCACTTACGCTGCCCAAGGGCGGCGGTGCTATCCGCGGAATTGGAGAGAAGTTCACAGCCAACCCTGCCACGGGCGCAGGGACCATGACGGTTCCCATCTTTGCAAGTCCCGGCCGCTCGGGCTTTGGTCCGCAACTCAGCCTGTCTTACGACTCAGGTTCTGGAAACGGTCCATTCGGTCTTGACTGGTCTGTGTCGCTTCCCATGGTGACCCGCAAAACCGACAAAGGACTGCCTCAATATCAGGACGCTCAGGAGTCCGATGTATTCATTCTCTCCGAGGCCGAGGACCTGATGCCGGCGCTTGTCCAGTCGGGAAGTACCTGGATCCGCGACGTGCCCCTTTCGCGATCGCTTTATGGAAACCAGTACGCGGTGCACCGCTACAGGCCGCGCGTCGACAGGCTCTTCGCGCGCATCGAACGCTGGATCAACACATCCAACTCCACGGATACCTTCTGGCGAACGATTACAAAGGACAACGTCACAACCTGGTATGGAAGGACCGACGCCAGCCGCATCGCCGATCCCGCCGACCCCACGCACATCTTCACCTGGCTCATCTGCGAGAGTTACGACGACAAAGGCAATGCTGTCAGTTATGAGTACAAGCAAGAGGACTCGGTTGGCGTGGATCTCAGCCAAGTCTGCGAACGCAACCGCAACGACGCCACGCGATCCGCGAACCGATACATCAAGCGCATTTTCTACGGCAACACCACGCCTTACTTCCCCAACCTCACCTTAGCTACACCCGTGGCGCTTCCCACGAACTGGTGTTTCGAGCTCGTATTCGATTATGGAGACCAGGACCTACTGAATCCCGTTCCGCAAGACACTGGCATTCCATGGGCTTGTCGCCTGGATCCCTTCTCGACATATCGCTCCACATTTGAAGTTCGCACTTACAGACTATGCCGACGTGTGCTGATATTTCACAACTTCACACAGGACGCGAATGCTGGCTTGAACTGCCTGGTAGCATCGACCGACCTGACGCATACTGCTGCCGTGCCTCCTGTCGATCCGAGTCAGCCATATTACTCATACTTGCTTTCCGTCACGCGGAGCGGCTACACCAGGAACGGGGCGGCCAGTTACGTCATGGACTCGATGCCCCCACTCGAATTTGAGTACACGCAGGCGATTGTGGATGAGACTGTGCGACAGGTAGATCGAGAGAGTCTGAAGAACCTTCCATACGGGTTGGATGGCAAAGACTATCGCTGGATCGATCTCGACGGCGAGGGGCTTTCGGGAATCCTCACGGAGCAGGCAGGATCGTGGTTTTACAAAGCAAACCTGAGTCCGGTCAATCAACAGACTGTCGCCGGCAAGCAATACACCGTGCCCAGATTTGCGCCTGTTGAGCTTGTAGACAAGCTTCCTTCCACGGCCGCGCTCGACCAGGGGCAGCAGGTGTTGCTCAGCGTCTCTGGAGATGGGCAGCTCGATCTGGTCAATTTCCAGGGACCAGTGCCTGGCTATTATGAGCGGACAGACGACGCGAAATGGGAACCGTTCGTTCCCTTCAAGTCGCTGCCCGTGGTTGACTGGCAGAATCCTGAACTGAAATTCATTGACATTACTGGGGACGGATTTCCCGACCTGCTCATCAACGAGGGCGGCGCATTCTCCTGGTACCGTTCGCTCTCCACCGAAGGGTTCGCCTCGGCGCAGCGCCTCCCGCAGTTCTTTGATGAGGAGCAGGGCCCGAAGCTGGTGTTTTCCGACAGCACGGAGTCGATCTTTCTGGCCGATATGTCCGGCGACGGGCTGACGGATCTTGTGCGCGTTCGCAACGGACAGATCTGCTACTGGCCAAATGAGGGATATGGCAAGTTTGGCACGAAGGTGACGATGGACTCGGCACCTCTCTTTGACCGGTCCGATATTTTTGACGGGCGACGGATCAGGCTGGCGGATATCGATGGCTCAGGAACCGCGGACATTCTCTACTTTGCGGCCGACTCGGTTCAGTTGTACTTCAATCGGTCAGGAAATGGCTGGGGGGCGGCGAAGGTCCTCGGTTATTTTCCGGCTGTGAACAGCGCCTCGCCCGCAACGGTGATTGACCTGCTCGGAAATGGCACTGCCTGCCTGGTGTGGTCATCTTCATTGCCTGGGAATGCTTCGGCACCCATGTGTTACATCGACCTGATGGGCGGTCGAAAGCCTCATCTACTGGTGCAGGCAACTAACAATCTGGGCGCGCGGACGGAGGTCTCTTATGCGCCTTCAACCAAGTTTTACGTGGCAGACAAGCTCGCCGGTACGCCGTGGGTCACGCGCCTTCCGTTCCCGGTTCAAGTGGTGGAGCGGCTGGAGACCTATGACTACATCAGCCGCAACGTCTTCGTTACCTGCTACGCATACCACAACGGTTACTACGATGGCGTGGAACGCGAGTTTCGCGGATTCGGTCGCGTGGACCAATGGGACACGGAAGAGTACGCCACGCTGATGAACTCAGGCAGCATGGCCGCGCCAACCAACGTGAATGCGGCCTCGGATGTGCCCCCGGTCTTAACGAAGACCTGGTTCCATACAGGAGCTTTCTTCGGCGAATCGGTGGTTTCCACTTACATGCAGTCTGAGTATTACTCGGAAGGTGATGCGGGCGAAGCGATCGACACCCTGACTGCAGCGCAGTTCGATGCCATGTTGCTCGATGACACAGTCCTGCCCACGACGATCCTGCTTCCCGACGGCACCAGCCAAACCTATCGGTTTTCTCCCGAGGAACTCCGCGAGGCATGCCGAGCTTTGCGCGGATCCATGCTTCGTCGAGAGATTTACGCACTCGATGGAACTTCGGCAGCGGACCGGCCATACATCGTATCCGAGTCCAACTACACCATCGAAG
>JBAWCO010000211.1:0-2619 GCA_049590315.1 Occallatibacter sp. | reverse complement strand
ATCCTGAGGTTTGACATGCCGCCAGGACTCTAGACCTTAAACAAGCGAAGATTCCAAGCCCTAACGGGGCCAATGACGCTGGACCTTAATACGGATTTTCTCCGGCCAGTTCCGATTAGAACTGTTGATTTTGTTCCGTTTGTTACTCTCTCCATCTTCACTCTCTTTCTGCAACATGGCTTTCGACGCCATCACGGATCGGAGCATCCAGACTCCGACTTCGCTTCTTTCTCACTCAACAACGTAACGCCGAAACCATACGGAAAAAGATTCCTAGATGTGGGTTCCACGATAACAATCGGTATATCAACTTCTTACCCGTCTTGACTATCTGGCACGGCAAACGCACAAACGCATTCACGAATGTCTTAAACTCCATTCCCAACACCCGCTGCTTGTCCTCGCGATGCTGCTCCTGCCAACGTCCAGGCACCTCCGGCAACGACAGACCCCACCACACCTTCAGGTTCCACGCCAGCGCCACCATCACCATGTACGCCCCATTACTTTCCAGATCTCCCAGCGGCGCTCGCAAAGCCTTCACCCCACTGTGCAATTGCGACAGCAGATTTTCCTGATGGCAGCGGTCGTTGGCCACAAACACCACTTCGCAAGCATCAGGCACCCAATCATTGGTCAGGTAGAAGAAGTAGCGGACCGCATTCGACTCGAGTCGTTCCCCCTTGCTGACCGACAGGTTCTTGCGGACCACCACCATCCGATAGACCACGCTACAAGCATGAGGTTGGTAGTTGAACTCGGCAACCTCTTCGCTCTCCAGGCGGATGTTCTCGAACTCCCGTGCTACCACGACCTGCTCCTTGACGTTGTCCGGACGTGCCCGGGGTTGGGTCTTGACCGTATACTGCGGCGGACGTTCCAGAGGCCGCCAGGCCAGCGCAGGCAGGCGTTCGGCAATCTCCTTGACGGCGGGGTTGGCGTCATAGCCAAACACAAACCGTACCCGGCGATCGCTGTTCCAGCGGTCGAGATGTTCGGTTTGGGAGAAATCGGTGTCCCCACGCAGCAACACCCGGCGAAACTGGCCCCGGAAACAAACCTCCAGGGCGCGATCGACCTGGGCAGCCGCTCCTTCGTGCGAAGGACGGTTGGCCGGACGATTGACCAGGCGGAGGATTTCGCTCGTGTTGGCCAGGGACAGTACCAGGACGTGGTAGCCCCAGGTCCCGTCGTAAGCAATGTCCATGCCCTTCTTACACTGTCCGGTGGTGCCAACGAGAGTGCCATCCATGTCGATGATCGCCTGCTGGAAGAAGGCATCGGGCTGTCCCTCCCAAGCTTTGATGCGCGTGTCGTCAAAGATGTCTTGCAGAATGTCCAGGGAGGCCGTGGTGAAGCGACGGCAGAAATCGCCTGCCGTAGTCGGATCGGGGATGCGTCGGGCGCCCAGGGCGTCGAGGAAGACTTCGTCATTGCGACGAAGTTCCAGGTCTTGCAAACAGGAACCCTCACACAGGGCGTTGTAAGCAATGGCGAGGACATGATCGGATTCGTGATAGGGGAGATGGATTTTGAGAAGGTGGAGGCGGTTGTCGATGGCCTCAATGAGTCCAAGCTTGCGGGCCAGTAACTGGATCGCGCCAAGGCCACCATACGAAATGCCACGGGTACGGTCCGCGACCTCGTATTGGATATTTTGGGGGGTGAGAATGGGTTGGGAACAACCCCGGAGATCTTTTTTATCCAGGCGGCGTTGGATTCTGGATTTGCGTTTCGAGAAGAAACGTCGTATGTTGGGAGTCACTCGAAATCCTCTTGGGTCTGGGGTTCTGAACCGTCTGGCAACGATAAGACACCCCAGAATTCTAGAGGATTTCGAGTTTTTCACCAATTTCATCGAAATTTCCCGGGGGTCTATGCTTGTTTAGGGGCTAGAGTTGCTGGATTGACGCGACAAAATCGTGACGACGGATGCGATGGGCTGCCAGAAGGACATTGCCAAGATCATCGTGGAGGGTAAGGGCGACTACGTCTTGGCCGTGAAAGACAATCAGCCAACTTTCCATGCGGAGATCCAAGCCGCGTTCGCCGAAGCCGAAGCGAAACCGAAACGATTGCCGCGTGAATACGTGACGCAACTGTGTGATCACGGCAGGAGCGAAACTCGTAGGGTGCGTGTGTTATCAGCGGCTGGCAGATGGTCGTCGACTTGCCTGGAGTCATGGGTTGGCTTGCTCACTCTGGTGATGGGAGTTCGTGTGGTGGTGTGTAAGGCAACCGGTGTATTAAGCAAGGAAGTCAGCTACTTCATCAGTAGTCTTGATCCGAAAGCAGAGCAGATTGGCGGGGCGATTCGTGGGCACTGGAGTATTGAAAACGGTCTGCATTGGGTGTTCGATGTGGTGTTTCGAGAAGATGCACGCCGAGTCGATGATCGCACGGCAGCAGAAAAGAGCGCCTTGCTGAACCGACTTGCATTGTCCGTCTTGCGCGGGGACACAAGCAAAGGATCTCTGAAAGTCAAACGGAAGCGAGCGGGATGGAGTATTCAGTCCTTGGCGCAACTCCTAGGATTTCCAAGCGAATGAAGTGCGTTTGCCGTGATGGCCAAAGCCGTCGCTAACTTCCGCCACACTCGCGGATTTGGGCTATAGGCGC
>JBAWCO010000210.1:0-10799 GCA_049590315.1 Occallatibacter sp. | reverse complement strand
TGCCCAAAGACGATCCGTACATTGCCGAATCGTTCCATATTCAGGGCTGTCCAGCTGTACGAGGCGGAGCAGAATGTTCGTGTCCACTAATAAGTAGGACGATCCGGGCATCAGGCATGCTCACCGTAAATCATTTCGCGCGAGAAGGTCTCGGACCGCAGTTCGGGGACGTTCGGCGCTTTGCTCGCAAGAGCATCCAAAAAGACGCGAAACTCTTCCTGGCTTGCGCGAGAACGCCCTCTGCTTTTGGAAGCCATCGCTTCCTGGAGGAGCCGCTGTGCATATAACTCCAGCGCGATACCGTGCGCCAATGCTCCCGCAGCGAGCTGTCTCTCCATCTCTGGGTTGAGTTCGACACGAATCGTCATGAAAACCTCGCACCTCCACCTATTATCGGGCGGCTGGGGAGAAAATGTCGATTCCAAGTTTGATTTGCAGCGAATAGTGCGGTCAACTCCGGCGGTCTTTGAGCGAACTGCAATCGCTCACAAAACGCCGCATAAACTATTTAGTGTCAATGAGTTATGGCGTCAAAAAGGGTTGATGCAAATGTTGCGGGAAGGCCTAAGCGAGACCCATTTCAGGGCAGCGCTCTGACAAACTAAGCTACGTCCCCAGATTGTCTTTCAACAACTTGGAATTATGTCACATAGAATGAGAGGCTTCGAAGCTTTCGCTATTTTCGCTCTCTTCTATCCTGCCGCCGATATGGACTTAATTTCGCACCTTTATGGACACCAAATCAGCCCCCCAACAACGGCGCTTAGTTTGTCTCATGAGCCGGGATTTTGCAGTTCGTCTCTCGCACTCGCAGACCAAACCCGTTCCCAGCCATTTCTCTGCTGTGACCTGCGCATGCCAGACGACTAATAGGCTCTGAGCCTGAGTGCTATGAGCGCCCAATGCGATTGTCAATCTGCAAGGCGGGAATGGCTGTGTCTAATTGATCAGATGCTAAGCCGCGCCAGGCAGGAGAATCATGTTGGGCAAGCGGAAGTGTCTGATCCTTTAAAAGCAATTCCGGATCGGAATAGGACGAAATCAACATGCATCCAGAATTCAACATACAAAGCTCTGAGCCCTTCGAACTTCGGAAGGAGCTAGACGACCAGCCAATGATTCCGAATCCAACCCTTGCCAGCAATGGGTTCAGCATCTGGTGGCAGAAGACCGCAGCACAGAACATGGCAAGGGTCACAGAAGCGTCTGACCTCATGCGTGCACACCGACTAGTCAACTCTGCTCGCCAGCCTAGCGCCCGGCGAGCACATTGATCCCCACCTCTATCGGGCGACGGTCAGCACGCCAATCATCTGCCAAGGTGCCACAGAGGCGCCAAAACTCCCGCAATGCCTCGAACGAGAAGCCAAAGCCGCTAGGAACCTTGTCCCATGACTCCGCGATTGCGGCGATGGGATTGGCTCTGTTACTGCTTTCGTGTCAGCTTGTAGCCGGTTGCCATTCACACCCGGTTGGCATGCCTCGCATTGGAAGCAATTCAGTTGACGCGGAAGCAGTTGCCGAAAGACTGCGCACATTGACATTTGCCGAAACACCTTCTGAGAGCCATCCGGCGAACTTCATCGACGATCGACAGAATGCTAAAAAAGTATACGAAGCGATCCAATACTCACCCGCTTGGGTGCGCGGCGGACAGGCGACTCCACAGGCACTCGCCATCATCTCTGCGCTCGAGAACAGCCAACAAAAGGGGCTCAATCCGGAAGACTACGATGCATCGCACTGGCCAGAGCGACTGGCTGCACTCAAAGGCGCGCCAGGAAACGCGGATGCCGTGGCACAATTTGACGCCGCTTTGACGGTCAGCGCGATGAGGTATCTCTCCAATCTCAGAATCGGCAGAGTCAATCCGAAGCCCTTGGAGTTTGGCATTGATCTCGATCAGAAACACTACGATTTGCCGCAGTTCTTAGTGCAGAAGGTACTGGCGGGGAGCAATCTCCCTGACGTATTGAACAAGGTAGAACCCCAATACCTGGGTTATCAACGAACCGAGACCGCGCTGGGGACCTATCTGGTCTTGGCGGCCCAGGATCACAGCCAGCCCTTGCCCGATGTGCCAAAGACGGTGAAGAGCGGCGATGCGTATTCCAGTGTTCAGCAATTGGGTGCCCGACTTCGCCTTCTTGGTGACCTTCCGCAAAGCGCTGTTACAGATCTGAACGCAACTACCTATGGTGAGCCATTGGTAGAAGCGGTTAAGCACTTTCAAACCCGGCACGGGTTGAAGTCCGAAGGACGGCTCGACAAAGAAACGATTGCACAGCTGAATATGCCGCTAAGTATCCGTGTAATCCAATTGGAAGATTCTCTTGAAAGGTGGAGATGGCTTCCGGCGGACTACCCGCAATTGCCTGTCGCGGTGAATATCCCCGGATTCAAATTGCGGGTATTTTCAGACGATCACACCATTGCGCTGCGAATGAATGTTGTGGTGGGGAAGGCGCTCAACCATCAGACGCCGGTCTTTGCTAAGGAAATGAAGTACATCATCTTCCGGCCGTATTGGAATCTTCCCCTCGATATCGTTCGCGCGGAGATTGTTCCCAAGCTTCAAAAGAACCCGCGCTACCTCGCCCAGAAAGGCTTTGAAGCCACGGACCAGAATGGGCACATCGTAGCCGCGGGAGCGGTGAGCCAAGCCATGCTGGCAGAGATAAAGTCTGGTAGGCTTCTCGTACGGCAAAAGCCCGGACCACGAAACGCGCTTGGCTTGGTCAAATTCATGTTTCCTAATGAATTCGATGTTTACCTGCACAGCACGCCGGCGCCGGAGTTGTTCAACCAGTCCCGGCGCGATTTCAGTCATGGGTGCATCCGCGTCGAGGAGCCAGCTGAGCTTGCGGCGTGGCTGCTCCAGGATCAGCCCAAGTGGACGCTGGATAAAATCAAGGCAGCCATGCAGTCTGGCCCTGACAACCAGCAGGTAAACCTCTCGCGGCCAGTGCCGGTGGTCATCGTCTATCTAACGGCGATTGTCGAGGAGAACGATGAAGTCTATTTCTACAACGACATCTATGGACTTGACGGGGCTCTCAACGATGCCTTGGCGAAAAACCAGATGAACCGTTGATCGAAATATCGGTTACCAGCGACGCACCGGACCAACGTCCACATGCACAAAATCGGATTGCGCGTAATAACCGACGCCTCCGCGCCTTAGAGACAACGCAGCATCGCGAACCTGAGCGGTGCGTATTCCCGGAATGCGAATATCGATTGCTTTAGCTTCCATGTGCTGGCTGTGCAGCGCAACGCCATTGCTATGCTCGCGGAGATAATTGTTGCTCCACGGAGTGCGATAACCGCAGACGATGTCGATCTCACTGTCGAGATGCCCCAGTTTGGCCAACAGGTCATGCAGGAGATCGAATTCCCTGATGTCATATTCCTTCTCGTCACCCGTGCGGTGGTCGCGAAGAAAATGGTCCAGCGCCGCAACGCCCTCCGGAACATATTGATCGCCTATCCGGTAAACCACATCCAGATGTTCACCCGTATGAAGGTGATAGAGACGAAGCCGATAGGGCTTGGAATCTGCTGAGTTTGTGGCAGCTGTCGCCCTCGCAGCCGGGCAGAAAGAGAATGCCAGCGCGACAACGAAACTGATAAGCAAGGCTTTCTTTAACAGAGCAGGTCTCTTTCCGAGGTCAACTCCATTATAGGCGTCCAGGAGAATCGATGTCGGCGAATAGAGATCGAGTACCCTTGAGATCAGACCTTACGCTGATCAGCCAGGCTCAAATGGAGCCTGGCTGATTCGGCGACTTTGTCTCGCGTTGAAGATCCGTTTGAATCCGCCGCGTTTCAGATCGAGATCCATGCCCCCGAGTCTGCATGCTTGCCGCTCAATGTCTTACGTTGGGTGCGCAAGCGACTAAACGGCGGCCGACATCCGTCCTGATGCGCCGATCCACTCCGCAGAGTCTATGTCGATGAACTGGCTTTCCGATTCTTGGTTTGTATGTCGTTTACCACTTGCTGCACATTCGGCACCCCGGCCGCCAGCTTCTCAGCGCCCGTGCGCTCGGTGTCCGAGTTTACCTCTCCGGTCAGCGTAACTACGCCGTTCTTAACCGCGTAACTGACGTGCTTATGCAGGTTGTTCTGGATCAGCACTGCATCGAGATTCTTTTCGATGCCTTGGTCCAGGTCGGAGTTCACGGCTTTTGCATCGCTTCCACCCACGACGGGGATCACGGCGATTTGGTCCGCGACCACCTGTCCGCCCGCCAAATTGGTTGCCAGGGACTCAGCTTGCGACTTATCGCTTGCGTTCGCGACTTGTCCGCCTAGGGTCACGATGCCTTTGTCCCGGTCCTGACTGACGGTGACCTGTTTGAACCCTGCTTGATCGAGCGACTTTCGAATGCTGCTCGATACCTCCGGCGACTGCCCGGTACTTCCCTGGCAGCCCATCATCATTCCCATTGACAGCATCGACAGTACAACAACGAGCACTTTATTCGATTTCATGTTTCTCCTCTGATCGCGATCGTCTCGAGTTTAAAGTTCTACCGCTGGAGCAAGGTCAGCAGCCGAATTCCAGCGGTTCAATTGGACTACTTGCTCTCAGCTGCGGCCTTCTTTTTGTGCGCCTGACTCTTCTCTTGGAGGAGAGTTAGGGAGTCGGCGGCGTTGAACGGGTACAGGCGCACCGATTGTTGGCCTGTGGTACTCAGAGTGACGTCTACACGACGGTTCTGAGCCAGAACAATGACCGTCAAATCGTCGAGGACTTTCTTCCGCTCCGCGTCGCTCAGTTCAGGATTCCGGGCGACCAGCTCTTTCACCTGGTCGGCGGTGAGTTCCTGCTCTTTGCCATCGGCCGCAGTTTCAATGCTGGCTTCAGGAACGCCTTGTTCAACCAGGAATTGTTTTGTGCGAGCGACACGGCGTTCGGAAAGCTTCTGGTTGTACTCGACTGATCCGCGCACATCCGCATGACCGGTCAGGGTCAAATGAGCGTCCGATTTGAATGTGAGGTAGCTCTTGAAGTCGGTCGCAAGAGTAGTCAGAGTTTGTTGCTGGCTGACCAACAGGCCACCTTCGGGATGCTCGGCCCTGGGCTGAGCGGTCGGGAAGAAGACGCTATGCAATGCCAGGCGAGCCTCAAGTCGCACTTGCTCAGCGGGAGGCCCCGGAGGAGGCGGTAGCGGCGCGATCGTAAAGTTGGCGTTCGCGGTCGCAACCTGGTTCTTGTCGTCTGTTACTGTGCAGGTTGCGGTGATCACACCTGAGAGAGCGCCGGTCGAATCGAAGCTCGCTGTCGTATCGCTGCCATTAACCGCTCCGGCCGATACGGAATACGTATAGGTCAGTGGACGGTTCTGGGGGCTCACGGCGACTGCGGTGATAACAGCCTTGTCGCCGGGATTGATGGTGCTGGGGCTGGCCGAACAGCTGATCGACGGCGGCTCAAATGCCTTCACCGCGAAGCTGGCAGAAGCGTCGGCTGTCTCCCAGGGCTTGAGGCCTTCCCTCCCCGGCCTGCCTTCCTTTACGCCACAGTTCACCGTATAACTGCCCGGCGCCAGCGAACCTGTGGCCACGGTGGCCGTCGCTCCGCTGCCCGTCACGCCGCTTCCGGACCAGGAATAAACCGCGCTCAAATCGGGATCCAGTTGACCAACCGTCGCCGTTAGTGTCACTGGGTCGCCGGGGAAGACCGATGTCGGATTTGCGGCGCATGCCAGCGTCAGCGGCGATGGAGCACTGCCGCCGAAGCGGAAGACAAGTCCGGTGGAGAGACGCATATCGTTCTGCGTTCCGGTAAATCCGGTGTTGAAATCACTAAACCTGGTCATCAGATACTCTGCCTGAACGAGGCGGAGGGCAATGTGATGGTGAATGTTGAGGTCCAATCCACCGCCGGCGGTCATGGCAAATGCGTATTCCTTGGGGAGCAATTGGCAGTTGTTTGTGCAGCCTGAGAGTGTGATCTCGCTAGCGCGCGTGCCTCCGGCCAAGACCTGCACAAATGGCGTGATCCTGTCGAAATTGCGGAAAGAAAGCCGTGGACCGGCGAGAAGGGTGAAGACCGTTCCCTTGTCGATCTGGCGGTCCTGCGATAGATTCCCGCCCGTCAGCAGGAGCCGTGAGTCGTTGAAGCCGCCAAAGTCTCCGACAATTCCGAAGTATCGGTTGAAGTTGAAAGCCAGCGATGTGCTTCCGCCATTGAGATCGACCAGCCTGTTTCCCTCTGCCAGCTCGGGCACGGCCCGCAGATAGGAGTAACCCATGAACCATTCAACCCTGGGCGTGATGTTATTCAGGCCTCTTGAATAGGGCGTGGCCGCTGCTTCCGATGCCATGGGCATCGGAGCTGCCGGCAGCGCAGCAACTGGATCCGAGACAAGCGCGACGTTGGAGTCGACAACCTTTTCGTCCTTGGCCGCAATCGCCGAAGGCTTTGCCGGTTCGCTCGCAAAGAGGCTGAACGCGGGCACTAGAAGAACCGCAAATGCCGCTGCTGCAATTATCTTCACACTCAATCTCACTGTAGCCTCCTGAATTGCTCGCCGCGATTTGCATTCAATCTCATCGCCGGATAGACCTGAAAAGGACGTACAAGAACATCGCCCTGCATTCAAAAAGAAGCTGGGACCGTGCATTGTAGACGGTCCCGGCAAACTCCTATGGCACGTTGATGACGGTGTTCACGATTGTGGCCGATGCATTCAAAGCCAGTACTCGGCCGTTGATTGTCGTTACCGCGGCAACTCCGGGACTCGACACAGTGATTCCCGGTTGAGAGATGACGGTGCCTACCATGGTTCCGCCTCCCCCGTAGTTGATGACCGCTCCAGGGAGTCCAGCGACTGCCCAGTACACGTTCTTGGCTTGCGCGCCGTTGATCAGAACGACGTTCTCAGATGCAGTCGGTGTTCCAACCGTCAGATAAGACCCCATCTGGAAGACCCAGGACGCATTAGGATCACCCTGTGCGTCGAGAGTTAGAGGCCCCGTCGTTATCTGATAGAAGCTTGCGGATGTGTAGGTACCAGGAGCCAGGGTCCGATTGCCCAACTCGTTGGTCGCGAGAAGGATTCCCGGGGGCAGAGCCTGAAGTGTGAGGTAAGCGGTTCGGGCTTCCAACGCTGCCTGGGTTGCGAGAGCGAATGTGGTCGCGTTTCCTTCATTGATGCACCCGCCGGAAGGCGGTGGCGTAGCGGTAACTATCGAACCCAATACCAGTCCCATATTGCTGGGCGTAACCGTATACGAGCACGGAAATACGCCGGCGACAGCAGGAACGCTCTCATCGTAGAAACCCGTCATGGTGGTAGAGGTGCCAGTGGTCCCGATATTTCCATGGACCACGGTGCTGGTTCCCTGGTTGGTGATGCCGGCGCCGCCGCCAAACCCGCCAAAGAGCAATATGTTTGGTCCAAGAACAACCGGTGGTGGAACTACGACCGTACCGGTTATGAACATCCAGGGATTCGGCACGCCGGTGTTTCCAAGCGGAGTACCCGTCAGATTCGTGGCTCCATTGGTCACCAATGCCGTATAGCTGCTGCTGGCGATCAGCGGAAGAGTTGGAGTGAAGGTGGCGATGAAGTTGATTGCATCATAAGAGACGATTCCAGCCACTGCGGTTCCGCCAGGTCCGGTAAGTTGGAATGTTCCCGTGGTGATAGTCAGCGGGTTCATGGCCTGGGTGAACGTGGCACTCACTGCCTGATTTAGAGGCACGTTTGTCGCCGTATTTGCGGGGACTGTCGAAACAATCTGCGGCGGAGTTCCTCCGACCGTTGTGCCGGTCGTGAAAGTCCACACATAGTTAACTGCTAACGCAGTGCCCGCCAGGTTCTGAGCCCCAGTGGTTATTGTTGCTGTAAACAGTGTGCTTGCCGTCAGGTTCGCAGCCGGTCTGAAGGTCAGCGTATTTCCTACCGCCGCATACGCGAGCAACCCGGGTACCGCCGTGGTGCCTGGCCCCGTGAGCTTGAAGGTTGTGGAGTTGATAGTGGCCGGGTTCATTGCCGTGCTGAAGGTGGCGGTGACGATCTGGTTGAGCGGCACCGCTGTGGCTGCGTTGACAGGAATTGTTGCAATGACCGTTGGCGCCACAACGACTGTGGTGCCCGTCGTGAAGGTCCAAACGTAATTCGCGGCCAGCCCAACTGCCGCCAGGTTCTGAGCACCTGTCGTGATCGTCACCGTATACACCGTGTTTGGTGCCAGGTTTGCCGCCGGTGCGAACGTCGCTCCTGAACCTGCTGGGATATAGGTGACGACTCCGGCAACTGCGGTTGCGCCCGGACCGGTCACGGTAAAGGTTGCGCCGCCGATCGTCGCAGGATTCATCGCCACGCTGAAGGTCGCACTGATGGCCTGGTTGATCGGCACACCCGTTGCTCCATTTACCGGCACAGTCGAAATCACCGTTGGCGGTGTGGGAGCAGGAAGCGTTAGGAAGGCCCACACGTAATTTGCGGCCAGCGGAGTGCCCACCAGACTCTGGGCTCCTGTGGTGATCGTCGCAGTGTAAAGAGTGTTGACCGCAAGGTTCGCCGCTGGTGTGAATGTCGCGACCGCGCCAGCGCAAGCCACAGTTCCTGCCACGACCGTCGCGCCAGGGCCAGTGACAACAAAGCTTGCCGCTGGAGAAGCGAGTGTCGAACACTTCATTGCTTCGTTGAATGTTGCGCTGATCACCTGACCGAGGGGCACACCCGTAGCGCCATTCACGGGGATCGTGGATATCACCGTGGGCGGCGGTGTAATGGTTGTAAACGACCAAACGTAAGCCGCACCCAATGGAGTGCCTGCCACGGATGCCGCTCCAGTAGTAATGGTGGCCGTGTAAATGGTGCCGAAGGCCAGATTGGCGGTCGTCGCAAATGTTGCCGTCACGCCGCTGTATGCCACTGTTCCTGCCACAGCCGTTCCGCCTGGGCCGGTCACTGTAAACGTCGAACCACTGATGGAACTTGGGTTCATCGCCTCGCTGAAAGTCGCGCTGATGGGCGTGTTGATGACCACACTGGTGGCTCCATTTGCAGGGATCGAAGCGATCACCGTCGGCGCTGGCGTGATTGTGGTAAACGTCCACACATAGTTGCCAAGCAGGGGCGTGCCAGCCTGGTTAGTTGCTCCGGTCGTGATGGTGCCCGTGTAAGTGGTTCCGTATGCGAGAACGGCCGCCGGCGTAAACGTTGCAGTCAGACCGCTGTAGCTAACCGCTCCTGCTACCGCGCCACCTGGACCCGTCACCGTAAAGGTTGACGAAGTAATCGAGGACGGATTCATGGCCACGCTGAAAGTCGCGCTGATGGGTGTATTGATCACCACGCTGGTGGCGCCATTGGCGGGCACAGTGGACACCACGGATGGAACAGTGACGGTTTCCTGGCCGCATCCGGCAATGAAGACGATCAGTAAAGTAGCCAACCAATATGTGATTCCGAACCTGAATTTGCGCATTTCATCCCTCTCGCCCACCGGTGGTGTCGTAGCGTCCAAAACTCATCCATGCATCAACTTGGCGCGAAGTGCCGACAAGGCTTGACTTACCGAACGTAACAAGGTGAAGTTACTAAGTCTGAGCGGAATCGCTCACGTCGCAGTCCTGATTGTTAGAACATGGCTGCGCAAACATGAGCAGGATTGCACTTCGGCGGAAGATCGAGTAATGATATCGGCGTCTACATGGGATCGAGGCAAAGATGGGCACGGAGTTACAAACGGAAAGACGAGCCAATTACCGAAGGCTCCGCAAACACAATCGGTGTGATCTGTCCAAGCAATGAGGTCCCTCACCTTCGAGACCTCGTCAGGCGTGCCAGGGACGATGAACAGGAACCCGTCGGTCTTCAGGCAGCCCTAATCTGTGTTGCCCGCCCGGGAAGTGACCAAAAAAGCACAGCCCTCGCTCCTATGGCTGATAGAAAATTAAGTTTCAGCCGGCATGACCATCCGGTCAGGAGACTGTGATGCCCGAAGTACATACCCTTTCATCGATCCCCACGAAGATTTTGTTGCCCATCGACTTTAGCCCATCTTCCCAGGCGGCTCTGGAGATGGCGGCTGACCTTGCCCAGCACTTTCATGCCGAACTCTATCTTGCTCACGTCATCCCGATGTTTCCCACCACCACGATTCCAGACCTCGTTCCTGAAGGCACATTCATCGAGCAAACAAGAAAGAATGCAGAGCATCATCTGACCAAGTGCGAGGCGGCACTTACTGCCAGGGGAGTGAAGTCAACCTCCAGTATCGAAGTCGGTAATGACATAGCGGGAAACATCATAGAAGTTGTCGATCGCGAGCATATCGACATGGTTGTGATCTCCACGCACGGCCTCTCTGGCTGGCATCCGTTGGTCTTTGGCTCGATTGCCGAAAAGGTGGTGAAGATGGTGCAGTGTCCCGTCCTGCTTCTTCACTCCGCCAAGCCAGAGACGGGAATCAAAACTGCCTCAGGACGCTCAATGGAGTGGTGGTAGTTGCTCGCCTCTACATCTGCTGATGATCGGCATGCGTTCACGAGAACCATCATTTTGCGAGCGACGATTATTCCGTCTGCGGGGGCGAACGCATCGGTGGTCAATATTAGTCAGCCAACAAGAGACATACGCGTAACACTTGCTCTTGAATAACACGCCATGGACCCTAGGCTGCCGGATTTTCCGGCGTGCGATCTCTAGTACTACTGTGTTATAAGAATCCACGAAGACAGCACGGACAACGAGGCAGTGAGTGGGCGAGGTGGGTTGCGATCTGGCGTCGCAGTGTGGCAATGGATTGAGGATTATGCCGTTCTGTTCTTA
>JBAWCO010000209.1:0-3012 GCA_049590315.1 Occallatibacter sp. | reverse complement strand
GTTGCGACCCAGGTGCTGATCAGGCAAAAACAGGATGCGCTTGCCTCGCGCGAAGGCCCACTCAAAAGCCGCGCGCGCGTTCGACGAGGTACAGACCAACCCGCCCCGCTCCCCGCAAAAAGCCTTGATGGCTGCCGTCGAGTTCATATACGTCAGGGGTATGAACTCTTCTGAAAGTCCCATGCGTTCAAGGGCCTCCCAGCAGGTTTCCACCTGCGAAATCTCCGCCATATCGGCCATGGAACAGCCCGCATTCAGGTCCGGAAGAATCACCTGCTGGCCGTCGCGGCCCAGCACATCGGCGCTCTCGGCCATAAAGTGCACACCGCAGAAAATAATGTACTTAGCTCCGGTTTCCGCAGCAATCTTGGAAAGTTTGTAGCTGTCGCCTGTAAAGTCGGCGAAGCGGATCACCTCGTCACGCTGGTAGTGGTGGCCGAGCAGAATGGTGGTCGCGCCTAGTTTGGCCCGAGCCGCTGCAATGCGAGCATCCATGGTGTGATCGGGAAGCGCGAGGTAGTTTTCAAGGCTGCAACTGCTGCCGTTTTCAGCGGACAATACCGCTGCTTCTTCTTCAAGGATCAGATTCACCGCATTCCGCCTTCTGTCCAGCAGTCTCAAGAAAGCCGCCGGACGGGGATGTTGAAAGCTAACCTGACTGCAGTGGATGCGCTGAGATTCAAGAGACGACCAGCTTTCCGGCCATCGGCCCTGAACATCCCCATCCACGGGGTTGTTGCAGCCCAATTCTTTTATTTCGATGTTGTGCGATGCCGGAAAGCGTCAAAGAGACATGGAACACGTCAAAGAGAATCGGACCGGCAACACCCCACCCATCTGGAACTATTTTAACGTAGACAAAGCAGCCGAATGCCCATGGAAGAATTGTGTGGTCCGGGACAGACTGGAACCCTGGGCGAACTGGAACCCTGGCAATTGGAACAAGGAGCGGAGATGAACGAACTGGAGCAGGTTCTCGCAGGCGAGAGCGCACACACGGCGCCTGCGCGCATTCTGGAAGCGTTGCCGACGGAGCTGGTGCATCAAAAGCCAACTGGGGCACCCCACTCAATTTATGAAGAGCTGTGGCACATCAACTTTTGGCAGCAAATGACTCTGGACTGGGTTACCGGTGTTGAGACGCCTTATCCTGCACGCGCTGCAGACGGATTCCCAACCGTTCTCGACGCCGAACGCGAGTACTGGGCGCAGTTGCACGAGCGTTTTTTTAACAGCAATCGCCTTGCTGTTGAGGCGGCATTGAACCACGACCGTCTGGACGTCGAGGTTCGCTGTCCATCCCGCCCCGGCGAACCAGTCCGCATCATGACCGTCCGCGAGCAACTGGAGAGCCTGGGCGCGCATAACGCCTACCACTTCGGGCGCATCGTTCTGCTGCGCCAGCTTCTCGGCTCATGGCCTCCCCCGTCTGGAAGTTTTAGCTGGTGAACCTGAACGCCAACACCGACGGCGAGGCCGAACCACGCCGTTTGTGACCGCCGAGCGCGGAAAGGTATCATTGGTCACGATGGTAATCCCGCCGACAATTGAGACTGCCAACCTCGGCATGGCCGACTCGCTCATCCTCATGGTGATGGCGTTGGTGGTCTTTGGTCCGCGGCGCCTCCCGCAGATCGGCCGCCAGATCGGCAAGCTGATGTACGAGTTCCGCAAAGCCTCCAACGACTTCAAGTTCCAGATGGAAGAGGAGCTGCGTAACGCCGAAGAGGCAGACCGCCGCAAAAAGGAAGAGGAACGCATCAAGGCTCTGGCCGCTGCTACCCCGCCGCAACTTGCTACCTCTGAATCCACAGCCCCATCCGCAGCAGACGCAACCGTTCTTCCCGCCACAGAAACCATCTACCCGGACGACGGAGTTTACCCGCCGGTAGTTACCTCGTCTCCCGAGACTCCCGTCGACGAGGCATATCTCCGCATTCAGCCGCCTTCAACGGGTGAGCAGGTTCCTGCGGCGCGGCCCAACAGCATGACATCGCTTGCGCAGGCCGCCAACGGCGTTGAGGCAGTCCCCGTCCCGGGTGTTCCGGAAGCACCGGCCGAAGACCTGGCGGCAGAATCCGAGCACACACATGGTTGATGCGGCAGACGCAATCGGCAAGGCGCGAGCCGCGGTGACTGAACGCGCAGAGCTCCCAGGCATGAGCCTGATGGAGCACCTGGACGAGCTCCGTCGCCGTATCGTCCACTCCGCTCTCTATCTGGCTGCGGGTTTCATCGTGGCCTGGATCTTTCGTGACAGGTTCGTCGCCTATATCCAGGCGCCCTTGCTCCAAATTCACAAGTCGCTTGTCTTCACGCACCCCATGGACGCGTTGAACCTGCAGCTTCAGGTTTCTCTCGTGTGCGGCGCAATTGTCGCTTCGCCTTTCATCCTCTTTCAGGTCTGGCTGTTCATCGCCCCGGGACTTTACCAGAAAGAGCGGCGATTCGTGATCCCGTTCATGGCGGCCACCGTCGGGCTATTCCTCGGCGGCGCGGCCTTCGGCTACTACTATGTGTTGCCGGGCGCCATCAAGATTCTCGTCATCGATATGGGCCACAACTTCACGCCCATGATCACCATTGAGGACTACACCAGCTTCTTTCTCTCCATCATCCTGGGCCTCGGCATCAGCTTTGAAATGCCCGTCCTCATCTTCTTTCTGGCCATGTTCGGCATTGTCAGCCCCAAATTCCTTTGGACGAACATCCGCTATGCAATCCTTGCCGTGTTTCTTGTGGCGGCCATCATCACACCCAGTCCCGACCCATGGACCATGTGCATCTATGCCATCCCCATGCTGGCGCTTTATCTTGTCGGCATCGGCGTGGCCTGGTGGGTGCATCCTTCGCATCGCAAGGCCAGGGAAGCAAAGAAGGCCGCACAATGATGCGCTTCCGACGGCTCAGAAGATTTGCAACCGCGCTGCTTCTTTTGGGTCCGTTGGCACTGCCCGCCCAGCAACATTTCAACGGCCCCAAAGCCCTTGAATACGCTCGCCAGTTTGTTTC
>JBAWCO010000208.1:0-7254 GCA_049590315.1 Occallatibacter sp. | reverse complement strand
CCGCACCGGTGATCATGTTCTTGATGTAGTCGGCGTGGCCGGGGCAATCGACGTGCGCATAGTGCCGGTTCGCCGTCTCGTACTCCACGTGCGCCGTGGCGATCGTGATGCCGCGCTCCCGCTCTTCCGGCGCGTTGTCAATCGAGTCGAACGAACGGAACGTATTCTTCGGGTTGTGCTTCTGCAACACCTTGGTGATTGCCGCCGTCAACGTCGTTTTGCCGTGATCGATATGCCCGATCGTGCCCACGTTCACGTGGGGCTTCGAACGATCAAATTTTTCCTTCGCCATAAAAGTCCCTGCATCCCTTTCGTAGCTGTACTGCCCGTTGCAACCAGGGGCGCCGGCCATCCGGCTCCAGCCCCAATACTTTATCCATGTACCTCAGGCGGCAGTGATGGTTCATCTTGGATTGAATCCCGCGTCACCGAACGCCACGACCCGCCACAAAGACACAAAGACACAACCCCTGAGATTCCTGCCTAAAGACCTGATGATCTTGATTGCAATTTGAGCAGAAATAGAATCCGATACACTCTCCAAGCCCCGGAACACTATCCCCTTTTGCAATCAACTTGCTCATCACAGTCTCCAATCAGCCCAACCTACTTTCCTTGCGACCGTCCGATAATCTCGTCGGCAATCATTCGCGGAGCCTCTTCGTACCGCGCGAACTGCATGGAATAAGAGGCGCGGCCCTGAGTGGACGAACGAATGTCGTTCACATAGCCGAACATTTCTTTCAGCGGCACAATCGCCTTGATGACCTGCGATCCGCCGACGCGATCCACGTGCTCGATGCGGCCGCGACGCGAGTTGATATCGCCAATGATGGTCCCCATGTGCTCTTCGGGGACGGTGACTTCAACAGCCATCACCGGCTCCAGAAGCACCGGGCTAGCATGACGCGCGGCTTCCTTGAAGGCGATCGAACCGGCGAACTTGAAGGCCATTTCGTTCGAATCCACTTCGTGGTAGCTGCCGTCGAAGAGGGTAACCTTGATATCCACCAGCGGATAGCCGGCCAGGATGCCCAGTTCGATGGCGCCCTGCACGCCCTGATCGATGGGCTTGATGTATTCCTTGGGCACCGAACCGCTCTTGATGGCGTTGATGAATTCGTAACCCTTGCCCGGCTCGTTGGGCTCGATGCGCAACTTGCAATGGCCGTAGTTGCCCGAGCCGCCAGTCTGGCGAATGTACTTGCCTTCGGCCTCAGCCGTCTTGCGAATGGTTTCGCGGAAGGCAACCTTGGGCTCACCAACGTTGGCCTCGACCTTGTGCTCACGCTTCATGCGGTCGACGAGAATTTCGAGGTGCAATTCGCCCATACCACTGATGATGGTCTGGCCGGATTCTTCGTCGGTCCGCACCTTGAAGGTAGGATCTTCGTCAGCAAGCCGCGACAGCGCGATGCCCATCTTCTCCTGATCAGCCTTGGTCTTGGGCTCGATGGCCACCGAGATCACGGTCTCCGGGAAGGTGATGGCGCCGAGCGCGATAGGATGCTGCGGCGAGCAGAGCGTGTCACCGGTCTTCAATTCCTTGAGGCCCACGCAGGCGCAAATATCGCCGGCCATCACCTCGGTAATGTCTTCGCGCTTATTGGCGTGCATCTTGACCAGGCGACCGATGCGATCCGTCTTTCCGGTGCGGGGATTGAGGATCGTGTCGCCGGTCTTGAGCGTGCCCGAGTAAACGCGGATGAAGCAAAGCTTGCCGAATGGATCGTTGATGATCTTGAAGGCCAGGGCGGCAAGCGGCTCGTTGTCGGCCGGCTTGCGAACTTCAATCACATCGAGGTGCGAGGGATTCGGACCCTCGACCGGAGGCTTGTCGATCGGGCTCGGCAGATAGTCGACGACCGCGTCAAGCAGAGTTTGCACACCCTTATTCTTGAAAGCGCTTCCGCAGATGACCGGAAAGACCTTCAGATCGATGGTGGCCTGACGAATGCCGGCCTTCAACTCGGCGATGGTCGGCGTTTCACCTTCCAAGAATTTTTCGAGCAGCACATCGTCGGTCTCGGCGATGATCTCAATCAATTGCAGACGGAAGGCTTCGGCCTTCTTCACAAGATCGGCGGGAATCTGCTCAATGTCGTACTGCGAACCCATTGCCTCGTCGTGCCAGAGAATCGCCTTCATTTCGATCAGATCGACGACGCCCTTGAAACCAGCTTCAGCACCGATGGGAATCTGCAGAGCTACCGGACGCGCACCCAGACGCTTGCGGATCGTCTCAAGAACGTGCTCAAAATCAGCGCCGTTCTTGTCCATCTTGTTCACGAAGCAAATGCGCGGAACCTTATACTTATCGCCCTGACGCCAAACGGTCTCAGTCTGGGGCTGCACGCCACTGACGGAGTCGAACAGCGCGACCGCGCCGTCAAGCACACGCAGGCTGCGCTCAACCTCAGCGGTAAAATCCACGTGACCGGGCGTATCGATAATATTGATGCGAACATCTTTCCAGGTACAGGTGGTGGCGGCGGAAGTAATCGTGATGCCGCGCTCCTGCTCCTGCTCCATGTAATCCATGGTCGCCGTGCCTTCATGCACTTCGCCGATGCGATGCGTGATGCCCGTATAGAACAAGATGCGCTCTGTCGCAGTCGTCTTCCCGGCGTCGATGTGCGCCATGATTCCGATGTTCCGGCAACGATTCAGAGGTATGGTGCGAGCCACGGCATTTCTTCCTTGCGGGCGATCAAGCCCGCGGTTATTCGTGCTGCTTCAAAACACTCCCCAGCCTCGTGCGCCGGGATCAAAATTGATTGCAAACGCGAACTACCAGCGGTAGTGAGCAAAGGCCTTGTTGGCCTCAGCCATGCGATGGACGTCTTCCTTTTTCTTCATCGCCGCGCCACGGCCGTTGGCCGCGTCCAGCAGCTCGTTGCCGAGCTTGTCGATCATGCCCTTTTCGCCGCGATTACGACCGTAGGTGATCAGCCAGCGGATGGCCAGCGAGGTGCGCCGGTCAGGATTCACTTCGATCGGCACCTGATAGTTAGCGCCGCCCACGCGGCGGGTCTTGACTTCGAGCAGCGGCTTGCAGTTCTCAACCGCCTTCTTGAAGAGCTTCAAAGCGTCGTCACCGCCGCCCTTTTCTTCCAGGTTCTTCATGGCCTGGTAGAAGATGCCTTGAGCAGTCGACTTCTTGCCGCCCCACATCATGGAGTTGACGAACTTTGTAACCAGCGTCGACCCGTAAACCGGATCCGGCGCGACTTCCCGCTTCGCTATGTGCCCTTTTCTTGGCATAATCCTCAAAATCCTCGGCGCCTTGTGGCGCTTAAACTCACTGCCCTAGTCCGGGTTCAGAACTGCGCCCCGGAACCGTTAACTACTTCTTGCCCTTGGCCGGCGCCGCGCCACCCTTGGCACGCTTGGCACCGTACTTCGAACGGCTCTGCTTGCGATTGGCCACGCCCACAGAATCCAGCGTGCCGCGAACCACGTGATAGCGAACGCCGGGAAGATCCTTCACACGGCCGCCGCGGATGAGCACGATTGAGTGCTCCTGCAGGTTGTGGCCGATGCCGGGGATGTAGGTCGTAACCTCAATTCCGTTGGTCAAACGGACACGCGCTACCTTGCGGAGAGCCGAGTTCGGCTTCTTGGGGGTTTGCGTGTACACGCGGGTGCAAACGCCGCGCCGTTGCGGCGAGGCCTGCAGTGCAGGCGAGGCCGTCTTGTAGCGGGGGGCCGTGCGCCCCTTGCGGACGAGCTGATTAAAAGTAGGCAAACTGAAACTCCTTACCCAAAAAACCCGAAACTTCACTCTTCAGCAGCCGCGCGCAAGCCTCTCGGGCTGCTCCGGCACCGAACGGCAATCAAGCCGAACGGGCGCAGAGATGCCCTATTTGCTGCTTCGCGTCTGCCTTCGTTCAAAATCAGACGAGAACCGGGACGGTGGCCGGGCGTTTTCCCGACTTTCGGCGGGTAAAGCCAACTCCGTTTCGCGGTTCCGGCCCGCATAGCCCTCCAAGGTGGAGAACGCGTGGGCACCGTAGCGAATCGCCCCTGCCCTTCGCAAGAAAAGAGCTATTTCGGGGACCTGTCTGGCCGGCAAACTACGCCTGACCGTGGGACTGAACCCGCATCTTACGACCTGATCGGGCTTCCCGTACGCTTACTTCGTTAAGACACACGAACGTAGGCGTTCTTGCGGAACCTTCTAACAATAGCAAGAAACCGTTGTGGGGTCAATGGATTCTCGACCCTCATGCGTGGATTTTTGCCAGTCTAGCCAATCGAATGCAGCTTCCAGGCCCCACCCTCCAGGGAAAAGTCGGCATGGCGCTTGGTGCTCAGCTTGTTTCCAGGGTTGTGAGCGATATCCTGCAGCGGCCCCGGCACTCCATCCAGGTTCACGCCCTCGGTGTAATTCGCACCCTTGGCTGCGTCCACGCCGGGGACCGTTTCGTCCTGAATATTATTGATGTCGTGGGCCCTGAGATGATTGGCCGCCACCGTGACGACAATGATTGAATAGTGCGTATCGGTTCCGCTGTCAGGGCGCCACTGAATCACGTCTCCGCCGACGGGCAACTTGATTATTTTCTTGCCATCGTCGGTCAGGGTGAAGTCCGCCCAATAGCGGTTCGGATATACCTTGGTTCGCATCCAGTACTTGGCGGTGATTCCCTGTTGCATGCCCAGATCGTTCACCATAATGCTGGCGCCGACGGGCGCGGTTTGGTCATAACTGGCCTGGATCAGCGCCTGCGCGTTGGCGGCGGTTAACTCTGGAGCCGACTTGCAACCGTTCAAAGACATTCCAGCTCCGAGGAGCACCAGGGCCCCGAGGACTTGAAACTTTCCTGCTTTTTTCATCTTTCCTCCGTACACCGCACAAAGTGGGTCGAGATTGTTCGACCCGCCATTTTTCACCTACTGTTTCCTACTGTCAATTGAATTGACGGTGACCGCTCGCACAGGGGTTCGGTTGCTCGTGGGGAGCAGCGACGGCTGGAAGGCGAGAGTACGGTCGCGGCGGTGCTCACGCTCGGCGGCTACTCAGGCGGCTGAAGCGGTGGCTTTAATGCATTAGGACCGGTGTGACCGGGGTGGTTGCGGCGGGATCTGCCGTGATTCGGCCCAATAAAAAGGTCAGAAAGACCTTTTCATCCGATTGGAGACAGACCTGGGCATTCGGGGACCCGTCGACTGGCCGCGTGAATCCCTTGTCGTCCACTTCCAGGTGCATGGGAGTTGCCGGGCAAAGTTGGGGACGAATGGCGTAGGCCACGGCCACCGGGTCAAAGAGGGTCGGAGTGTCCGGGTGTCCGGCGCTGCCGTCGACCCACTGATGATAGAGAATCTTAAGCTGCTCAGTGAGCGGGGATCCGTGGGTGAAGATGGTATCCCGGTCGTGGGCTTGCAGATGGATCTGGGTGGAGTCGAGGGGCATCATGAAAACCGGAACGCCGGAAGCGAGCAGCACCCTGGCCCCGGCGGGATCGCGGTTGATATTCCACTCGGAGCTGGGCGAACGAAGAATGACGGGGACCATTCCGTTGAGAATGTTGTCGTAACCGCGGTGAATGCTGCCGCCCATGAGCACTACGCGCTTGAGCTGGTGAAATGTAGCCGGGTCGCGCTCGATGGCCGCCTGGACATTAAAGAGAGGACCAATGGCGATGAGCGTGATCTGGCCCGGATGGGCACGAATCTGGTCGAGCAGGAACTGGACCGCGTCGGGATGCTTTTGAAGATTTGTCCCCGAAGGCGGCTGCGAGGCATAGGCGGCCTGGGTGAAGACATTGGTGTGCGGCGTGGCCACCCCGGTCTCCACTGGAATATCGGTGCGTCCTACTGCGGCCAGGTAGCGATCGAGCAGACGGGCGCGCAACTCTGTGTCTCCATACGCGGTGGTGATGCCTAGCAGGTGCAGCTCCGGACTGCGCAGGACCAGGGCCAGCGCAAAGGCGTCGTCAATGTCGTCGCCAATGTCGGTATCCAGGATGGCTAGTTGAGGTTCCGCTGAGACGGCAGCCTGGGTTTCCGTGGCAGACTGACCGGGAGTCGAAGCTGGATTCTTGCATGCGGCGGATGCAATGAGAGCGGCAAGGGCCAGCAGGGCAGCCGAGGGCATGAGTTGCGAAATCTTCATGCACAACACTCTAATTGGGGAGAGGCAAGTTTCGAGTCCGGATCTGCGCAACGGCGGCTCCCGCTAATGGACGGACTTCTATTTCATCGGAGCTGTGGCCACCGCGACAAGGGAGTCCGCGCAACCATAGTAGAGGAACCATCGATCGTGAAAATACACCAGGCCTTCGGCAAAGGTAGTCCCGGCGGCGTATTGGCCGGTCTTCTCGTACGGGAGCTCTGGCTTGAGAACCGGACGGTCTGTCTGGGCGATCAGGTGAGCGGGGTGGTTTGCATCGAACAGCGCTTCTCCGGCAGCGTAGGCGTCGGGGCCTAGGTCCGGGTCTCCGGCGTTCTCTGCGTTCTTCCCGTTGTAAAGCATGACGATTCCCGCTCCGGTTTCGACGGGCGGAGGACCTGTCTCAGGAAACGTGCTGTCGAAATGGCCGGCACGTGGATGCAACAACTCGATTGGAGTACCCGACGGGCCTTCCACGGGAGTCCAGTGGATCAGGTCTGACGAGGTCGCGAGGTGAATGGACCCTTCGCCCCAGTACATCCAGTATTTGCCATCGATTTTTGCTGCGATCAATCGGCCTTTGATCTTGTCGAGTTTCGTGACGATTCCCGCCGATTTGTACAGAAGGTTCGCATATTTGCCACCTGCCGCGGTGAAAAAAGCTGGACCGTGCTTAGACCAGTGCGTCAGATCGGGCGAAGTGGCAATCCCTACCGAATATGTCTTGCGGTTCCACTGCGTATAGGTCAGGACGTAGGTGCCGTCTTCGGATTCAACGATGCGCGGGTCCTCGACGCCTCCTGGCCATTCGCGGGATTTCTGCGCGTCGTCCGCAGGAAAGAAGACCGGATCGGCACGGCGCGTGAAGTGGACGCCGTCTTCGCTCCCTGCCAAGCCCAGCCGCGAGGTGTGGCCGCCGATCTCCATGGCTCCGGAATCGTCTTCAGCGCGGTAGAGGACGTAGACTTTGCCGCCGCGCACGATGGCCGCAGGGTTGAAGGTGTGGAGAGCTTCCCAATGAGCAGGGGCTTTAAGGATGGGGTCAACGAACGAAAACTTTGGACTTGGCGCAATAATCGGGTTGCCGGCTGATGGACGCGTGAAGGGTCCGATTTCCCAGGGCTGCTCAGTCTGGGCAT
>JBAWCO010000207.1:0-3537 GCA_049590315.1 Occallatibacter sp. | reverse complement strand
GCATCGAAGACCTGATGAAGACCAAAATCAGTTCAGTGAGTAAGAAGGAAGAGCAGTTGCTTGATACTCCTGCCGCGGTGTACGTGGTGACCCGCGAGGAGATTCGTTCCGCGGGCGCACGCAATGTTCCTGACGCGCTGCGCCTCGTTCCCGGGATGGACGTGAACCGCATTAACGCGAGCGTTTTGGACGTGGGGATCCGCGGATTTGACGAGCGTTTCAGCAACAAAATACTCGTGATGATAGACGGCAGAAGTCTCTATTCCCCGATCTTCGGTGGAATCTACTGGGACACCATCAGCATGAGTATGGATGACATCGACCGGATTGAAGTCATTCGCGGGCCGGGCGGATCGCTGTGGGGAACAAATGCGGTGGATGGCACGGTGAATATTATCACCCGATCTTCGCAAGCGACACAAGGTATGCTGCTTCGCGAGTTTTCGTCCAGCGATATGCCCGTTTCAATCGTGGCCCGTTACGGAGGCCAAGTAGGAAAACTTGGTACATACCGCATCTTTTCAAAGTACGCTGACTCACTTGGGAATCAAGATGCGACGGGGCAATGGGCCGGAGACGCCTGGCATCTGCTGCATGGCGGATTCCGTTCGGACCTGAAGCTGCGTGATCGCGATGCTCTCATGCTGGAAGGCAACATCTACTTCGGTAGCTTTGGCGAACCGCTCAATGTGCCTCTGTTGGTTCCGCCGTTTGCGGTTACGGTCGTCGGCATCAACTCCGTGTCGGGCGGATCCGCGATGGGGCGCTGGACGCACAGTTACGTCGACGGCCAGGAAACCCAAGTGCAGATTTACTATTCAATCGAAGACCGCGATGCAACGGAGCGCCCGGATAACCTCCAGACGGTGGATATCGATGTGCAGCACCACTTTCGTCTTGGGCCCAGACAGGACTTTGTAGGCGGAGCCGGTTATCGCTATTCGAAGTTTTACGCTCCATCTACGCCGTCTTTGACGATCACCCCGGCACACCAGGACTACCCGCTTTACAGTGCGTTCATCCAGGATGAGATTGCGGTGGTTCCAAGGAAGCTCTCTCTCACTGCAGGCGGGAAGACCGAGCACAACCGCTTCACAGGTTTTGATTTTCAACCAAGCTTACGCCTGAACTGGAGACCGAGCCTGAAGGATGCGGTGTGGGTCTCTGTATCAAAAGCAGTGAAGATTCCGAACTTTCTAAACACATCGATGTACCGTCCCTTGAGCGCTAGTGTGGGCTCGGATGGGATCGACTTGGCGACCTTGGTCGGAAACCCGAAATATAAAGACGAGCATCTGCTGGCTTACGAGGCCGGCTATCGCATGCAGCTGAAGCGCATATCGATGGATGCGACCGGATTTGCAAGCAATTACAGCGATGTTGAGACCAACGAGAGTCTTGCGCCGGTAGCACACGCGGGATATACGGAATATCCGGCGCAATGGGCCAACAATCTATTTGGCAAGAGCTTCGGCGCAGAGCTCACGACAAGCTGGAATGTGGTTCCAAAGTGGAAGTTGGCGGCTTCGTATTCATGGCTGAAGCTGGAGATGCGCGCCAACTCACAGAGCAACGACACGGATACAGCAGTCGGATTCAACGCCGGAACGCCGACGAATCACTTCGGAGTGCGCTCGTCCTACGCGATCAGGAAGAACCTCGACTTCAATGCCCTGGCGCAATATACCGGACCCATGCCCTCGGGGCTCGGAGGGAATACCCCGCCTGCGCTGGCCTCGTACTGTCGCGTGGACAGCAATCTGCAATGGCACATTGGGGATTATTTCCGCATTGACCTTGGCGGACAAAATTTGCTCGTTCCTCGCGTGGCGGAATTCACAGGTGGCAATGGAGCGATTCAGACACTGAGTCCGCGTAACTTCTTCGGAAGGATCACGTATGTTTTCTGAGACCAGCCGGAAATCGAACCGGGCAAATAAACGAACGCAGCGCTTTCGCCGGATCTGTTCGGCAGCTCAGACGGAGAGACAGTATTGAGCTCTAGAACCAATGCGAACGCGGCAAAGAGGCTCATGAAGGCGCTCTCATGCTCTTTCCTGAACAGGCGGGTTAGCCCGTTTGCGTTCCGGTCGGTCCTGCTTTTTGCAATCGCATTCTGTCTGTCATCCTCGGGGAGAGTTTGGTCGCAGCCGTCGAGCGATGAATATCGCGTGAAGGCAGCTTTCCTGTTTCATTTCGCGCAGCTAGTGGAGTGGCCTGAGGATGCGTTTGAGGGCAACGCTGGCTCGCTTGTCCTGTGCACTCTGGAAGACGACGCGTTCTACGACGAATTGGAAAATACAATTCAGGGAAAGCAGATCGGATCGCGAATCATTCGCATCCGACACATTCACTTGTCCCAGGCCGTTCGCGGCTGTAACCTGCTCTTCATCGGCAAGAGCGAAGGCAAGAGTCTCTCTCTTTCGATCCTTCGAAATTTGCCGGTTCTCACTGTCGGAGAGGCAGACGATTTTCTCACTTCCGGCGGTATGATCCGCTTCCATTTCGAGCAGGATAAGATGCGCTTCGACATCAACAGCGCAGCCGCCGATTCGTCTCACCTCAAAATAAGCTCCCGGCTTTTACTTCTCGCCACGTCGGTGACTCGAAGTGGCGGGATGGAACAGGGAAGGTAGAGCCATGCGCATCCGGGATTTCTCCATCAGATTCAATTTGGCTCTGCTGATACTCTCCACGAGTGCTCTCGCGGTCTTGCTCGCATCCATCGGTTTCGCCATCTATGAGCGTCAGAGTTATCGCGCCAGCGCCGTGCGTGAACTCGCCGCTCTGGCCGATACCCTCGGTGCTAATACTTCTGCGTCGCTCGCCTTCGACGACAAGAAAACCGCCGAAGAGATGCTGGGAGCCTTGTCCACCGAACCCCATGTCCTTGTCGCGCGCCTCTACGACAATCACGGGCACATCTTCGCGGAATACCGCAGGTCCGGCGCCTCCGCCGATCTCGTTCTCTCCGCATGGCGCCCCGATGGGGAATACTTCAACGGCGAGTTTCTCGCTCTATTCCGCGGTGTCATCCTCAATGGAGAACGCACCGGCTCCATAGCCATGGTCTTCGATCTCCGTGACTTTCGTTCGCGCCTTCTTGAATACGGAAAGATTGCTGTGCTCGTGTTCGTTCTTTCCGTCCTTGTCACATTCCTGGCCTCTTTGCACCTCGCGGGATCCATCGGCAATCCGCTGGTGGAGCTGGCAACTGTCGCGCGTCGTATTTCCATCGAGAAGGATTACTCAGCTCGCGCCCGAATTAGAGCCGGCGGAGAAACCGGTCTTCTCGTCAATTCCTTCAATGAAATGCTCTCCCAAATCGAATCACGCGAATCGGCGCTCAACCAGGCGCTCAGTTCTCTGAAAGAGAGTGAGGAGCGCTACGCTCTTGCCGCCCGCGGAGCGAACGACGGCCTCTGGGACTGGAATCTCGCCACCGATGAAATCTACTTCTCTCCCCGCTGGAACCATATGCTTGGCTATCCCGCGAGCGAAACCTGGTCCGGCCCCGATCAATGGTTTAGTCACATT
>JBAWCO010000206.1:0-14763 GCA_049590315.1 Occallatibacter sp. | reverse complement strand
CCCATATGGAAATCTCTCTAAACAGAAATGGAAAGCTAGCTTGACATTTACATCATTTCGCATTAGTTTAATTGGAAAGCTAACTTTACATGTCATCCACTATTGCAAATCGGGTCAAGGAGCTTCGGATCACACGCGAGTGGACGCAGGAGGAGTTGGCGCAGGCCACAGGAGTCTCCCGCCAGAGCATCAACTCCATCGAGCGCAACCGCTACGTGCCAAGCCTTGAGCTGGCCCTCACCTTTGCCCGCGTCTTCGCCTGCCCAACCGATCAAATCTTCCAGTTGGAGAACGAAAAGTGACTCATCCCATCCTTAGCAGGATCCCGTTTCTCAACGCCTTCGTCGATGAGCGATTCCTCGACCACCGGCGCCGGTCCAGCAGCATCGCCGGATTCGCCTCTATTCTCGTCGCCGGCACCGTCTTTGAATATCGTCTCTTTGCCAGCCACATCTTGAGCTGGGATCTGCTTATCGTCATCGCCACGTTCGCCGTGGTCAAGCTGTCCCTTTTCGCCTGGTACCGTTTCCGTGACTAACCCGAAAGGAGAATCAATAATGGGCTTCCGCTATCGCCATCTCGATATGAAATCAAGGCTCACGCTCACCATTGGCAACATCGCGTTATCCAGTGGTCTCATACTTTGGGTTTTCGTTCATCCGTCCACCCAGGTCGAGAAGGATTGGCTTCACGGACTATGCGGTTTTCTGCTTGGCCTCTCGATCACTATCAACCTTTTCATGCTTCGCTTCGCCGGCCGTTGCGGCCCGAACCCTACAGAAACCGACTCCGCTCTGCGGCAGTAGGAATCGGGCAGCTTTCAAGCCGTCCCCAAATCCGATACCGCCATCGCGCAACCAGCCTATAGCCAAGATCGCGCACCGCACGCGGAATCCAGCCAAACAGGACGCCGGCTGCCCGCCATGGCTGCGGCAATTGGCCCAACAGCTCACACGCCGCGTCCGACCGCAAGAAGATGCGCTCGTCCGGTCCGCCAGCGTTCCGTACAACTACAATCGTGTTCGGTCCCAGTTCCGAGCCCGGCAAGCCCAACCCATGCCGCGCCATCAACTCATTCACCTTCGGCGAATCCGACGGCACAAACCGCAGCCGATCCATGCGATCACGCCGCAGAAACCATCGCACGGAGCGATTGCAAAACCCGCAATAGCCATCGAAGATGACCAGCAGCCGGTCGCCAACCCCATTCAATTCATCCACACTCATCGAGATGCCTGCGTAAAGAAGCGTGATTCAATTCCGCGGCGCGCATCGTTTCGCCCTCTATACTGAACCAACTATGAGCTCTCAGGCCCCGACTCGAACGCACTCCAGATCGCAAGCCCTCCAGCAGCGCGCGGAAAGCTTCTTTCCCGGCGGTGTCAACTCGCCCGTTCGCGCCTTTCGGGCGGTGGGCGGCGCGCCGCCGTTTGTCGAAAGCGCGCAGGGGGCATGGCTCACCGATGCCGACGGGAATCGCTACATCGACTACTTCGGCTCCTGGGGTCCCATGATCCTCGGTCACGCCTTTCCTCCGGTTGTGGAAGCCATTCAACGTGCGGCACTTAACTCGGCCAGCTTCGGCGCTTCTACGGCTGCCGAGGCCGACCTCGCTGAGCACATCGTTGCGTGCTATCCGGCCATCGAAAAGCTTCGATTTGTCAGCTCCGGCACTGAAGCCACCATGTCGGCGATTCGGCTGGCGCGCGCAGCTACCAAGCGCAAGATCATTATCAAATTTGAGGGCTGCTATCACGGCCATGCCGACGGACTTCTGGTCAAGGCTGGGTCTGGTGTCGCGACGTTCGGAATACCTGGATCGGCCGGAGTTCCTGAAGAAATTGCTCGACTTACACACGCTCTGCCCTATAACGATTTCGCGGCTGTTGAAGCAGCATTCGACGCCCATCCGGACGCCATTGCTGCAGTTATTCTAGAACCCATCGTTGGCAATGCGGGCTGCATCCCTCCGAAACCTGGCTATCTCGCTGCATTGCGGGAACTTACCTATCGTGATGGGGCCTTGCTCATCGTCGACGAGGTCATGACCGGTTTCCGCATAGCCCTAGGCGGAGCGCTTGAGCTCTATCACATTGATGCGGATATAGTTACGCTGGGGAAAATTGTTGGCGGAGGGCTTCCAGTGGGGGTCTTCGGGGGGAAACGGGTGCTCATGGACTTGCTCGCTCCACTTGGCCCGGTGTATCAGGCAGGAACGCTCAGCGGAAATCCCCTGGCCATGGCCGCCGGCATCGCTACCCTGAGCCACTTGCAGGCGAACGCCAACACGATTTATCCCCAGCTTGAGGCGACCGCAAAAGCCGTAGCCGAAGGCGTGGCTGCCGAAGCTGCCAACGCTGGCATCCCTATAACTATTAACAGGATAGGGGCCATGTGGACCTGGTTCTTTACTCCTGATCCGGTGACGAATTACGACGAGGCCGCCCGCTCCGACATGGCTGCTTTTGGACGCTTCCACCGCGCCATGCTGGATCAGGGCGTCTGGCTTCCGCCCTCGCAATATGAGGCGGCATTTCTAGGAACGGCACATGGAGAGAAGGAGATTGAGGCCACGATTTCCGCCGCTCGCGAGGGCTTCAAAGTTTGCCTGGGTGGTTAGAAAAGAGCGGAAACTGGCGGTTTGTTCTGTCTGAATGGTTAGAGAAAAGCGCGAAATGGCAGCCCATAAAGTTGCGATCGAGGCCCGATCCTTCGCCTCTGCGGTTGCACAAACGTGAGCATATAACCTGAAAATTGAACTGGGCGATGTCGACACAACCTTAGAATTGAACGAATTTCGCAAGTGTGTTCAATTTAAATTGAACCGGTTTCCCGAAAAAAGTACCGAAACAACGTGAAATGCGATGTAAAGCATTGGAAACAGGATACTTTTATCGTTCACGTTGACTGAGCTAAAGCGCGCGAAAATGGAAGTGAAAGCGGCAGCGCACCGGCTCATGAGAAGGTCTCACGGTTCTTCATTTCCTCTGCATCACTCTCCGATCAGATGCAGAGCGATCTCTCGCCGATGAGGGCGCGTTCTGTGCTCAAAAAGGTAGACTCCCTGCCAGGTGCCTAGCGCAAGATTGCCCTGCACAATGGGTATCGATAGATGAACCTGAGTAAGTGCGGTCTTCAGATGAGCCGGCATGTCGTCGAGACCTTCCGAGTCATGTTTGTACGGTCCATCCTCCGGCGCAATCCGGTCAAAATACGCTTTGATGTCATGGCGCACAGTTGGATCGGCATTCTCTTGAATCAAGAGCGAAGCGGAAGTGTGGCGGCAAAAGACTGTCAGAAGACCCATCTGCACCGGCTGACGCCTTGCCCACTCGCTGATGCTCGACGTGAATTCGTAGAGTCCCTGACCGTTGGTCGCGATTTCAAGTTTGTGTACTGACTGCTTCAACCGACTCGCCCCTGTTTTCCTCGACACACTCAATCAACTTACGACCACGAAACCGTATCCGAACGCAGTCGTGTCGTGCAGGACGTAGAGATGCAGAAGCCACAGCCCATCCGTGCTCTAACCCCACGCATCCAGCCGCACAAATCTGTGGGTGCTCTTGTAGAGCGTCAACAGTTTTCCGGCCGCAGTCACAGACGGCCCTCGGTTCGCACCCAGACCCCGATGGCCTCCGTCGTGGAGCACGATATTCGTCGCCCATCCTCGCCGCTCCAGCCGGTCGATCGTCCGCATCAGACGACCGGCAATCAAATCCGCAGAAGGCTCTACCCAGTCGGTGGTGATGGCGTTCCAGGTCACCGGAACCATCCCAAGCCGCCGAGCCGTGCGCAACACAAATGGCCGCCGAGCACCAAAAGGTGGCCGAAAGTACTTCACCGGGGCACCGCTAATCTGCTCCAGCGTTTCTTTGGTCCGCGTCAGTTCCTCTGTCACTTGGGCGGCAGGGGTGAGCGCCAAGTTCGGATGGCTCCAGGAATGATTCCCGATGAGGTGTCCGGCTGCGAAAACCCTCTTCACAAGATCCGGCTCGCTCTGCGCAAACCTTCCTACCATAAAGAACGTGGCCCGTACGTCATGTTGAGCTAACACGTCCAGCAACCGCGGTGTCCAGGCGGGGTTAGGGCCATCGTCAAAGGTCAGCGCCAATTCTCCTGGCCTGCGCGGCGCGGTGAGCGACTTTCCAAAAATCTTCGAAGTCGGCCACAAAGCGGCATAAGCGCAGCCGCCCCATGCAAGCCCAAGCGCCGCAGCCGCACCCAGGCCCGTGTAAATCCCTGTTTCGAGAGGAGAAAGCATTTCAACCTCTAGTGTGGGGCGAGAGACTATTGAACTGCAAGGCAAACCGCCTCCGCTCTTTGCGATTCTCTGTTTCGCACCTCTTTTTCCTCGTCTGTTCCATCAGGCGTATTCTTTTAATTGTTCGGGCCGCATCCTGAGTCCTCGGAGCGGCACTGGAGACAACATGAACCTTACTAGCTTCCCCGGTGGCGCGAAGTCCTCGCGTCCTACTGCCCCCATCACAAAAGTCACCGTACCCGCGCTCGCAGAAATGAAGCGACAGGGTAAGCCCATCTCCGCACTCACTGCCTACGACTATTCCTCTTCGCGGCTCGCCGACGAAGCGGGCATCGATCTGATTCTGGTTGGCGACTCGCTGGCCATGGTCGTCATGGGCCACGAAAACACTCTCGCCGTCACAGTGGATGAAATGCTGCACCACACGCGCGCCGTGCGGCGTGCTGTTCAGCGGGCGCTGGTGGTGGCCGACATGCCCTTTGGCAGCTATCACGGGGCTGTGCATGAGGGAGTGGCCAACGCCATCCGCTTCTTCAAAGAAGCAGGCGCAGAAGCGGTCAAGGTGGAAGGCTCCCGCATCGATCTTGTACACGCGCTCACCGAGGCTGAAATTCCTGTCGTCGGTCACCTGGGGCTGACCCCGCAAAGCGTGCACCGCATGGGCGGCTACCGAGTGCAGGCGCGCACCACCGAAACTGTGCTGCAACTCATTGCCGACGCACATGCCCTCGCTGACGCGGGAGCAGGCGCTATCGTTCTGGAAGGCGTACCCCGCGAGGTGGCCGCGCAGATCACCTCCGAGCTGCCAATTCCCACAATAGGAATCGGCGCCGGCCCCGACTGCGATGGCCAGATTCTGGTCTTCCACGATCTGTTAAACTTGACCTTCTCACCAGCGGCCAAATTCGTTCGCCGCTACGCAGACGCGGGTACCATGATTCGTTCCGCGATCGAACATTTTCGTGAAGACGTCGAGCATCACTCCTTCCCCTCCGACGAAGAGAGCTATCACCTGCCCGAAGTGGCGCGGAAAGCTCTGGAAACAAGTCGAAATGAGATGCACCAGAAAGGGGCACTCCGGGAAGCCTGATGGAAATACTCCACACCGCAGCAGAACTCCGCAATTGGTCTCGTACACACCGCAGCAATGGAAACACAATCGGTCTCGTCCCCACAATGGGCGCGCTTCACGCCGGACACGCTTCGCTGATCCGCGCCGCTAAGGCCTCGTGCAATGCGGTCGCGGTCAGCATCTTCGTAAACCCGACGCAGTTCGGCCCGAATGAAGACTACGCGCGCTATCCGCGCACCTTTGGCGCCGACTGCGCCCTCGCCCAGTTCGAAGGCGCAAACCTGGTCTTCGCGCCATCGGTAGAAGAGATCTACCCGGCAGGCGCATCCACGTTTGTTGAGGTAGAGGGAATTGGCAATCGTCTCGATGGCGCGTCGAGGCCCGGCCACTTTCGCGGCGTGGCCACCGTCGTCGCCAAGCTGCTGATTGCCGCCGAGCCCGACAAGGCATTCTTCGGCCAGAAAGATGCGGCGCAGGTTGCCGTTCTCCGTCGCATGGTAGAAGACTTGCGCCTCGCCACCGAGATCGAAGTTTGTCCGATTGTCCGCGAAGTCGACGGACTGGCTTTGAGCTCGCGCAACAGGTATCTCAACCCGGCTGAGCGCACCCAGGCCCTTGTCCTGAGCCGCGCTATCCATCGGATTGAGGCGATTGTTGCCGGAGGTGAGCGCCGCTCAAGCGCGCTGATCGAAGCTGCCGCCCAGCTCTTCGCCACCGAGTCCGCAATCCGGATCGACTACATCACCGTCGTCAATTGGGCCACGCTCTTGCCTGTTGAGACCGCCATCCCGGGCTCTCTCTTCGTTGTTGCTGCCTACGTGGGTATTACGAGGCTGATCGACAATGCTGTACTTGACTAAATTTACAATTTATCCTTTCAGCATCTCGCTCGTATCCGTGCCGCTATCATCCATTGTGTTGTCTGGCCCGTTAATTCTGCGTACTCTCACACGATGTAGAAAATGGTCCAGTACCCTCGGTATCTCCATGGCCATCATATGAGCTTCCTTTGACGACCCACCAAACTCCATCATGAATTCCCGACGCCCAATGTTCTTCAAGAACCGGCGCATCCGCTCAATCGCCCGTTGAGAGGATTTCAAATCTCCGTCGCGAATCTCGCGGTAAGCCTCAGTCATGACTTCCGCTAGCCACGGGAAATCGTCTCGCAACACGCCCGCAAACATCAAAAGCGAGATCGGGTCATCGCCCTCCTCCGATGTCATGTGGATCATCTCCTCGAACATCATCGGATGAAAATGCCGCCACCTCCTTCGAGACCGTGGACCCTGTTCCGACACCGTTCCCTCGATTTCGCGAAAACGTACGTCTAAGCCACGGACACCCGACACCAATTCCTCGAGAATCTCGTGATGAGGCCGCATGTGTTTGGCCGTCGGCGCCTCACGAGGGATGCCCAGTAATTGCTGCTCAAGATCGGGCCACAGAGCAGAAAATAGTTGATTCTTGCGATCATCCGGCACGGCCGAGTCTGCAGACTTGTTGACCGAGGAAACCACCTCGGCTGCACCGTCCCGATCAAATTTCTTCGCTTGGAACTGAGCCAGCGGTCCACTTATGTCACTGAACTCTAAATTGAATAGCAGTGGGATCACTTTTGAACCTTGCATAGCTTTTGCAAGCGCCCCAGCCTCAAACAGCACCCAAGGGGAGTTGAGATTCTCCGGTGTGACGCAGATGATCCCAAAATTGGAGGTCTCAAGTTCCTTAGCGACCACTGTCGCCCAGCGGTCGCCTGCCGAAACATCGGCGTCCGAAAGCCACGGCTTGACGTAGTGCAATACCAACGGCAACCAACCATGCAACGCCTGCGCCAGGATTCGACTCCGTTCGCCGCTCCAGCTTATGAATACTTTCATGAGCATTCCTTTCTTCGACGGCCAAAGGTTTGCCTTGACGGACGCTTCAACGGATTATAGTGCTGAAAGCGCCTACTTCGTCCGTTCATTTTGACAGTCGCCGAGAGCGGAACGCCTGGGTAGGTCAGGATTACTGGATTAGTCTCGATGATCGCCATTGCCACCCGAACGACTCGCGGTTGTCGCCAAATCACCATTGCGCAATTGCTTATCCGAGCTGCAATCTGTAGTGAATGCCTGAACTCCCCGACATTACCGCCTACATTACCGCCCTGGAGGCGCGGATTCTTCGGCAGCCTCTCCAGCGCGTGCGCCTGGCCAGCGTGTTTCTGCTGCGCACCGTGGACCCTCCGCTCTCCAGTGTGGAAGGGAAGGCGGTTCAGGCCATGCGCCGCATCGGCAAGCGCATCGCCTTCGGCTTCGAAGGCGAGATTTGGCTCGTGCTGCATCTCATGATCGCGGGACGTCTGCACTGGAGGCCGCCGCTGACCAAGCTCGCCGGACGCAACGGACTGGCCGCATTCGATTTCACTTCCGGCTCGCTCATCCTTACGGAGGCGGGCAGCAAGCGCCGCGCGTCGCTCCATGTACTGCGCGGGGAAGAGGCGCTGCACGAGATCGATCCTGGCGGCGTTGAGGTTTTTTCGTCGGACCTGGACCAATTTCGCGCGGCGCTCAGCCTGGAGAATCGCACTCTCAAACGCGCACTCACCGATCCTCGGCTCATCAGCGGCGTGGGCAATGCCTACTCCGATGAGATACTTCATGCCGCACGATTGTCGCCCATCACTCTTACTCAGAAGCTCAATCCTGAAGAGTGGGAGCGCTTGTACGCCGCGACACGTTCCACGCTGTCTCTCTGGGTCGACCGTCTGAATGCAGAAGCACAAAAGAAATTCCCCGAGGGCGTTACCGCTTTCCGTCCGGAGTTCGCCGTACACGGCAAGTTCGATCAGCCGTGCCCGCGATGCGGCGAAAAGGTGCTGCGCATCCGCTACGCCGACAACGAAACCAACTACTGTGCTCGCTGCCAGACCAACGGCAAGGTGCTCGCCGACCGCAGCCTCTCTCGCCTGTTGGGTGCCGACTGGCCGCGCACTCTGGAAGAACTTGAAGCTCTGAAGCGACGCTGATACCATGCTTCCTCCGCCGCCCCCATTACAATCGACCCATGAACAAAACCGTTATCGCCACAAACAAAGCCCCCGGCGCCATCGGACCCTATTCACAAGGCGTTCGCGCAGGCAACCTGATTTTCACTGCTGGCCAGGTGGCCCTCGACCCCGCCACGCAACAGGTTGTCGCGGGCGGAATCACGGAACAGACTACGCGCACTCTTGAGAACTTGAAGGCTATCCTTGAAGCAGCGGGTAGCAGCCTTGCCCGTGTGGTCAAGGCCACCGTGTTTCTGAAGGACTTCAACGACTTTGCGGCCATGAACGCGGTCTACGGAGCGTATCTGGCGGCTGACGGCATGACTCCGCCTGCGCGCACGACGGTCGAGGTTTCGCGGCTACCTAAGGATGTTCTGGTGGAGATCGACCTGGTCGCCGAGGTGTGACGCTGGTTCCATTACCCGGCCTCGCGCATCGAATGGTAGGGAGCAAAGCTCCAAGAGTCGGGAATGGATCACGATGAACGAGTCACCGGAAAAGATTGAGCGCACTGAGGCTGAGTGGCGCGCACTGCTCACGCGTGAGCAGTACAGAATTCTTCGCGAAAAGGCAACCGAGCGCCCCTTCACTGGAGCGCTCACCGAGAACCACGAAACAGGGAACTACCACTGCGCTGGCTGCGGAGCACTACTGTTTCTGAGTGGAGCTAAATTTGACTCCGGCTGCGGCTGGCCCAGCTTCATGATTCCCGCCGAGTCAAAAGCCATTGCCGAACACGAAGATCGCACCTTTGGCATGCGTCGCGTCGAGGTGACCTGCGCTCGTTGCGGCGGCCATTTGGGACACGTCTTCCCGGATGGACCGGCTCCGACAGGCCTGCGCTATTGCATTAACTCGGCTTCACTCACTTTCACTCGGGAGGGCAAGTAGGCCGGTCGCAATGACCAGAATGACCAGCTTGTCCGCCGCAATTGCCTACTGCGCTTTGGGAATCACAATGGCCGTGATTCCGGACGGTGGCATATCCACGGTGAACGTTGCACCCAGGCCATCGATGGGCGCTTCGGTAATCCCCTTGCCGGAGTCGAGGTTCGACTGATTCCAGTCGTAGCGTGTTCCCTTATTGGCGTAGTTGTAGCCGTTTACCGTGACCGTCACCTTAGCCGACTGAGCCAGTTCCTTATCCACCAAGAGCAACCCCAGTCCGCCGTCGGTCCGCTTCACCGCGTGAACGGCAACCGCATCTACCGACGAATTAGCCACCACAAAAACGTCGCCGGGACGCGCCATTTCGTGAATCATCTTGATCCCGAAGTATGCGGGTTTGGGATGATTGCTATCGTCAAGAAAGAAAGTGCTGTGCATCGGTGACCACATCACCGTGTAAGAACCCGTCTCCATCAGTGTCGCCATTGCGTTTGCGGCAAACAGGCCAACCGCGACCGGGTGTCTGACTGGGCCCCAGATATTCGTACTAAAACTCGTAATGGCCAACGACGGAAAGTGGTTTGCTGGGCAGGACTGCTTCATTTTGTCGCCGAGATCCGCCGCAATCATGCCAAACCCGCGGGGGAGAGCAGCCTTCATCAGGTCATCCTCGTCCAGCGTCTTGTTATCGGTGTTCAAGGCCTGGCCCACCATCAGGGACACTGCACCAAAGTCCATGCTGCCGCACGCCGCCTTCAACACTTCGGAGTTCCAGTTCTTCCCCACGTGATCGCTATCGCCCGGATCGAGTGTCTTCAGCGAAGCACCCACCAGGATGGTTGGATCCACGGCCTTCATCGCCTTCACATACTGAACGACCGCCTGACCATAAACCGTGGGACCGTTGCGCTTGTCGCCGGCGTGACGACGCCATTCCTTGTGCGTCGGAACCTGCCCCGCATGAAGGTCGGGTTCTCCCGCGCCGTCATTGTTGTAGAAGCCGTTGTTCCATGGCTCGTTGCCGACGGTCCACAGTTGAATTCCGAATGGCGCTGCTTGACCAATTCGCAACGCGTTGAAGCCATCGTCTGTAGCCAGTGGAGAGGCCGCGCGCAAGCTCGCCCAATAACCTACCGTCTTCCAATCGTTGCCCTTGGAGTCTTTGCCGATCACCTGCGTGCTATCGGGCTTTCCGTTTGCGTAAGCTACCCAGGCCGCCGCTTCCGCTGGCTCACCTCCGCCGCTTCCATCCAGATTGCTTCCGTAATTCACTGTGATGAGCGCCGTGCCTAATTGCGCCATCAGCGGCAGAACTTTGGGGAATTTTTTATCGACGCCAAAATCGGGGGCCTTTTCGTTGGTGTAGGGGTTGGTCACCACACCCGTAGACCAGTGATAAAGGGCATCTATGCCGCCGTTACCCGGATAACGCAGGTTCGTAAATCCAGCGTCCTGGAGTATCTGAACCGTCGCAGGGGTGTAGGCGTTTCCATCCCAAATGTCGGGAGCCGTGCCAATCGCCGTCGGATAGAACATGGCGCGAGGCTTGGACATATCCACCTGGACCTTCACTTTGTATTGCGCGGCTATCTGCGAGGTTCCTGACAGCACGATCCCCAGAACCAGGGCAAAAGCGAAAGCACAGGAAAAGTGCCGGAATCTTATCGCCCGACGGTTCAGGTCGATCACATCCAATTTGTCAAAACGCAAGAAGTCCAGACACACGCGCATACAGCTCTCCATTCGCAATAAAGTCTCGGAAAGACGAAACTATACGCCCTGTAAACAGGAATGGAAAGAGAAAGGAGAGGCCTTATGGAGGAACGGGCATACGCACGGCGACGCGGCTCGGAAGCGGCGTCGCGGAGGGTTCAATCCAGTTGTGGTGAGAGGCGCTGCCTGAGGGTTATCCTTTGACGACTTTGCCGGTCTTGATGCAGCTCGTGCAGACTCTGATCCGCTTGGGCGCGCCATTAACCAGCGCCTTGACCGCCTGCAGATTCACGCTCCAGCGACGACGCGTCACGTTGTGCGCGTGAGAGATGTTGTTGCCGAATTGCGGGCCTTTTCCGCAAATATCACAAACCTGTGCCATGACTTCACTCCAAATTCTTAAGTTGCTGCTGGATTTTGCCCGCCGCGAGCGCCATTCTGAGTTGCACTCAGCCCAAGGCCGATCCTTCGTGGAAGCCAACAGGGCACACAAACACGCCACCCCGGCAGCTTGCCGAATCTTCAGTATACCCTGAAACGCGTTCCAGGCCAACCCCATGAGCTCCTGCTGCTTCGCCCAGAAGTCGTCACGCAAATCCACACGAATGGCTAGGATGATGGCCACAAGCCGTCCGACTCCCTGAGACGCGTATCCTACTCGTAACGCAACGCGACTACTGGTTCAACCTTCATTGCGGCACGCGCTGGAATCAGCGTTGCGACCAGCGCAACCAGTACCAGCAGCAGTGCTACCACCGCATAGGAGACCGGATCGCGCGGCCCTACGTTGAACAACAGGCTCTTCAGCAGTTGAGCCGTGACCAGCGCCGCTCCAGTACCCAATACTCCGCCTAGCACAATGAGCCGAACGCCTTCTCCCGCGATCAGCCGCAGAATATCCAAACGTGTCGCGCCCAGAGCCATGCGCACGCCAATCTCCTGCGTCCGTTGCGCCGCGACAAAGGCAAGGACCCCGTAGAGTCCGATTACAGCCATTAGCAGGCCGCAAAGCGCGAAGAAGCTCAACAGCGCCGTCTCAAATCGCGGCCGGTCCGCCAGCTTGCTCACGCTTTCGCTTAGGGTCTCGACCTCCACGGGGATGGTCGGATCTATCTCCGCAATCTGCGCGCGAACCCACGGGGTGACCGCCGCAGGCGCGAGCGATGTTTTGAACACCATTGCGTTCCAAGGGGTCCAGTCCTCCGCGATGCTTCGTCTCAGCCGGTAGAATTCCGGCTCGTCTGCGCCGCTCAGACCGCCGTTCTTTACGTTCGCCGCAACCCCCACCACCGTGTACCAGGGTCCATTCGGAACCGGCTGCACGTGGTGGCCAATCGGATCCGCGTCGCCGAACAATCGCGCCGCAAGCAAGCTGCTCACAACCAGATAACGCGCAGTAGATTTCCGTTCCTCCTCGGTAAACCCCAGTCCCCGCAGAATGGGAATATTCAGTGCCTTGAAATAGTCAGGTGTCACCCACCGCCACGTCACCATCCCTCCCGTTCCGCCTGTCGGGCGAGGCTTGCCGTCGACGGAAATGATATTGAAGATCTGGCTTTCATGCGTCTCTGCCGGGGGAAGCCAATTGCTCATTCCCACCGCGGAAACGCCGGGCAACCGTCGCAACGCAGCTTCGGCGGCAAGAAAAAATTCCATCTGCCTTTGCGTAGTGGTGTATCGGTACCGCGGAAGCGCGATGTGCATAGTCAGCACACCGCGAGTTTCCATTCCCATATTCTGGCGTTCAAAGCTGCTGAAGCTGCGCATCAAAAGAGCCGCACCCGCGAGCAGCACCATGCTGATCGCAATTTGTCCCACCACCAGGCAACGCCTGGTAAAGGCGTGTGTGCCGGAATTCGCCGATCGCGCAGCCATAGCCGCGGCGCGAGGCCTTTGCAGCGCCGGCAACGCACCAAACAACCCTCCGCAGACGACAGAAGTAATCACAGAGAATAGAACGATACGCAGGTCAAGGTGTGCGTGCTCGAGAAAGGGAACTCCGGCCGGCGCAATGGCAATAAACGCGCGCAGAAGGATCTCTGCCAGTACCAGCCCGGTTGCGGTTCCCGCCATCGACAGAAGAGAAGTTTCCGTCAACCTCTGACGAACTAACCGCCAGCGGCTCGCGCCCAGCACAGACCGCACGGCGAGCTCGTATTCCCGCTGTGCGGCCCGCGCCATCAGCAGGCTGGTCACGTTGGCGCAGGCGATCAACAGCACCGCTAACACTGCCCCAAGCAGGACCCACGCCGCCAGCCGCACATCATGCATCTGCCGATCGCGAATCGATCGAACGCGCAGGTGAACTTCCTTGCGGAACTGCGCCGGAGCCAGGTTGAGCGAGTAATTGAAGACGGGCTGCAGAGCTGCTTCCGCCTGCTCGATCGTGAGTCCTGGCTTCAGACGTGCAAACGCAAACATCACCCTACCCGGGTCTGCCTTGCGCTGTTCCGCTTCATCCAGGGCCTGTGGAACCACAATGTCGGCCGGCTCCAACGCAGGCATCTCGAAGTCCTTCGGCAGCACGCCGATCACGCGCACCTGGTTGCCATCGACATCGATCAGCTTGTTAACGATCGCCGGATCAAGACCGTAATGCGTCAACCATAGCCCATAGGAGATTAGAGCGACACTGGGGCCTTTCGGCCGGTCTTCTTCCGGCAGAAAATTCCGCCCAAGTATGGGGGAGACTCCCAGCGTTGGCAGGAAGTTCTGCTCAATGTTCGCGCAACTCAGATGCGCAGGATTGCGTTCTGTAAGATCGCATGCGTGCGCTCCAGTTTCCGAAGTGAACGCCTCAAAGGCCTTCTGATTGTCGCGCCACTCGTAATAGGAACCGCCGAGCATGAACTCCTGCGGAATTATGGGCGCTACCAGCCCTACCGACACCAGCCGGTCGTCGTGCGCATACGGCAAGCTGCGGAACAGAATCCGGTCCACCACGCTGAATATTGCCGTAGTAGCCCCGATACCCAGCGCTAGTGTAGCGATGACTGTGATGGCGAAGATCGGGTTGCGCCGGAAGCCACGCAGCGCATACCGCAGGTCTTGCACTACCGTGCCCATCCACCAGCCCGGCCTTTGTTCGTAGCACTGCTCCTGCGTCCGGCCCACGCCCCCGAACTCGATCAGGGCGTGCCTGCGCGCTTCCTCTTCGCCCATGCCTGCCGCCATATTCGCAGCCGTTGATTGCTCGATGTGGAACAGGAGTTCCTCGTCCACTTCTACCCTTGGCTTGCCCTTTACCAGAAACCCCAAGCGGGTCAGCCACTCGCGCATCATGACGACGCCTCCGGATCCAGCACCAGCCCGATCGCCGACGAAAGCCGCTCCCAGCTCTCCAGCTCTGTTTTTAGCTGCTTCTTGCCTGTCGCCGTGAGTCTGTAGAATTTTGCCCGCCGGTTATTCTCCGAATTCCCCCACTCCGCCTTGATCCATCCCTTGTATTCAAGGCGGTGCAACGCGGGGTAAAGCGATCCCTGCCCAATCTGCAGCACATTTTTTGAAATCTGCTGAATGCGTTGAGCGATGCCCCAACCGTGCATCGCCCCCGGCACAAGCGTCTGCAGAATCAGCAAGTCCAAAGTTCCCTGCAAAAGGTCCGTCGACGTCGGCATTGCTCTCCTCTCGATAGTCGACAACAGAATTACGCTAGCTCTTGTCGATTGTCAAGGGAAAGGAGATTTTCGTATCTTCGCGCTATGCTGGCCTATTCCGGGGGACCGACGCTCACTACGAAATACGATGCCGGCTCCGTCGCGCTGGCATTTGTAATGGTGTGGTCGTCACCTG
>JBAWCO010000205.1:0-2882 GCA_049590315.1 Occallatibacter sp. | reverse complement strand
TTCGCCGCGCTCGTCGTTGCGGATGCGGATGGCTTCGTCGACTTTGCTGATAAAGATCTTTCCATCGCCGATGCGACCGGTGCGCGCCGCGCCGACGATAGCCCCGATGGCCTTTTCTTTCAGGTCGTCGTGAACCACCATCTCGATCTTTACTTTCGGCAAAAGGTCGACCGTGTATTCGCGGCCGCGATAGAACTCGGTGTGGCCCTTCTGGCGGCCATGGCCGCGGGCCTCGAGAATGGTCATCCCTTCGATGCCTGCTTCCAGCAGCGCATCCTTGACGGCATCCAGCTTGGAGGGTTGGAGAATGGCTTCGATCTTGAGCATGTTCAAAATGCCTCGTTTGACAGCGTAACAGGCGAGAGGGCTGATTGGCCGGGTCCTGCGTGAATGTTTTTTGTGAGCTTTCAGCTTTCAGCCATCAGCTCTCAGTTTTTTGTCGCCCACCTTTTGCGGCAGCGGCGAGGTGGCCCCAGAAGGAGAGTTCCGCGGAATTAGCTGAAAGCTGACAGATAAAGGCTGAAAGCTACTTATGAGTTGAAGTCGTATCCTTCCTCGTTGTGTTGCGAGAGGTCGAGGCCGGCGGCTTCGTGATCGGGCGAGACTCGCAAGCCTATGACCTTATCGACAATGAAGAGCAGGATAAGAGTTCCGATGATGGAGATGCACCAGGCGATGGCTACTCCGGCGAACTGGTTGAGGAGCTGGCCCCAGTGGCCGTCGACGGCTCCGGTGGGGAGGGGTCTGCCGGTGGCATCCTTGCCGAAGATGGCGTTGATGGCGCCGGTGGCAAAGATACCAGTTAGGATTGCGCCGATGGTGCCTCCGGCTCCATGTACGCCGAAAGCGTCGAGGGAGTCGTCGTAGCCGAGACGGGTTTTGACTTCAAAGACCATGAAGGGACAGAAGAGGCCGGCGATGAGGCCGATGGCCAGCGCGGAGAATGGCTGGACGAAGCCGGAGGCGGGGGTGATGGCGACTAGTCCGGCGACGGCTCCGGAGATTGCGCCGAGGGCGGTTGGCTTGCCGTTGTGAATCCACTCAGCGACGGTCCACCCGAGGGCAGCGGCGGCGGCCGCGAAATGGGTATTGACGAAGGCGGAAGTAGCGAGAGGGCTGGCGGCCAGGGCAGAGCCGGCGTTGAAGCCGAACCAGCCGACCCAGAGCATGCATGCGCCGATGAAGCTGAGGACCATGGAGTGGGGCGGCATCGGGGTTTGCGGATAGCCAACGCGCTTGCCGAGGTAGATGCAGGTGACGAGGGCGGAGACGCCGGAGGTGATGTGGACGACGGTGCCGCCGGCGAAGTCGAGCGAGGGGAAATGGCCGCCGGTGGAGTTGAGGAATCCGCCGATGCCCCAGACCATGTGGGCCATGGGGCTGTAGACGAAGAGCGACCATAAGGAGAGGAAGACGGCCATGGCGCTGAACTTCATGCGCTCAGCGAAGGCGCCGGTGATGAGGGCCGGGGTGATGATGGCGAACATGAGCTGGTAGACCATGTAGGTCTGCTCAGGGATGGTGGCGGCGTAGTCGGTGTTGGGAGTGAGGCCGACGCCGCGCAAAAAGAAATGCTCGAATCCACCGATGAAGGCGTTGCCGTGGCCGAAGGCGAGCGAGTAACCCGCGATGGCCCAGAGGATGGTGATGAGGCTCATCATGGCGAAGCTTTGCATCATGGTGCCGAGGATGTTTTTTCTGCGCACCAGACCGCCGTAGAAGAGAGCCAGGCCAGGACCGGTCATGAAGAGCACAAGGGCGGCGGAGACAAGCATCCAGGCGTTGTCACCGGCGGACTGGGCGTTCTGGACGGCTTGCTGGAGCGCGGCGATCTGGGCTTGAGAGACAGGGGCTTGTATGGCCGGGGCTAGTGCTGAAGCGGCGGGCGAGGATTGCGCCAGGGTTAAGGCTGGGAATCCAAGTAAGAAAGGCAGGATCAGGGTCTTGATGGTACGACTACGCATTGTGTTTCCGCTCCGACAAAGACGTTCGCATCTGGACGCGAACGAGGAACAGGTTTGAGGTTGAGGTGATCAGCGATCGATTCTTTTGAAATCGGCAACTGCTCACGGCTGGCCGGCGACTCCACAACGGTGTCAGCCGGCGCGTGCAGGCTCAGGATTTGAGAGCGTTTCACAGCAGTTTTTCGTGAACATTGAAGGATAGCGCATGGGAGCGGAAGTTTTTCATAAGGCTTTGCGGGATTAGTGTGAAACCATGCGCGATGGCGAGGAATCTAGAAATCCAGGTGGAAGAGCATTTCCCAACAATGATGAGCAAGCGAGCAAATGTGACCATATGCTCTTGACGGAACTGGAGGTATATTAGAAATATGGCGGTTACGGCGGAGCGCGACCACTATCTTTTCGGCTCTCTGGAGAGCAGCGCGAAGAATCGCGCGAAGATCCAGGAAGTGAGCTACAACTACGAACAGCCTGAAGGCGTGTTCATGACCACGCTGGATTTCGCAGTGAACTGGGTGCGCAAGAGCTCAGTGTGGCCGATGACGTTCGGCCTGGCGTGCTGCGCCATCGAAATGATGTCGATGGGGGCATCGCGGTTCGATATTGCGCGCTTTGGAGCCGAGGTTTTCAGGCCTTCGCCGCGGCAGTCGGACCTGATGATCGTTGCCGGGCGCGTCTCGCAGAAGATGGCGCCTGTGATTCGCCGGCTCTACGACCAGATGCCTGAGCCCAAGTGGGTGATTTCGATGGGCGCTTGTGCTACCTCTGGCGGGGTTTTCAACAACTATGCATTGGTGCAGGGAGTGAATCAAGTGATTCCTGTGGACATTTATGTTCCAGGATGTCCGCCACGTCCCGAGCAACTTTTGTACGCCATTACGCTTCTACAAGAGAAGATTCAGCGTGAACCTCGAAGCC
>JBAWCO010000204.1:0-2408 GCA_049590315.1 Occallatibacter sp. | reverse complement strand
CCCGCTCATCGCCAAAAGCCGCGATGAACGGGGCACAGCTTCGATTCCTCTATTGAGTGGGCCACCTGCCTGTGCGAGTTCGAAGGGTGGGACACACGGCTGACTAACACTCATGAACTCGGCAAGTGGTTCCCCCGCATTAGACTAATGAGGGTTGGGTTCTTAGAATTAGCATCGGAGCTCCCGCGGCCTTTGGAAAGTAACAGATATGCACCAGTGACCAAACATGTCGCAGCAATTTGCAACCACCATTCGCCGCTGTTAAATAGGCTCACATTCGGAGTCGGCCAACTCGCGGCGACTCCAATTATCAAAATTAGAATGGAATTAGCCCAAAGCAAAACACATGCCCAACGTAGAGATGCTAGCGAAATCAGGAAAAGGGGGAACATCAGGATACGGCAAAGCACAGCGAAATTATCCTGCGGCCTATTCGACTCACCAAGAAGGAACAGCATGCCCAGGTAAAATGCACAAACTGCAAGATAGAATATGGCCGCAGTAAGGCACATCGTGCGTGCCGCACGAACTCTGAATGGTACTATTGCGACGTGCATTGATAACTCCTGTCTACAATTTTGCCGAAGAAGAGGATCACGTCACTGGCGGCCTTTTCTTCCTGGGCGCCAGATGTGCTTGATGAAATTACCGCCTCGGCCCTGTCGCAGAGCGCCTGATTGCATTGCTGCAGAGCAGCCGGATTCGCAGATGGTAGAAGGTTGTTCAAGCCCGATAAGTTACCCGCACTGAAGTAACAGTAATCGTGTAGCATGCAAGCCGTGTCAAGTGTGTCTACAGGCTGGCCAGACCCACCCGGTCCGCACCAATTCCCGTAGGTCCAGGGGTCCCGTAGGTCCAGGGGCCCTTTGGTTTCGTAGTTTGAAGCCCAGCCCACGGCATGATTGGCATGGGCGAAATAGTAGGAACAGGGGTAAAGTCGTAACTGGACGGCGACAGCGGCGAGCCACCGTTATAAAACATGATTGCACCGTACCCAGGTCCTGGCATCGTTCCATCGTCACACCCATTGACAATCAGCACCCCATTGTTGTCTACGGATGGAAGACTCCCTGGACAGGGAATCTTTTGCAATCCTGCTGGATCTGTATATCCCATCGGATCGTTGTCCACATAGGCATACCGGTTCAGCGATTGCGGATCGGTCCCGTTCACAGCATTCCACCCGTAAGGGTCCGGGCTGAGCCACCGTCCCGCCGCCGGATCGTACTTGCGGAAGAGGAAGTCGTAGACGCCTGAGCCGCCGGAGCCGGTGGCAACATTCTGGTCCTGACCGGTGAAGGAGCGGTCGGGTGTACCGGCCTCGTTGTAGGTCTCGCCAAAGGGAGCGTAAGCTTCCTTCGAATAGACAGTATGACTCCAAGTCGTGGCCAAGCGGCTCGATCCGAGACAGTCTTTGTGGCGAATGTAGTTCAATCCACTCGCATTGTAGACCGCCGTGGAGCCGCCGGGAAGCGGAATCGTTCCCTTGCTCAAGCTTCCGCTGTAAACGGCCAGCATGTCGCCAGATGGGCGGTAGACAAACTGCGTGGCAGTCCCGCTCAGGACCTTCTCGACCATGCGGCCCAGCGCGTCGTAGGTGGCCGTGGTCGAGTTCACGCTGATGGGCTGGTTGAGCGCATTCCACGTAAGCGTGGCCGGGGTGCTTGATGTCTGGTTGCCGTTTGCGTCGTAGGTAGGGGCGGGCGAGAGGCCGCTATTTACTTGATTGGTGATATTGCTGTAGCCGGCCGCGTATGCGGTGCCCGTTGCGCCGAGGGGGACGGACTTAGTAATGTTGCCGAAGGCATCGTAAGAGAAGTTCTGCGCCCAGGTGGAGCTGCATGTCTGAAAAGCCAGACATGGGCTACCCAGATTTATTGGTCAGATGCCGGCCACCCGCCCGCTCATCGCCAAAAGCCGCGATGAACGGGGCACAGCTTCGATTCCTCTATTGAGTGGGCCACCTGCCCCAATCGCCGGCGTAGAAAGACGGCCCCTTTCCTCCCGGAGTATGGTTCTGAAGAATGTGCTGCTGCGAGTTCTGCGTTCCGCCTTTGAAAAGGTTTTGTGAGTAATCCAGATTCGCAGGATTCGCATTGCTACACGGATTTAGTGGATTGTACTTCACGTATTGAAGCGTCCCGTTATTTGGGGCTACAAAAGTCATCGAGCATCGTACAAACATCATCGCGTCGTACCACTAAATCAGGCCCTCTTCATCGCCTTCTCGGCCAGCTTGAACGGCCTTGCGCGATCTAGTTCGCGACGCCACGGTCCTTTTCATAGCTTGATGTAGCCAGAACCGACAAGAACTGCAAGCAAGCCTAAAACAACCGAAAGAACAATGACCATGATCGATCCGCGCTTAGAACGAGGCGTCCAAACAAAAAGAACGCGCAATGATAAGC
>JBAWCO010000203.1:0-6015 GCA_049590315.1 Occallatibacter sp. | reverse complement strand
CGGAGGTCGTTCGCGCGGGGCTTTGGTTAGAGTTTGCTTGTCCGATCCGAAGCTCGACTGGCAGGAACTATGCCGCTGTTTTTACTTTTTATCAGCCGCGGAACAGGCTGCAGAGGTTTCGCTTCTGGTTCAATGTGACGGTGGCAATGCTGCCAGCGGCACTAATTTGCATGGTTCTCGCGCTTTACATAACACGGCCTGTGACGAGGCTAAGAACCGCTGCGCAAAGGCTAGCATGCGGAGATCTGAGCGCCCGCGCCACACCGCGTGAAACCAAACGTAGAGACGAGCTGGGGGATCTGGCGCGTGACTTCGACACGATGGCCGCGCAAATTCAATCACTGATGACTGCACAGCGACGGTTTGTCGCCGATGTTTCTCACGAGCTAGGCGCGCCGCTCACGCGCCTGCATCTGGCGCTCGCCCTGTTGCGCCGGAAGTCCATAGAAAAGAATTTGGGAGAGCTGGATCGGATCGAGCGCGAGACAGACAAGCTTAGCAATCTTGTGCAGCAATTGCTGCTTTTGGCTGGACTGGAAGCGGGATCGCGGCCAGCAGAGACCCTGACGGCGGTCTCGACGCGATCATTGTGTGACAGCATCATCGAGGACGCGAGTTTCGAAGCTGGCCAAGCTAATTGCCGAATCTCTGGCTCGCGGCGGGACATAACTCTGCTCGCCTATCCTCAGCTTTTGCGCCGCGCAATTGACAATGTGCTTCGCAACGCGATCCGTTATGCTCCCGTGGGGACTGAGATCCTATTCAACTGCAGGGTCGATCATGACCTTAAACGCGTTATCGTGGAGATTCTCGACCGCGGCCCCGGAGTACCGGAATCCATGTTAACGGATATCTTTCTTCCGTTCTTCCGCACCGCTCCAGGGCGCGAAAGCAGCAGCGGAGGAACAGGGTTAGGTCTGGCTATCGCGGCTGAGGCCATCCGTCTTCATGGAGGAACAATTGGCGCACAAAATCGAGAAGACGGCGGCTTGTATGTGACCATTACTCTGCCGTTTAAAGTCTCTACGCCCGAGCAGGAGCCGCAACACGCAGCGAGTGAAGTCTGAATCTTTCAGACCTCTGACTGTGATCAACCGCAAGGGGCGAATCGCGGTGAGCGGTTCACATACATCGCATAGGAGCTTGTCGGCGCTCACGGTTTTATCTTCAGTTGCGCGCGCACCATTTGGAGTGCTCGCGAGAGATGCGCCTTACTGCACCTTCTCTAATAACTGTAGCTTGCGCAATCTCTTGGTTCTCCAGTTCTTCCACATAGCGCATAAGGAAGACTGTTCGCTGCCTGTCACCCAGGTGTTCGACTTCAGTCCTCCACACTTGCGCCACCTGTTCGCGAGCCAGCAAGCGATCCTCAGACGAAATCTCGCCGCTTGCAACCAGTCGAGTTCTGCGTAACGTTTGAGTTTTCTCTTTTCTATATGCGATACTGGTCGCCATTATTCAGGCGCGTGATTGCTCTGCTGCTACCCCACCTTGGTCAAAACTCAACAGAAAGTGATACTGCAGGGAGGATTGGCGCTGACTTCTTTTCTTGAGCAGCAAAGTCAGTAGCACTCTGAATCCGCATCGGATCCTCCCCAAGGAAAAAGTAGTTGGCGTGGTCGGTGACGTTAAGAAGTTCCCCGGCAAGAGTCAGCCTGAACCTGTCAAATGACCAGGCTTTGTTCCCTCGGAGATCGAGTCTGCTGTACGCGGGCAGTCTCGCCTGATCGCGCTGCGCCTCTAATGTTGGGGCACCACCGGGCGCAACCTCTACAAACCCGGGAACAGGCATTCCGCTGCCGTAGCGATATTGAGTGCTTATGGCCAAGGTTGGTTTCAGTCTGTAGCTGGCAAAGAGGTTTACCGTATGGCGCTGGTCGTAATCGCTGATAAATTGAAGCTGATCCCGCGGGTCGTGATACATGGTCTCCGAATATGCGTAAGACACCCATCCCGTAAGCCTATTGGCACTGCGCCGCTGTAGGGTGATCTCGGCGCCTCGGGCGTGCCCGTGGACCGAATTCTCATAGGGGTTCTCGATCAACTCAGCCTGACCATTGACAAGCTGCGGACCATTCAGACTGAATATCTGGTTTCTATCCTCTCGATCGTAGACCTCTGTCAGAATGCGAGCGTAACGGCCCAGCATCCGCTCCACGCTCAGGTTGTAACTGTTGGAGATCTCCGCACGCAGACTTTGATTGCTGTAATATCCGTATTCTTCGTCCAGTGTCGGAAACTGAGCATCGGAACTGGCACCGGCGCGGAACGTCCAGCTCTCGCCCAAATGATAGGTTAGAGCGCCTTGCGGCAACGCTATGGTCTGTTCGGTGAGGCCGCTGTGCTCGATCCTGCCGCCGCCGGTGAGTAAGAAGTGTTTTGCGCGCCACGTGTCCTGAAGATAAAAGCTCTGCTCAGCCGCACTATGACCATAATTCACCAAGACGCTGGATGGAACCGTTGGCTGAGACGCCTGAAAGGAGTTCGATGTCTGATGCCCTTCCAGATTCGAAATATACACGCCGCTTTCAAACTCCTGCGATGGCAAGAACTGATAGCTCATATCGGCTCGGCCACCGGTCTCCGTTGTGCCATTACGGTCCAAAGGCCCGCCATACAAGTTCTTGTCGTTGGATTGGTTTGCCTGTGTGTAGATTTTCGCTTGAGCCAGAAAGTTTGCACTTGGAGCATAAGTCCAAAAAGCATCTGCGAGCAGATGTTGCGAATTGAGAGTGTCCAGGTCGTTTGGGGGATTTTTTGAGGCAGTGGTCAGGTTCTGGTCCAGAGTGAAATTTCCATAAATTGCGGAGATGCCAATATGTTGACGATCTGAAATCTTATACACCTCTTTGTTTTGGAAATTATTGAAGTTGAACTTCAGATTATTCTGTGGTGACGCAGTGCCGGGGCCGTTCCTGTTATAGCTTTCGATGTTTCCTATGACTCTTGTCAAATCGCTAAGGTGGCTGGTATCGCCAGAAAGAATCCAGGATCCACGGTGATTGGCGAATGGGCCGTCCACGATGGCCGACGAACCCAAAAGTCCGTACATAAGTCGACCGGAGAATTTGTTGAAATCGCCTTCACGAGTGTCCATGTCGAAGATCGCCGCTGTGCTGTCGCCGTAGTTTGATGGATAGGCGCCTTTCAGGAGAGACATATCCGACACCATGTCCGCATTAACGATCGGCAGAGTCAGATTCGCAGTGCCGCTGACTCCCCCGGAGCTGAAGCTGAATGCATCAAAGAAGTCGTGCGTATCAATTCCATCGATATATACGCCTATCTGATCCGGGCCAGCCCCTCGGACTGAAAACTCACTGTCAAAATCGTTGTTCGAGGTGACGCCAGGCAGTGCCTGTGCAGCTCGCATTGGATCTCCAAGAAGCACCAGCGAGAGGGCCTGTATCTCCTGCTTGGACAGCGTCTCTTCCGATGACGGATTGGTGGCATCAAGTGGCGTATCGAAAACTGGGGCTGTGACAGTTACGGTCTCTGTGGGAGTTGATGCTTCGGGGTAGAGCGCGACCACCGTTGGCGCTGAGGTCTCAGCAGTCAGATGAACGGTCTGAGTGATGCGACCGTAGCCGATACACGTTACCAGCAAGTGCACGTCGCCGGTGGTAACGTCCGTTAGCGTGAAACCACCATTCTCGTCGGTACGCACCTTTAGCTCCGATCCCAGTTCCGCGACCTCAGCATTTGTTATTGATTCTCCGGTCCGGGCATCGACAACCCGGCCTGTCAATGTCGCTGCAAACGCGTCGGGTAGCCCTATTAGGATCAGTAGGCAAACGACAGCACATCGAATGGCACGAAGTGGTGGGCGAATCGCCACGTTGCTAATCGAAGGGGGCGGTGCATCGGGGGCAGCGGAGGACGTTTGCTGGGCGCAACATGCAAACGGGAATGATGTCAATCCGCCAAGCAGCAAAGCGGTCGGTCGTCTCATGAATTCTCCTTCTTGTTTGAACAGAAAGTAAGAGGCCAATAGGGGTTGAAAGCGCTGTAAGCAAGCCCCATCTTTTTGAATCGCACATTTTCGTATTGAAGCGCTCTCGTTCTAATTGAACACTGGCGCAAGGCAAGAGTTTGCGCGAAACGGAGTTGCCCGACAATTCCCGACATTTCTCCCGAGGCTTTGCCGGTTTGGGCAGCATGGATTGAATTTGTAGATTTAATTTAGAGATGGGATCACGAAACGTCTATAACCTACCATACAGTAGGTTACAATTCAAATGGAGGTCGTCCATGGAGGTCTATTTATGGGCCGCCCAGGCCGTGCTTGCCCTGATTTTTGCTGGTTCAGGTTTTGCGAAGTCAATCATGTCCAGAGAGAGAATGGCCGCAACTGGTCAGACCGGAGCTGCAGCACTGCCACTCGGTTTCGTCAGGTTCATCGCAGTTTGCGAGATTCTTGGGGCGGCGGGATTGATCCTGCCAGTTGCACTCTCGATAGATCGGTTTCTAACACCTTTGGCCGCGATTGGTTTAGCGATCATTATGGTGGGAGCGGCGGTTACTCATTACCGCATTAACGAGCGTAAGGCGATCGTGATTAATGCAATCCTTTTCGCGCTTTGTGTTTTCGTAGCCTCTGTGAGACGGTGATTCAGTCCCAAAGTACGGGGCTCGGCGCGTTGTCTCAGAGTCACCGCCCTAATGAAGTCCAATACCGTTCCTAAGAACGTCGAGCAGAACTGATTCGACTTCCTTCCGTTGTACCTCGGGATGATCGAGCCACCACTCTGCAAGCCCATGCATGCCCTTCTTGACGAATTCTGCGGTCAACAGGAGAGTGCGACCCTCCACCTTGCGCGAGCGCGGCGAACTTTGACCTGCCTTGATTAGGCGGGCAATTCCTTCGGTGGCTTGGGCTTGAACACGCTTGCATGCTGCTTCGATGGACGGAGGGCCTTTAGATCCCAGAATTAGAACCCGTGCGCTTAACGGCTTCTCCTCGATAAAGTCGAAGAAAGTGCTTAAAGTCATCTTGAGGCGCTTTTTAGGATCACTCGTGCTGCGCGCAACCTCCGCTCCCATTGCGAGCAGCGTATCCCGAATAATCTCTAAAGCGGAAACAAAGATCGCTTCCTTCGATTCGAAGTGGTCATACACGACGGGCTTGGTGACGCCGGCGCTGACAGCAATCTGATCAACTGAAGCTCTGTCATAACCATCCTTGGCAAACCACTCGATCGCTGCATCGACAATTCTCCGGCGGCGCTCTGCCGCGGTAATGCGCCTTTTCATCTTCGTACCAGCCACACCCCAATCATAATTCCTGCGTCTCCGCGGAAATCCATAAAGAAGTGCTCATTAAATCGAGTCCCTACATGCTAACCTACCGAACAGTAAGCCCCCCGGAACCCTTCGCCCGAACAGAATTATTGTGAGCGAGACACGTGGCGCCGGGCTTCTTGATTTGGTGCAACATCTCCGCATCAGGGGATTGGACATGACGTCCCAAACGGGAGCGCAAGCATATGCCGACGTTCGAGGGTACCTACTACCTGGCGCGGGCGACTACGCATTTATAGGAGGGAGATGCGCAAGCTTCAAGGCCAAAATCGATCTTCCGTGCCGGTCTATGACAAGATTGGAGTCGACTATTCTCTCCGCCGAAAAGCCGATCCGCAGATCTTAGATCAGATTGAAAAGGCACTTTCGTCCTGCGCAACCGTCTTAAACGTGGGCGCAGGTACAGGCTCTTATGAGCCGCCCGCGTGCACCCTCGCCGTAGAACCTTCACAAGAAATGATCGACCAGAGGTCGAGAGGCTCCGCGCTTTGTATTCGCGGGACTGCTGAACAATTGCCGCTGGAAGACAGGAGCTTCGATGGAACCTTAGCCAGCCTCACTATCCATCACTGGGATGACGTCGAAGCCGGGCTGATCGAGATGCAGCGCGTCGCTCGGAAGAAGGTGGTATTGTTCACATGGGATCCCGAGTCCGAATCGGATTTCTGGCTCACGAGGGGCTACTTTCCGGCGATGCTTGAGCGAGATCAGCTC
>JBAWCO010000202.1:0-5127 GCA_049590315.1 Occallatibacter sp. | reverse complement strand
GCCAAATACCATGAAATAAATGTTGGGATTTCCAGGCAAAATTCGGCAAAGTATCTTCAGCGAGCCGGCCCGATTGCCCAAAGAATGCCGTTCTCGATGATTCTGTAGAGGATCGGATTCGAATAGTCTTCTTTGTTATGCCCAAGAGCAAGATAGAACTCACGGCCTCCATCAAACTGGTGATACCAAGCCAGCGGTAGCGGATTAGGGAAACTCGCAACATCGATCTTCATCTGCTCCAGCGCACTTAGCTTGGAACGATCGGTGACTAGCACCGGGTGTATATCGGAATTCAGGTGATCGATGAAATAGCATTCGTCGGTCCATTCAAAATGTGCCGGGAGATTCTTGACCGCAGCGAAGAGCGGATCGGCAACCTGAACAGTGAAGGTCTGCATCTTTGGGTGGGCTGCAAACTTGCCGCCAAGTACCGACCAGAAGTAGGGCCAATCGCGCTCGGAACCAGACGCGGAATGAATGCCGACAAAGCCTCCGCCGGACTCGATGTATTTGCGGAAGGCCTCCCGCTGTGCGTCGCTTGAGAATGCCTGGTTGTTGCTGTTTGAAAAAATGATTGCGGAGTATTGCTTTAGATTGTCCTGGGTGAAGGTTGCCGGATCCTCTGAGACGTCAACCGCAAATCCCTTTTCACCGCCCATTTTCTTGATAGCCTGCACGCTCGACGCGATGTTGTCGTGTACATATCCTTTGCCATCGCCGGTGTAGTTACGTGTGTAAACCAGCACCCGCGGGTGTGTTGCAGCGGCAAGCAGAGGTCCAACGGAGAACCCCAGAATAACGATTCGTAAGTAAACCGCAGTCATCCCCGGGCGCGCAAACACGCGATGTCCAAAGCCAGAAAACCATTTCGCATACTCAGGCATGCTCCTCCTGTGTAGGTTGGCGGAAAAACTCTTCTGAATTGGCGAATATACTCCCCAGCCACTTTTCGATTATAGATACTGTAACGGAACACAAGGATCCCCTGGGTTCAAGTTCTTTGCTCAAATAACGAACAGGATTCTACAGATTGGTCGATGGATATATATTGTCGCGGAGTAAAAGAGTGCAGGAGTCTTCTGTTTCTGGAAGCGTCGTGGTAAATCACGATCGGTCCTGATAGACGCCTGACCAGTCTTCTCGCTCTGAGTCTGTCACGAGATACCTTATTACTGGCGCTCAGACTTCAATGGAGAAATGTGCGACGACTGTGTTTGTTCGGATGATTGGGCAGAGTATAGCTATCCCGGAGCAGTTTCGCCCTTATTGATCTTTATGCGTCCTCTGCAATGGCTCTGCGAATCGCGTCACTTAGGGAAGCTCGCAGAGCTGTTTCCTGCTCAGCCGGAACTTCTCCCTGGGCTAGATCACTTGAACCTCCGCCTCGCAGTCCCAAGAGGTCCAATGCATCGCGCAGAATCCGCGCGCAGTTGAAATTCAGGTCCGCACTGCGGGCAACAAACACACGTATTGGATCAGCTTCGGTGGCGCAGAAAATTACGGCAGTTCGAGGGGCCGCTGCTGCCGTCCTCGAGGCCAGCAACTTTACATAGTCGCGGTCCCGATCTCTCCATTGACGTACGACCAGCCGCAGTCCGCTTTCGATTGGCACTTCCATGGACAGCTTTGCGGCCTGAAACATTGCGAGTTCCTCGCGCAACTTTTGGCGCTCCTTCGCGCTCGCCTTCACCTCGATCAGCGTTCGCTCCACGGTTGCCGCGAGTTCTTTGGCCCCTGTTGAAAGCAGCGCCGAAGTCTTGCTCAGGATGACGAAATCGGCGTGAGCAGTTCGAACCGCTCGCGATCCACAGACGAACTCGACGCGCACGCCCCTGCTCATTCTCTCTACTGTTCGTATCAGTAGCCCGCCAATTTGCCCCGTGGAGCGAGCGTGGGTTCCCCCGCAGGCGTTGTCGTCGCAGTCTGCAATTTCGATCAGACGAATCGTGCCTTGCCTATCGGGTAGCTTGCGAAGCCGGCCAGCCGTCAGCATCGCCTCGGCCTCTTCGCGGGGCACGAAGCGCGTTGTAACCGGGCGGTCTTCGCCAATGATCTCGTTGGCAATCTGTTCCACTCGTTCGAGACTTTGATGCGCCAGTGGCCCGCCGACCAAGTCAATCGTCGAAGTGCTTTCTCCTAAATGGAAAGAGATCGTTGGTGCCTGAAGCTCCCGCCAGAAAACTGCAGACAGCAAATGTTGTCCCGTGTGCTGCTGCATGTGATCGAACCTCCGCTCCCAATCTATTTGCCCTTCGACGCGAGTCCCCACAGCAAGCGGTTTGCGCACGAAATGCCACACCGCGCCTTCGTCGTCCTCCTCCACCTGTTCCACGGGAACGTTCAGCGCTATTCCGTCCTGCGAAGTCGCACTCAGTTGGCCTGTATCGAAAGGTTGTCCGCCGCTCGTCGGGTAGAAGGCAGTACGGTTCAGCGACAGCTGCCAGATCGGCTCTCTATCGCTGCCCGCAAGTTCGCGGACGTCGGCTACGGTTCCAACGAATGTCCTGGCAAATGAATCTGAATAGTAGAGACGCTCAGATCTATGCAAGCTCGAATCTCCCACTGCGGTCCGTTGAAAGGCCCTACATGCAGGCCTTGTTATGAGAAGACGGTAGCGTCAGAAAAGTGATACTGGAAGGCGCCAGCCGAATTGCGCCCATCTTGACTTCCTTTCCCTTGAAGTCCCCAATTGACCCGTCTAACCCTGCCTCGAGTGTGGTGCCGTTCAAGATCAGCTTGGTACTAGTCAACTCGGGCGCTGTAAGCGTTAGTTCTTCAGCGTCCGACGGCAGTATGAGCGCACGATCATTTTGCGTGTCGGTGTTCAATACCACAAGAGCAACCCCGCCTTTTCCCGATTTTGAGCATTGCGCATAGATCCGGAGACGCTGATCCTTCGTGTCCCCTGGATCGAGCACGACATTACCCATGGTGCGCTTCCAGAGGAGAGCTGCCCAGTAGTCCGGTCTGGGCTCGAGCGTGTCTTCATTGAGCAAGCCATAGTCGCTGGATGCCAGCGTGTTGTGCATGACTGCCTGCACACCCTTTTGCGCGAGCCTGCCGAGCTGATTCAGATACCGGAAGGTGTCAACAAACTGGCCCGCAAGCCGGTCTCCGCCGCACGCAGCCTCAGCGGTTTCGGAAAGCCACATTGGCTTGCCGGGCATGTACTTGTCTCGCAACGCAGAATAAAACTCTTCGGCAATATTCGTACGATCGAGCCATTCTGCTGTGAGCCCTTTGTCTACGGTCATATTGCCCAGACAGCGTTTCGAAACCGCGCCATAGAAGTGATAGGAGAACCCGTCGAAAATTGGCCCGCTCGCATGCATCAATTCATCCGTACCAAGCAGCTTGATCTTCACGTTGGGGCCAGCGAGCGAAACACCCTCCCCTACGCCACCTGGGCCAAGGTAAATTGTTCGCGGCGATTCCTTCCTAAGAAAAGCTTTGAAGATCGTCGCATCTCTTGCGAAAGCCGCGGCATCGTACCCGGCCGGAGCGCCGCCCGGCCCGGGAAAGGTTGGCTCATTCATAAACTCTGTCATGGCGATGCTGCCGCCAATACTCTTGGTGTAGTCGATGAAGGCCTCAGCCTGCTCAGGAGTCCATACACCATCTGCGTCCCTCGTTCCAGCGCTGATGGCGAACGATGTGACGATGTCGTCACCGACGACACGAGCAAAATCGACTACCCCCTTCCATTCCGCCCGGGTGAGAATGCCTTTGAATCCTTTTGGAGGTTCGGTCAAAGCGCGACTGTCGTCATCCTGGAAATAGGTGCTGTTCTGCCATGTTCCGCTCACACGCACATAAGATGGACCAAGTGCTTCTGCTAACTTTCTGAGCTTGGGATTGGCGAGATTGATCGGTGGCCTGTACTGATAGAGACTTGAGCTTCCCCCAACCAGTTGACTCGCGTCCGGTGTCGCAGCCAGGTTCGATGCGGTCTCCTCATCGCCCGCCGATTTGTAAGGCTTCCAGAACCGGCCTCCTGTCACCTCAACCATCTCGACGTTATAAGAGACAAACCGAGCGTCCACCGTGCCAAGCTTTGGCATAGTCGATGGCGTCACGGTAACCGCGGGCGCTTCTTGAGCGGACACATCCATTGTCGCAAGAGCCGCTAATCCGATCACGAAGATGGTCTGCACGTTCAATATTTTCGGTCTCAGTTTCATGACTCAATCTTAGAACGTTCGTTGAGAAGGGTTTCGGTATTTAAGAATGTGCAGGGGAGGATTCACGCGGCCGCCGACATTGCGGAAGACCGCGGCCTCACCCAGCTCCAGCTTGAAAATGTTCATTGGAGCGACACGGCATGGGTCGCGGCCCTCGGGAGACTTACCAACGAGAGCATGGAGAGGATGTCGCGGGTTGAGCAAAGTTGGCGGTGGTGGTGATTAGGCCCGGAGCGACGGGGTAGGGGAAGCTAACAGCACTGCCAAGTTGATGCTCAATATCATGGGAGCTGTAGCAGAGTTCGAGCGGGAGACGATTCTCGAACGGCAACGGGAAGGAATCGCCCTGGCGAAAGCGGAAGGCAAGTATCGGGGTGGCAAGTCCAAGTTGAATCCAGCCAAGGCGAGAGAACTGGTCAACCGCGCAACGGCGGGAGACGTGTCCAAAGCTGTTCTGGCCAGAGAGTATGGAATATCGCGGGAGGCGCTGTACCAGTACGTTAGCGCCAGTGTGACTCTACCACCAAGGGCCAAGTAGACGGCGCTACAGCTCCACACTGAGGATGGCGGGGCCAACGCAGGCTCCACGCCGTCCTCGTCGTTTAACTCACTCGCCACTCTCTAAGCATTGGGGCGAACACCGTCTTCGAAACTGTGCTGGCGGAACGCCTTCTGAACGTCTTCGCTCGGAGTGTCGTCTGGCGTGGTAGTGGTTTGAGTCTCAAACATCCGCTCACAAACGCTACAGAACCACGCGGACACACTCTCAGAGCGTAGATTGAGCAATTCTCTTGTGGGAGTCATGCTGGAAGTTTACTCCGGGACTGGACAGAGGGGAGGGATAGGGAGGCTTGCCGGTGTCTGCTGCCCTTTCCTGCTCTGGGCAGAATGGGAGCAGAGTCAGGCGCGACTCCTTTACTGAAGGAGTCAACTGACACCTCTACGG
>JBAWCO010000201.1:0-4740 GCA_049590315.1 Occallatibacter sp. | reverse complement strand
AAGTGAGGGACGCCGAGCGCCAGGCCAAGTTCTATGACCTGGGCGAGGCGCTGCTGGAGATTGGCTTGGTCGTCAGCTCTGTCACCCTGCTTACCCGTAGCCGTGTCTATTGGTACCTGGGCATAGTCTCTTCAATCGGCGGGTTAGCCTCTGTGCTTTGGGGATTGTTGGTGCACTAGAGAATTGCCTTCTCGATGCCGGCCCGGCGACAACATCCGCTGTGCTAGACTTGCGGCCATCATGACCGTTCGCTCTCTCCCCGCGCTGCTGATTCTTCTGAGCACGCCGCTGCTTGCCCAAACGCCCGCCTCCACACCTGCGCCTCAAACGCATTCAAGCGAGATTGGCTTTACTTACAGCTTGCCGGCCGACTGGGAAGTGGCAGAGGCGACACCATCCACGCAAGCCGCACAACAGCAGGCTGCTGGCAGCGCATCCACCGAGGATGCAAAGAAGGGCATGGCGTGCGCGCAGATGGTGCTGACCGCTCACCATGGTGCGCCTCCATCTGTGGTCGCGGTTGTTGCGTTGCCCTTTGACTGTTTCGGCCAGCAGATGACTGAGAAGGACCTTCCCAGCGTGGCCGCGGGCGCATCGGAAGGCCTCAGCAAGAACTTCGACATCTCGGGCCCGACTTACGGTGCTTATTCCCTGGGCAGCCATAACATTTGGATCGAACGCGCCACGGGCAGTGTCATCGGCCACCCTGAAATCAAGCGAACCGTGGAAACCGCATGCACCATTCTCAAGAAGGGCGCGGTTTGCTGGTTGACGCTGGCCGCTGACGATGACGCATTGCAAACCTTCGAGCACAGCTCTGTCACGCTCGACGGCGACACGCCGACCGCGCTCGTGCCCGCAACGGCGTTCGACAAGAAACCGTCTTCCGGATTCTGACGTCCAGAGAACATTGGAATCCGGTCAATTGGCGGGGTTGTTTCTTATTCAATGACCTCGGCACGCGCCGGATTGCTTTTGACCTTTACCTTTGCCGTAGTCAGCAGAAACACCGCTATCACGATGCTCGCCATCCCCACAAACTCCGTCGGTCCCGGCCGTTCGTGAAGCAGCAGAATCCCCAGCAGCACCGCAACTACGGGGTTCACATAAGTATTTGAGGCGACCTTGCTCACCGGTACGTGCTCTAAGAGATAGATGTATGCCGTGTAGCCGAGCAGCGAGCCTCCGGTAATGAGCCATGCCAGCGACCCGACCGCGCTGGGAGTCAAATGAAATTGCTGCCATTGGCCGAGCGCTGTGCCAAGTGCGACGCTGAAGACTCCTGCGGCCAGCATCTGCCACGACGCGGCCACCAGCGTATTCACCTTGAGCTTAGCCCGCCTGGAGACAATACTGCCTACGGCCCACAAAAGCGCTCCGACAAACAGAATGCCGATCGAGACCAGAAATGCGGTATCACCGCCCACGCCGTTATGCATGGTGGGCCATAGCAGCGCTGCCATCCCAGCGAACCCGAGCATCAATCCCAGCCAACCTCGCGCCGACAGCGGCTCTCCGCCGGGCAGCGCCATCTCAATCAACGCAATGTAGAGTGGCGTGACGGCCCAGATCAGAGAGGACATGCCGCTGGGAACGTATCTCTCCCCATAGACCAGTCCCACGTTGCCGCCGGCCAGCAGCAGCAATCCCACCGCAATCAGCATCAACATCTCTCTTCGTGGCCACAGCAGGCGGAGCCCGCGCCAGCGGCACCAACCCAGAAGAATCGCGCCCGCAATCAGAAATCGCGTCCCGGCCAGCAGGAACGGCGGCATATCCGCGGCGCCGATGCGGATGGCTGTGTATGTCGAGCCCCAGAAAAAATAAACGCTGGCAAATGCCAGCACAATCGAAGCGGTCGATGCCGTCTTTTTTCCCGAGTGAGCTGTCTGCTGCATCAGGTTAGCCATGTAGATAGATTCATCGTATCCGCATCCCGACGACGACGCTTCCCGCTTCTTGCGCCATGGTCGATACGCCTTGATGATTGAGCTGCTGCACTCTGAGCAGACTACCGATACATCTGCCGCCTCAATGTCCTTCAGTGCCCAAATCGACTTTCCCGCTGAACTTGCTGTACACGAAGACCACGTATCCCACGGCGAGCACCATGCCGAAACTCCACCAGGCTATCCCGACCGCGAGGGTGTGCGGTCCGGAGATCGCCCTGGCCAAGGTGATATCGCGCTCGACGCCGGTGGTGGCCGGTAGCAGCGTGGGATAGAGACCCCAGCAAGCCCCCGCCAACATGAAGAACAGATAAGCGCAGGACGACAGAAATGCTTTTACCGGCTGGTATTTGTGATTGAAGTACCAGATGCCGCCAAGCGATGCGACCACTCCCACCGGAACCACAAACGTCACCGGCAGATTGAAGTAGTTGTTCAGGCTCTCGGGACGCACGGCGATGGTGGCGCCCAGGCTGATGACTGTCACAATTACCAACTGCACGCAAAGAGGATTGACGACGCTTCGGGCACGATCCGCCAGATCTCCAGAGGCTTTGATCGTCAACCAGAGAGCCCCGTGGAGCGTGAGCGCGACCAGCGCAACAAGTCCGCCTATGATCGTGTACCAATCGAGAATGCCGGGCAGCGGTCCTGGTTTCCAGTTGGTCCAAAGAGGCAGGAAGAAGTACCCATCCGCCTGCAACGGAACACCGCGCAGCACATTGGCCAGGGCAGCGCCATAGAAGATGATGAGCAGCCCGGAAGCCACGCCGAAAACTCCGTCAAGCAAGGCGCGCCAGACGCCAACGTCGATGTGGTTACGCAGTTCCACGCTGATACCGCGCAGCACCAGCAGCCATAGCACGATCATCAACGGCAGATAAAACCCGCTGAAGGCCGAGGCATAGAGCAGCGGAAACGCAAAATAAAGCGTGCCGCCGCCCGCGAGCAGCCACACTTCATTCCCATCCCAGACGGGTCCAATGCTGGCGAGCGTCGTCCGGCGGTCTTCTTCCGTGCGGCAGAGAAACAGATGCAGCACACCGACGCCGAGGTCGAAGCCGTCGAGAACGACGTATCCCGCGATCATTACCGCTACGAGCCAGAACCAGATGAATCCCAACATGACTAATTTCCTTTCTCCACGCCGGGAGATCCGTCAATCGGCGCTGATTGCCGCCGGTTCAGCAAGCTTTGGTTCCGGGCCGCAACTGATTTCGCGATAAATGAGAACAGTGAACAGGAGCCCCAGCAGCGCGTAAAGCCCCACGAATCCGAGGAGCGTGAAGAGCCCGTTGCTTGCCGAAACCGTGTTCGAGAAGCCCTCACTGGTACGCATCAGCCCATAGATAAGCCACGGCTGACGACCGAGCTCGGCGGTCATCCATCCTGCGGTGTTGGCAATGTAGGGCAGCGGAAAGCTCAGCAGCAACGCCCAGAGCACCCATCTTGCGCGTTCGAGTTTCCCGCGCCACAAGAGGAATGCGGAGACGAGCATGAGCAGGACGAACCAAGTTCCCAGCCCGGCCATAATGTGATACGCGTAGAACAGCAGCGGCAGCGCTGTAGGCCACTGATCGTGCGGAATCTGGTCTAGTCCCTTGACTTCGGCTTTGGTTGTTCCATAAATCAGGAAGCTGAGCAGGTCATTCACGACGATGGGGTTGTCGATCTGGCCAGTTTCCTCGTTCGGTTGGCCAATCAGGATCATGCCTGCGCCGTTTTCCGTCTTGAACAAACCTTCCATGGCGGCGATGGCCGCAGGCTGATTGTGCGCCACATATTTGCCGGCCAGATCGCCGGTGGGAAAAATGATGACGATGGACGAAATCAATCCGGCGATGACGCCGACTTTGAGGAAGATCCGCGCGTACTCCTGACGCCGCCCGTCCAGCAGATAGAACGCTCCCACAGCGCTCATCACAAATGCGCCGGTAATCACCGCGCCGGTCATGTTGTGCATGTATTGCAGCAGTCCCCAGGGGTTGAGCAGCAGTTGCCAGAAGCTCAACACTTCAAACTGCCCGTTTGGCAAGCGGTCGTAAGCTACCGGATGCTGCATCCACGCGTCGGTGACGATGATGAAGAATCCTGAGATCCACGAGCCGACAAAAACCATGAATGCGGAGAACCAGTGCATCAGCTTCGAAAGGCGCTTTTCGCCGTAGAGGAACAGGCCAAGGAATGCAGACTCCAGAAAGAAGCTGAAGACTCCTTCCATGGCCAGCGGCTGGCCGATCACGCCGCCGGAGAGCTGCGAGAATCGCGCCCAGTTGGTTCCGAACTGGAACTCCATCGGGATCCCGGTGACTACGCCAAAGACAAAATTGATGCCGAAGATGTGTCCCCAGAAACGCGCGGACCGATCCCACAACTCATCGCCGGTTTTGAGCGCGACCGACTTCAGCACCACAATCAGCAGTGCAAGACCCATGGTCAATTGCGGGAACAGGTAATGAAAGGTAACAGTGAATGCGAAGTGAAGGCGATGAATCAATTCAGCGGTCATGGAGCGCCCCTTGTGTGTGAGCCGTTGCGCAATTCAGTCGCAATCGCGCGCTGCATTGCCGGTGGACGCCAACCTGAATCTCCCCTCGGCTACGGGAAACTATAGGGGCTGGCCCCTATAATGTCGATGTGATTTAAATCACATGCAACAAGAACTACCGGCTTGATTCTAAACCTGTAGAACGACCATTCGGCTTGAGCCGGGAGCTTTTGTCCCATACTAATACCGGACTTAAGTGGTCTAAGATGGGGTGGGGTAAAAGCATGAAAACAGCGATCATCG
>JBAWCO010000200.1:0-3352 GCA_049590315.1 Occallatibacter sp. | reverse complement strand
ACGTCGATTCAATACTGCTGTTGGACTTTGAAGCCAGCGACAGAACACCCTTCGACGAACTGGTGCCGGCATTGGTCAGGATGTTTGAAAATGTCTGCCCCCAACTGTTCGCGTTCTGAAAGAATCCCACCACGCTGCTGTAGTCCGAATTCAACACAGAATCGAGCGACGCTGCATCGAATGTAAGCGAGCCATCGTCCTTCTGCGAAACCGTAATGCCCAGGTTTGCCAGCGTTGAAACGTCTGAGGAATTCGTGTAATTCAGATTGGTGGTAGTGGTGTTTGTCGCATCGAGGAGGTTCGATGTAATCGACAGCACACCGGCCGAACCATTGACGCCCGAAACCAGCGAGATGGACCAGGCTCCATTCGCACTCTCGACCGGCGTCGCCGTCACTCCCAGTTTGGCATCGTTGATTGCACCGGCCAGGCCCGCCAGCGTGGCATCCGACGAAGGCACTTGAATGGTCGTAGCTGTACCGTTCCCGACCTGAACTGTCATCGATCCGGCGAGAACGTCATTCTGTAGACCGCCGCCAATCAGCCCGCCGTCGGGGGTGGTGCTGGTAAATGGACTGGTCTCGCCGTAGCTTAGCGGAGTGGCGCTGGTCGCAACAATCGCCGAAGTCACGCTCAGTGCACCACTGGCGCCGGCTGTTTGCGAAAGCAATGAAAGCGTTGATTGCCCGTTCACGGTCTTCACCGTTGCCGTCGCTCCAGGACCGGCGGCAACAATGCCGGAGACTGCGGTCAACGCACTGCCGTCCCCAGAGGTCAGCGTCAGCGTCTGTACGCCGTTTGAATCCGTCGTCACGCTCGCATTGACTCCAATGCTGGTCGTTCCGTTGATGGTCCCTGCCAACGCCGCGAGCGAGTTGTTGCCACTCCCGCTTCCGGTATAGATTGTGTTAGCGGCCGCGCCCGTGCTCGGTGCATCGCCGATAACAATGTTCTCCGTAGCACCGCTGCCCACCGTGAGAGACAGCGAACCGGAGAGCGGCGTCCCGGTCTCGACCGGGTCCAGGGTGCCCGTGGTGCCCCCCGTTCCGCCGGTATAACTCAGTGTCGTCCCGCTATTAGCGGCGTTGATGGCGGCGGCCAGCCCGGCAAGCGTATTGACTCCGCTCCCCGTGTAGAAGGTATTCGCTGTATTGGTGCCCGCGCCTACGACGATGGTATCCTCCGCGCCATTCCCGACCGCAATCGTCATGGAACCGGAAAGCGTAGTATCCGTAGCGTCGGAAATTGAATCTAGACCTCCATTCGGGTTCTGCATGTTCAGGCCGCTCAACAATTGCTGCTGCAACAGCGAGAGCGTCGGAGAACCAAATAGCGGTTCGGCATTGCCCGAGGTATCTAACCCTGTCTGAGTATTCACCGCGCTGATCAGTGCGTTGTAGTCACTGACAAACTGATTGACCGTGCTCTCAATATCGGTGTTGTCGTTGCCGATGACCACCTGAACCGGTTGCAAGCTATTGTCCGATTCAGTGGCACTGGGCGCCAGCAGTTGCATCGTCAAACCAGGGATGAGATTGGCTACGGTGTTCGAAGCGCTGGTCAGGTCAACACCATCCACGTTCAGCTTGGCATCCACTCCCGTCACCGTCGAGGTGTATCCCAGAGCGTCACTGGTGTCGACGATGCTCGACGATACCGTCAAAACCCCGAAAGTCCCCGAGTTCAGCGACAGGCTCGATGACCCATCTTTGTTTGTCACGACTGTAGCCGTAACGCCTATGTTGGCCGAGGTGATTGCACTGGCAACGGCAGAGAGAGTATTCGCGCCGCTCCCCGTGTAGATGGTGTTTGCCGCCGGGGGACTTGGTGCGGCGCCAAAGACGACGGTCTGCGCCGCGCCGCTGCCCACCTGAATCGACATCGAGCCGGAAAGCGCATCGCCGGCATTGGTAATCGCACTCAGAGACCCACTAGCAGTGCTCCCCGTTGAAGCGGAGTAACTGAGGCCCGAGCTGGCGGCAACAATCTGGTTCGCGCTGACCGTGATGTTTCCCTTGGCGCCGAAGGTACCTGAAACCAGGCTCAGCCGCGAACCCGAGGAGTCGGTTAGCACACTCGCGCTGATGCCCACTCCGGAGGAGTTGATTGCGCTCGCCAGGCCTGCAAGAGTGTTTTTCCCGTTGGCACTCGGGACATTGATCGTCTGGGCCTTACCACTACCCACCTGGAGTGTGATGGAACCGGACAGAGTGTCGGAAGCATTGGTAATCGCGGCCAGATAGCCGCTGGAGGTCGTGGCCAGGTTGGTCACCGTCACCGCGTGCGTTCCAGCCAGCGCCCCGGAGGTTGCGGCGGTCAACTGTAAGACATTGGTGTTGGAACTGGAACCGGTCTTTCGGGACATGATGCCCTGAAAATCGGTCAATGAACTGATGTCATTCGAAAGACTCGAAAACAGGGTGCCCAGACTCGAAATCGCTGTGTCCTGGCTCTCCAGCGTGGTCAACTGCGTCTTCCAGGGCGCCTCTACGTTCTGCAGATTGCTCACAATCGAGGCCACGGTCGAGCTCACGTTGAAACCTTGCCCACTTGTCGGCGAACCGAAACTCAGCCCTACTGTGCCCATCGCACCCTCCGAAAGGAAATCAGGCAGCCGATTGACCACGTTGCCATCATCCGTGTTAGAAGAAACTCATTCTCTCCGCCAAAAGCGAGCCTTGACGCACCAAAGGGCGTCCCTCTGGACGCCCTCCGGCGGTGAGTGGTGATTTGCCTTACTGCAGCAGCTTGGTCACTTCCTGCTGCATGCTATTTGCCTGCGCCAGGGCGGAGATGCCAGTCTGGCTCAGAATTTCATACTTCGACATGTTGGAGGTGGCGGACGCATAGTCGGTGGCCTGCACCGCGTTCTGCGCCGATTGCACGTTTTCAGCCTGCGTGCTGAGCACCGAGCTGGCAGCATTCAGCTGATTGATCTGGGCGCCAATGTAGCCGTCCTGCGCTGAAACGTTTGAGATGGCTGCGTTGAGGCTCGTCAGAGCGGTCTGCGCGTTGCCCGCATTGGTTAGGTCGGTGCCACTCAGGTTCGTACCGGCGCTAGCCGTATAGCTGATCGACGCAACACCGCCAGTAGCGTCATCTGCGAGGGTCGATCCCGCGCCGACATCGGTTGTGTCATTGGTGCCGCTCGCTATGGTGATTTTCTGTAACCCACCAACCGTAGCAGCGCTCGTTGAGTTGATATTTCCCGAGATCATGATGCCGGTATGCGCACCTGCGGTCGCGTCCCCGGCAGCGGTTCCCGTAGTGAACGTTGCTGTCAAGCCGCGCCCAGAGCCGTTGATGGCGGCAATCAGTGTGTCGACTGTGCTTGCCGCTGCAGTGGTTACCG
>JBAWCO010000199.1:0-12734 GCA_049590315.1 Occallatibacter sp. | reverse complement strand
ATTCAATTTCCCATCCATCAGCCCTGCGGCATCCTCCAGGAAACCTATGCCTAAGGCGAGCCCGACGAGTACAATCTCGGGACCGAGCAGATTTCCCGACAGCTTGAGGAATGCGATCCAGAGATAGCCTCGCCAGCGGGCCACGGCAAAGCGAAGCGCGGAAGCGAAGGAGCATTTCTGGTCAAGAACAGTGGATGAAGCGACTTGAATGTGCGCTGGCTCAATCAGCAGAGCGAAGAGGCTGGAGACGTGGTAAAAGCCCAGTCCCACGACGAAGTTCCAGATGAGGGTTCCGGGCCGTCCGGCAGGATGAATAAGTGAATATGAGTGAAGCCAGATTTTGTCGGCGATATAAATACCGCGCATGAGCAGGGCGGGTACAGCAGCGATGCCAAAGAAAACGAGGAAACGCGACCGGTAAATTTGAAAGGTCCGGTCGAGGATGTCGCCTAGGTTCATCGGGCGCAGAGGCGCGTTCATGCAAGCGCCCCTACTTGCGGGGGCGCGAGTGGCGGACCCTCCTTGCGCAGGCGCTGGTCATGGTAGATCACGGCGAGAGCCGTGCTGAAACCGGCCCAGGAGAGAGCAATGTACAGCAGGAAACCGAGCGCCGCGCAGATTCCAAGGAAGGCGATTGCCGCGTAACCCAGGGGCGAGTCCAGATGGATGCCGAGGGCCATCCCCGCCAGAAAACACACCAGCGACAGCAGGCCCAGCACCGCAAACAGCAGCAGTATGAAGGCGTAGCAGGCGGCATAGATTACGAGAAATACCACAAAGACGCGGCCTTTTGCGCCTCGGGAGAGATGTCCGCTGCGCTTGAGTGCTGCACGGGCCGGTAGCCCCTCGACGACGCAGGCAGGGAATGCGAGCGAGAAGCGAAGGGCGATCAGGATGCCGTACACGATTGCCGCGAAGAACAGCAGCATGCCCAACGGAAGCAGGAAGTAAACCGCGGGGTTCGGGTTGCTGTGCCCGAGCGTCAACATTGCGAAGCCGCCGAAGCATAGCAACTCGATCACAATGGCCGGCAGGAATGCGATTACGTAAATGAGGAAGAGCAACCAGATGGCGCGACCGGCTCGGCTGCGCGCCTGTTGCCACGCCTCGCTGATGGAGACTGCGAGGCCACGATCCGCCTGCGTTGCAGCGTATGTGGCCGCCGCCAGATAGATGGCAAGGACGACACCATTGATCACAGTTGTGATGAGGATCAACGGAATAATGATCGCCGGATTGAAAAGGTGAGCCATGTCTTCCGGCGTGGGCGGCTTGGGAAAGTGGCTGAACACGGGCAGGAACATCGCGGTCTCAATCGCGGCAACAAACAACAGGGACACAACCGCAGGGACAATTCCAATGCCCGCAAAAAGACGGAGATTGGCACGTACTAAGCGGAATGTCCGGTCAAGAACCTGACCGAGCGTCATGGGGCCGCGATAGGGCGATCCCGCTGGTGGAAAAGAAGAAGACTGATTCATAGAGGCGCCTCTGACTTGCCTATGGGCGGTTGTTGGGTTGGTGATTGTTTGCCGGATTGCGACGGGTCGGTCGGCGATGCGCTTAGCGCATTGTCTGAAATCGGGGGGGAGCCTGCCTCCGGCGCTGAAGCCCACGTTGATTCTTCCGGCTCAATGCGGGGGCTGAAACCCCCGCCTCCCTCCGTTTCGTGCCCCTCCGCCTCGAGTCTTCCCGCGGCCTGTGGAACCACCAGGCCGGCGCGCTGCATGAGCCATTCAATGTCGAAGCCTTCGAGACGGATGCGCTGATCGTAATAAAAGAGCACTAGTGCGATGCCGTAGACCGGCTTGGTGAAGGCTTGCACCGCAAAGGCCGCGGTGTAGGCGACAAAGATGATGAGCATGCCGGCGAATTGCTCGTTTTGGGGATTTTTTGCGCCGGGTAGAAAGGCCAAAGCGATGAACACCGGCATGGTGACGATCATCGAGAACAGGTAATTGAGGATGCCGCCCAGCAGATAGAGGAGGAAGATGCGCCCACGCGTTCCGCCGCTGAGCGAGGTGCTTCGTTTGAGGGCAGGCCATGCGGGCGTCTGTTCCACCACGCAGGCGGGAAAGGCCAGCGAGAGGCGAAGCGCCATCCAGATGCAGTAGGCGACCAGCCCGAGCGCAACAAGAACAGTAAGCAAGCCGACCAATGCGCCGCCGGTGAAGCCCATGCCTGCGGCCTGTGCAAGGGCAAGTCCGCCGGCAGAGATGAGGATGAGCACAAACCACACGGCAAGGGGCGCCGCAATCACAATCAGAACCTGAAGAAGATAGAGCCAGATGTAGCGCCATCCACGCGTCCATACGGCCTTGTAGGCGTCTCGAATGGTGGTCTTCTCTCCGAAGTAGGCACGGGCCGCGGCATGGTTCAGGGCAGCGGAGGCCAGCGCCGTGACAGCAAAGAACATGGGCACGGCAACAAAAGCGATGGCGATAAACGCCAGCCCTACCAGGACCGCGGCTGCCGGATCCGGGTTCGAAGTTGTGCCACCTGCGCCGCTGGATCCGAACCACGCGTAGAAGAGAAAGGCTGCCGATGCGAAGACCACCACAATCGCGGTGGGGACGGCAGCAATGCCGAAGAAGACCGGGAAGCGAGACCGGTAGAGCTGAACCGTGCGGTCCAGAATCTCGCCCAGGGTCGACGGCCGCAGGGGCTCACTCATTTGGCTTCTCTGGTTCGGGCGGGTCGACTGTCGCTTGAAGTTCGGTGGATTCGGCCGCAAGCACAGGGTTCGGTGGCGCCATTCCAGCGGCCTGCATCATCCACTCGATGTCGAAGCCTTCTTTGCGCACGCGCTGGTCATAGTAGAGGAGCGTGACGCCGGTGGCGTAGATGGGGCCGAGGAAGGTGTTGGTGAAGAAGCCGATGACCTGGGAAATCGCGCTCATGGTGGCTGAAATCTCGCCATGATGCTTCACCACGCCCACAATGGTGAAGATCTGGGTCATGCCGACCAGTCCGATCTTGATGACCGCGACAAGCAACCCCAGAACGAAGATGCGCCCTCGTGCTCCTTTGCTCAAATCGATGGCGCGGCGTATGGAGGCGCGAGCCGGAGTGTTTTCTACCACGCAGACCGGCAACGCCAAGGCATAGCGCAGCCCCATCACAATGGTGTAAGCGCCGACGGGGAAAATCAGAACCAGGAAGATCAACCCGGCTATGCCCACGACCATCATTGCTTTCGGGTCGGCCATGGAGGCTTGCTGAGCTGCAACGGCCCCGGGGGTGGCAAAGCCTTTGATGTTGTAGGCCATGACTCCTAAGAAGCCGCCATAGAGCAATGCAATGGGCGTCCAAACAACGAGAAAGGTGATGGCCATTAGCCACAGATAGCGACCCAACTGGGTAAAGGTACTCTGATAGGCTCCGCGGATGGTGGCTGGCTGGCCCATGTTGACCCAGGCCACGGCACGGCTGACTGAAGCGACAACCGGCCCAAAGAGGATGCCGAGGATGAGCATTTCCACCAAACCTGCGACCAGAGGGACCCACATTGCCAGGCTGGTGGCGTGCGCATTCTTCAGCAGAACGCCCAGGCCAATGAGCAGCAAATTGAGCACCAGCGCCGTGCCGGCGTAAGGAGTAAAGATTCCCGCGAAAAGGACGAAGTTATTTCGGTAGAGCTCAGCCGTTCGGTCGAGGATTTCGCCGAGGGTGAGCGGCCGGAGGTTGGTTTCCATGCGGGGCTCCTCAAGAAACTGCCAGTTTGTACTTGCCGGGATACTAGCATAGGCCAAAACCGAGCGCTGTGAGCAGGTTACCTAATGGTCACTCGGAATTAGTAAACAAATAACTAGCCGCAGAGGCATGGGGTAAACTGGTGTCCCACGCGATGGATGGAACTCGCACCTCGGTTAATGATCTCGCCAAGGCCTGTGCCCACTCCGCCGATGCAGCGGAATGGGAAGAGTTTTTGCGCCGTTGCACTCCCCTTGCCACGTTGGTTGCGATGAGGATTTCCCGATCGTGGGTGAACGTGTCATCCCCAGCAACAGCCAGCGATATTGTGCAGGAGATCTTCCTGAAGCTGTGCGAACAGGAGCGCCGTATTCTGAGGGAATTTGAGCCGCGCGGCGAAGACTCTTTCCTCGGCTTGTTGCGGATGGTTTCCTCGTCTGTGGCAAACGATTACTTCCGGCGTATCTATTCGGCAAAGAGGGGTGGCAAAGTGGTAACCATGCCGCTAGCCGAAGACGGCGCTCCCGGCACCGCCACCAGCAGCCACTCGACGGCGGAAACCGATCGATCAGTGCTTCTGGCTCAACTTGACCAGAAGATGCTTTCTGCGCCGGACGTGATTGGAGAACGCGACCGCGCCCTGTTCTGGCTCTATTACAAGCAGGGACTTACGGCGGAAGAAATTGCCGCCATGAACGGAGCTGGACTGACGGCAAAGGGTGTGGAAAGCGCACTACGGCGGGTGGCCAAATGGCTCCGCGGGGAGGTCGAAAAACAGAGGCCTGGGGACCAGCGGGAAACGGGTTAGCGAAATAAAGTTCCATACGAAAGGAATGTTTCCGGAAAGCCCGTTATATCGAGTGAAGACATGAGTAACGACGACCAAAACCCGAAACGCCCATCGGAACCTTCTGAGGATGCCTTGGCAAGGGCTCTGGAAGATCTGATGGCAACCGAATTGTCCCGCGACGCCTCAGGACGACGCTGGGACCTTTCGAAAGATTCATCCGGCGGCTGTCCCGAGCCAGACGAGTGGCTTCCGCTGCTCGGCGGAGACCCCGCCCCCGCAGAAGCTGCTAAGCTCGACGTGCTGCTGGCCCATGCGTCCCAATGCGGCAAATGTGCAAGCTATCTGAAAATGCTTACAGCAGAGGCTACGGAAGAAGAACTTGCCGAGATCAGCAAGCTGGCGCCGGCAACCCGTGATTGGCAACATAAACTGGCAATTGAGCTCGCCGGCACACCGCGCTACGGTTTTCGCCAACCGATTCGCATGAGGCCTTCCCGTCTGTATCTCTGGTCCGGATTGGGGCTGGCGGCGTCAGTCGCGATGGTTGCCGTGACCTTTTTCTGGTGGCAGCGCGCCAATTCACCTGAGCGGCTGCTGGCCGAGGCCTATACACAGTCCCGCACCTTCGATCTGCGCATGAGCGGGGCTGGTTTTGCTGAAGTGACTCCGGAAACTCATCTGCGCGGCGGCGGCGCCATCCATGAGTCGTCGCGGCTGCTGGATGCGCGCGCCCACATTGAGCGTCAGTTGGAGAATGCGCCTGAAGATCCGCGCTGGCTGCAACTGGAAGCGCGTGCCGATATTCAGCAAGAGAAATTCGATCCCGCAATCGACATACTTGATCGTCTGCTGGCCTCGGAGCGCGTGTCTGCCGGCCTGCTGGTGGACGACGCTACCGCTTACTTTGAGCGTGGCACTTTCACCGGAAGCGAAAACGATCGAGCGACGGCTCTTGAGCGCCTGCGCCGCGCCGACGAGATGGCTCCGGGCGACACGCTGGTCCTTTTCAACGAGGCTGTGGTCATGGAGGATCGCGGCCAGTTCATGAATGCGGTTGAAACCTGGAACAGGTATCTTCGCTTCGAACGCGATCCGCGTTGGCTCGCCGAAGGCCGCGCCCGCCTGCAGGCTCTGGAACAAAAGCTCAACCAGTTGAAGACACATCAAAGCCGGATTGACAAGCAACTGGGAACTCCGCAGGCGATGCTGAAGCTGGCCGGCGACCCACGCGCGCTGGCAGCAATCGACGAAGAGTTGTCGAGCACATTGCTGCCCCAACTGCTGATTCCCGCATATCCCATGCCGGTAGACTGTTCACGCGGCTCCCCGTGTGCCGAGGCCTGCAACGAAAGTTGTCGGGCCTCACGTGTTTTGCTTCACTCCCTGGCCGCGTCGCTCGAACACAATCATCAGGACCCCTGGCTCACCCAACTCCTCCCTCCCAGTTCTTCCCCCTCCGAAATCAACCCAGGTTTTAACTCGGCAGCTCGTGCGCTTGCCCAAGCGATTGGCGCCGATGTGCAGGGCGACTACCTTACTGCGCACCAGCAAGCAGTGAAAGCTGGCTCGCTGTTTCACGCGCTGGGCAACACTGCCGGAGAAGACCGCGCGGACGTGGAGCGGTCGTATGCGCAACTGCGTTCCTCCAATGTTTCCGGTTGCTATAGCGCGGCTCACCCATTGCTCGGACGCCACCCGCAATTTGCCTGGATTCAAATTCACGACTTGACGCAGGATGGCTACTGCGATCCCGCTCCTGGAACGGCGGCAGAAAACAATCCTGCGCTTGTGCGTGCGGTGAACCTGGCCCAGGACCGGCACTATGCGTTACTCGAACTGCGCGCCCGGAACCTGCTTGGCTCCGCAGCGGTGGATGCGCGCGATTCCGAGTCTGCCTGGCATGACTACCTGGCTACGGTTCGCAGATTCTATTCCGGCGACTACCCAGCGATACGGCTTTATAGCACCCTTTCCGGATTGCAAGAAGTCGAACGGGGCACGCCACGGGTCCGGCTCGCGCTGCTTTTGCAACGGGAAGTGGTTCAAGTGATTCAATTGACGCCGAGCCGAGAATTGATTCCGACGGAAAGACTCAATCTTGCGGCAGCCGCCATTCGCGCCGGAGCAGTGGATGAGGCTCAGGAGCAAATGCGGTTGGCGAAGAGTGAGTTGGCGGCCAACGGCGGCGGGAAGTCCATTGACGGGTTTTTGTCAGAGACTGAAGTCTCGATGGCCAAGCTGTATCTTGACCGCCGGGATCATGCCGCGGCCGCTCAAATGCTAGATGCCGCACAGGGCCACATGACCGGCGAGCACAACTCGTATCATCGCCGCGACTACGCGGTGGTCCGAGGCATGTTGGAACTGGCGCAGGGGCATCCGGAATTGGCTGAGCCCATGCTGCGCGAGGCGTTGCTCGAGGAGGAACGGCTGACAGGCAACGGCGGCACCGACAGCATTGTCCTCGCGCAGCAAGATCGAGAGTTGTATGCCGTGCTTGCCGGCGTTTGGTTGGCGCAAGGGCGTACTGGTGAGCAGGTTCTCTCCCTCTGGGAGCGATACCGGCTGCGAGTTCTGGGGGAGCCTCCGCTGGTTTGCCCGAATAGGGGTCTGGATTGCCTGAAACCCAGGCTTGCCGATGCGCTGGCACGGATGGGACCTGATGAGTTGCTAGGGCAGATTGTCCTGCCAGACCGCTTGCTGCTTTACAGGGCGAATGCCCAAGGTGTGGTTTGGAAGCAGGTTCCTGTTGGAATGGAAGATCTGCTCACCGCAACGGCAGCACTTGAGCTCGCGGTGACCTCGCCTACAACTCCGATTGTTTCGGTGGATCGCGCTGCACAACGGGTGGGCGGCATTCTACTAAGTCAACTTGCCCAACCCGCCGCGCCGAATGGGAAGAAGGGAACGACCAACGGAGAAAGGGAATTGCTGCTTGAACCCGATCCGTTGCTCGGAAACCTTCCCTGGCCGTCCGTTGCGACTGCGGCGGAGCCCATCGGCATGGAATTCAATCTCGAGGAATCGCCATCCCTGCTTCTGGGTTCGCGGTCTGCAGCTGGCGCACCATCGCCCGCCGGCAAGCCGCTCGTTGTGGGAGCTTCCATTGCCTCCGGAGAAGGACAGCTTCTGCCGGAAGTGTTGAAGGAGGCACGTGCTGTGGCTCACTTTGGCGACAATCCCAATGTTCTGCTGGCTGACCAGGCGACGGAGGTGCAAGTGACCGCGCGGCTGGCGACGGCCTCGACCATTCACTTCGCGGGGCACGCCGCGCAGCAGGATGGTGGCACGCGTCTGCTGTTGGCGCCGGCAAAGGCTGAGCTGCTACCGAACTCCACGGTAGCGAATTTGAAGGAGGCGGCCCTGGAAGAGCGAGGTCAAAGAGAAACTGCTTTTGACAAGCCATATCTCGATAGCGCGCTCTTTCGCAAGCATCCACCCCGCGCGGCCCGGCTAGCGGTGTTCTCAGCGTGTTCGACGGGGAAGAAAGAAGAGGGCTGGGATCACGGTATGGGAGATATCGTCGACACGCTCGCTTCTCTTGGCGTTCCCGACGTGGTGGCGACGCGCTGGCAGATCGATTCCGGCTCCGCCGTTCCGATGATGGACGCTTTCTATAGTGGGCTGGCGCAGGGGCTGACAGTCCCTCAGGCGCTGACCTCTGCGCGACAAACTCTCATCCGCGACCCTCGCTACCGCCATCCGTACTACTGGGCAGCGTACTACGCCTCGGGCTCCGGCCGATCGGACTTGAAGTCGATCCTTCACGCCGGCAAGTAGTCGTCTACCCTCCGATCTGTATGCAAATATCCGCCCTGCTGCATCCACCAGAAGAATGATGTACGCTTTCTGCTGCCATGAAAAACTCATCCGGCCCCATCGTTCTTTATGCCGTTCTGCCGCTCCTGCTGCTCGCCGCCGCCGTACCCGCGCAAATGGTCTCACCCTCCATCGACCAGCCTGACCAGCCGTTCTCTTATTTCTCGGCTCCCACCGACGAGATTGGTGTGATGGACGCCGAGGCAGCCACCGAAATCACACCGGAGGGTTATCTCCGCACCGGATATGGCGAGTTGATGTTTTTCGCGGGTCCGGAATTTCAACCCACCAACGTGCGCATCCGTACCTTGCAGGATGGGCATCTGCCGATCATTCACTATGAGTTTGAACGGGACGGAGTGATTTACCGCTTCACTCTCTTTGCCGCGACACAGAGCATCCGCGACGGGCAACCGGAAGGTCCGCTGGTCAACTTCATCCGCGTCACGATGAAGAACCAGGGCAACGAGCCAACCAAGGCGATTCTTGCTACAGGAATCCGCTATGACGCGCCGAACAACACCGGCCTCGCTCATGGCGATAATCGTTTTGACCGGCCGCGGGAAGGCAAATATCCGGGCGCGTATCGCCAGATTGGCGAGACCTTCAGTTCAGACTGGGTTTACTCGTTTGAAGGAAGGCATTTCTCGCGCGATGGGCGGCTGCTTTACAGCTTTCCCGACGGCTATGCTGCGCGCGGATACACATTGCACGGCCGCTACAACTACCCGCAGGATTTGAGCAAGCCGGCAAAACTCAAGGTCGATCCCACTGTGCCAGTGGGCATCGTGACGTATTCCGATCTGTTGAAGCCGGGGCAGGAGCGCACGCTCGATTTCAAAATGCCTGTGGTTCCTACCGCTGACCCTGCAGCGATTTCTGCGCTTGAGAGGGCCAGCTTCGATGGGGCTCAAAGGCAGATGGTCGATTTCTGGACGAAGATTCTTGCAGAAGGCATGCAGATCAGTCTCCCCGAACAGAAACCCGTGGATACGTTTTACGCCAATCTTGTTTACGATCTTATTGCGCGCGATCACATTGGCTCGGACTACATCCAAACCGTAAACAAGCTGCACTATCACGAGTTCTATCTTCGCGACGGCGCCGATATTGTGCACAGCTACGATGTGACCGGCTATCCGCGGATTGCGAAACAGGACCTGGAGTTTTTCGCGAAGTCGCAGAAGCCCGACGGCAATTTTCTTTCACAGCCGCAGCAGTATGACGGATGGGGCGAGGCTGTCTGGGGCTACTCGCAGCACTACCGCATCACGCATGACAAGGCCTTTGCCGAGTGGGCTCTGCCGCAGATTGACCGAGCCTTGGACTGGTTGAAACAGGCACGCGCCGCCGATCCGCTACACATTATGCCGGCCAGCGATGTGCGCGACAACGAGTTTGTCCCCGGCCATCTGACCGGCTATAACTTCCTTGCGCTGAGCGGACTCAAACTGGCAATCGAGATGGCCAATGAGACCGGGCATACGGATCTCGCCGCGAAATGGCGGCCCGAGTACGACGATTACCGGCAGGCATTTTTTCAGGCACTCGATAGTCAGACCAAAACGGACAAGTACATTCCTCCAGCGCTTGACGGACAAAAGGGCGGCTACGACTGGGGCAACATGCTGGCCGTGGTCCCCGAGCCCACGCTCGATCCGCATGACCCGATGGTGACCGCAACCTTGAAAGCCACGCAGGCCAAGTACGCCGAAGGCATCATGACCTATGCCGACGGCGAATTTCTGCACCACTACCTGACCATCAAGAACACACTCACTGAAGTGGTTCGCGGCGACCAGGAGCAGGCAGTGCGCGAACTGTATGCGCTGCTGCTTCACACCAGCTCAACGCATGCGGGTTTCGAGTTCGCCATTCTCCCCTGGGGCGATCGCAATTTTCAGGACAACCTGACGCCGCACGGATGGTTTGCCGCGGAGTACCGGACGCTGTTGCGCAATATGATGGTGCGCGAAGACGGCGACAAACTGCATCTGCTTTCGGTCGTTTCTCCGGAGTGGATGGGCAAGGGCAAATCGATCACGGTGAGCCAGGTTCCCACGAATTTCGGGACTGTTGGATTCAAGTTGGAGCAGACCGGAGAGGATGAAGCCGTATTGCATCTGGATGCCAACTTTGCGCACCTGCCCAGCGCGATCGTCTTACATCGGCCGTGGTTTGTTGAAGGAGAAACGGCAACCGTGGACGGCGTCGGCCATGAGGTGCTGAATGGGGAGATCGAAGTACCATCCACGGCTCGCGAGATTCATCTGCATTGGGCGCAGAAGGGTAGTGCGCCGCGGATGAGTTATGTGCGTACGGTGGACGAATACAAAGCGGAGTATGCGCGGCGCTATCGAATCCTCATGCATGGCGAGGCAGGCGCGTCGCACTGAGTTCTCACCGGAACGGGCCTCACGCCGCTATTGCAGGTCCTTTACTGGAGTGCCCGCGGGAATATTTTTGATCTGGAAGGGATCTTGGCCGAGCGGTTGGTTCTCTACGACCTTGTCCACGGTGAGCACAATCTGGACATCATCGAGCAGGCGCTTAATGGTGATCGACGAAGGGTACTTGATGGAGTCGAAATCCTGGTAAGGCCCATAGGTTACCTGGGTCTCCAGATTGCCTTCGCCGTCGTAAATATCCTGCTGCGACGGCGCGAGATCGTCGCGATGGAAATAGACCACGCGCCTCGGCGCCAACTCATGGCCGCCCGCTTTGCGGCGCATGATGGTGAGTTTGTATTCGGGCACCGAGTACAAGTGCTTTCTGGCAGCGTCTTCTACGGTGATTGTATCGGCGGTCACCATGTACTCGTCTTCAGGCTCCATCCCTCGCACTACCATCGCGTCGAAAAAGAATCCCGGGCGCATTTTCTCAACCAGGCTATCCGATGTCTTTTTCGCGGGAACGGTATAGGAGCCTTTGTAAGCCATGTTGTTGTGAGGAATGTACATGGTGAAGTCTTTCCCGTTGCCCACGATATCGAACATCTCGGAGCGGATGACCGGGACTCGGCCAAAGACGCGCAGCATCTCTGGTTTTTCAAGGAAGATGAGACCGCTGAATGTCGGGGAGTCCGTGGCCAAACCCTCCTTGGTCTTGAATTGGCTGGCCTGGATCTCGACGGTAACGTTGAGGGTATTGAGCTCAGTCCAGCGCTTGTTGAGTTGCGCCGCCAACTCATCTGGTTCAACCGTTTGAGTGATAGTGGGCGCCTTGGGAACCGGCAATTTCCGCGTGGTGGGCAACAGCGAGCAACCTGACAGCAGGATGGGAAGAAGCAGGGCGGCGGCAGTGGGTCGAAGGCGAGCGCTCAACGTCCACCCGCCTTCTTGACGGCTTGGCGGTAACCGGCGACGTTGCGATTGTGCTCGTCAAGAGAACTGGCAAAGAGTGAATGCCCTTGAGCATTGAGCCCCGCCGCAACAAAATAGAGATAATCCGACTTCGCGGGGTCCATGGCCGCACGCAGCGATTTCAGTCCGGGATTGGCAATCGGGCCGGGGGGAAGGCCGGCGTGCCGATAGGTGTTGTACGGCGTGTCGAGCTTCAGGTCGCTTTTGTAGATGGTTCCGCGCCACCGCCCATCGAGCTCCAGTCCGTACACAACAGCGGGATCCGTTTGCAGCGGGATTTTTTTTGCAAGCCGATTTGAAAACACGCTAGCCACCAGCGGCCGTTCCGCGTCCACCGCCGTCTCCCGTTCTACTAATGAAGCCATGGTTACCACTGCGTGCACGTCTTTCTTTAGTCCCAATTGCGTAGCGATGGTGCGGAAACGTCGCACCATCACGGTAAAAATCTGCACAGGAGATGCTTTCCGGGGCAGACGATATGTGTCTGGGAACAGGTAACCTTCAAGACTGGTTGCTGCGGGGTCAAGATCGCTGACCAGCCCAGCCTGCTCCCTCGCCGCTTCCAGAAAACTCGGGCGGGGACCAAATCCCGCCTGTTCCAGCCGTGCAGCTATGTCAAAGACGTTTGAACCCTCCGGGATGGTAACCGCCACAGTAAAAACATCTCCGCGTGCGATCCGTACATAAACTTCAGTCAGAGGTGCTGGGTGATCAAAGCGGTATTCGCCAGCCCGAAGTCTGCTCCGTTTCAACCAGCGTATTAAATCAAAGGCAAACTGGCTGCGCACGATACCCGCAGCTTCCAGTTGTTGGCCCATTTCTACTGTGGAAGAACCCGGTGCAAGCTCGACAAACGTTTCAGTCTGCGGCCCAAACGGCGCCAGCACCAGCCAGGCCAACGAGCCTGTCACTAGAAGCAATACGAAACAAAGCACCAGGACAGTTCCCGCCGCGCCGGAACTCTTCTTCTTCCTGTTCTTCCGTCTGCGGACTGCCATTCAAATTGTATTAACCCTTCTTAGAATTAAAGACGCGTGAGCACCCGGTGAGGATTCTCTTCCTTTGATTGT
>JBAWCO010000198.1:0-4514 GCA_049590315.1 Occallatibacter sp. | reverse complement strand
GGTTTTGGGTGGGCTATCTCCTTCTGTTCGTGCTCAAAAACGAGTGCCGCTTTTGCTGTGTTGAAGGATTTCCGCTTGCGTGCGCCGGTTTTGGTGCGCCAGTCTGCGTAGAATTTTCCGTCTTTTTCAAACATGGGGGCCTTTCTATCACGAGGTTGTTTTTTTGTCTGGTCTGCCCTGCTCGAATCGGGGACACCGTTGGACACCTAGATTCGGGCGTCGTGACCGCATGAACATTGGCGGTATCGACACTCTGGACACTAGTCCTGTACGCTGGAGTATTCAGAGCCATGAAAAACAAACTGGAAATTGGAATCCTCGGCGCCACCGGAATGGTGGGCCAGCGCTTCATTCAGCTCCTTGAAAACCACCCGTGGTTCGAGGTCGCGTGGCTTGCCGCCAGCGACCGGTCCAGTGGCAAAACCTATGGCGACGCGGCCAAGTGGCGTCTCGACACGCCGCTGCCGGACCGCATCGCTCGCATGACCGTAGCGCCGGCCGACCCTACTGGCGCGCCCAAGATCATCTTTGCCGCCCTGGACGCCGCTATTGCCCGCGAGATGGAGCCTGCCTTTGCCAACGCCGGATGCGCCGTGGTTTCAAACTCCAGCGCCTACCGCATGGCTCCCAATGTCCCGTTGGTCATTCCTGAGATTAACGCCGAGCACCTGCATCTGATTGAAGAACAGCCCTCGCGCGCGGATTCCGGCGGCTACATGGTCACCAATCCCAACTGCTCCACCATCGGCCTGGTCATGGCGCTCAAGCCCATCGAAGAGCGTTTCGGCATCGAGCAGATTTTTGTCACCACCATGCAGGCAGTCTCCGGCGCGGGCTACCCTGGCGTGCCCTCCATGGACATCCTCGGCAACGTGGTCCCCTACATAGGCAGCGAAGAAGAAAAGATGGAAGCCGAAACGTTGAAGCTGCTGGGCAAGCTCGAAGGCCACTTCGTCACGCCCTTGGCCGCAAAGATCAGCGCCAGTTGCAATCGCGTTGCTGTCGAAGACGGACACACCGAGAGCGTGTCTATCAAACTCGGCAACAGGCTCGGCCGTCCGGTCACGCACGAGGACCTTCTCGCCGCCTGGGCCGAGTTCCGCCCACTGGCCGGAAAGGGACTGCCCACCGCTCCCGCGCAACCAGTCCAATGGGCGCCACAACCCGACCGGCCGCAGCCACGGCTCGACCGCAATCGCGGCGACGGCATGGCGGTGACCGTTGGCCGTCTGCGTCCCTGCCCCGTGCTCGACTGGAAGTTCACGGTGCTGTCGCACAACACCATTCGCGGCGCTGCCGGCGCTGCCATCCTCAATGCCGAATTGCTCGCCAGCCTGGGCAAGTTGGAGCGTGAAGCTCCACCGGACAGGTCCGGGGCTCTACAACGGAAAAGGACCATCGAGGTTGTTGACGACATCGTCGCCGGTGTTTTCGGCGGGGGCACACGCGGACTCGGTGTCATCTAGCGCGAACAGCCGGGTGGGAAGGCACTCTCCGCAACAGAGGCTTTGAACTGGCGCGGCTTCAGCCGCCGAGGGATTGCAGGTTACCGCAAATAAGTCTCCTCGCAGCAAGTTGGGATCATTCACATGAGTCAGGTAGTGATGAAGTTTGGCGGCACATCGGTCGAGGACCCGGCCGCCATTGGACGTACCGCGGCCATTGTTGCCGGGCGCGTTGCCATGGGAAAGCAGCCTGTGGTCGTTGTCAGCGCCATGGCCAAAGTGACTGACCAGTTGCTGCGCGCCGCGGCTGCTGCCTCAACGGGCGACCGCACCGGTGCTCTGGCTATCAGCTCGCGCCTGCGCTCTCGCCATCGCGACACGGCTTGCGCCCTGATTAAAGTTCCTGGCGAAGCCGCTGAGCTGCAGAACTTCATCGATCAGAAATTCGACTCGCTCGACGAGATCCTGCGCGGGCTCGCCGCCATCCTCGAACTCACTCCGCGCATCTCCGACCTCATTGTGAGTTACGGCGAACGAGTCTCGAGCCGCATTATTGCTTCGGCCTTTCGCGAACTCGGAGTCGATGGCGTCCACGTGGACGCGCGCGAAATCATCATCACCGACTCGCAATTTCAAAAGGCAATCCCGCAGGACGTCCTCATCGAAAAGCGCGCCCATGAAAAGCTGCGCCCGCTTATCGCTGAGGGAAAGGTTCCCGTGATGGGCGGCTTCATCGCCTCGAACGAATCCGGCATCACCACCACGCTCGGCCGCGGCGGCTCCGACTTCACCGGCGCCCTCATCGGCGGCGCGCTGACGGCGGAAGCCATCGAGATCTGGACGGACGTCGACGGCATCATGACCACCGATCCCCGCGTCTGCCCCGATGCACTGCGCGTCAAGGTCATCAGCTTTGAAGAAGCCGCGGAATTAGCCTACTTCGGCGCCAAAGTCCTGCATCCGGCCACCATCCTGCCCGCCGTCAAAAAGAATATTCCGGTTTACGTCTTGAACAGCCGCAACGCGTCCTGTGAGGGCACACGCATCTCGTCGCTCGCTCCGCATTGCAAGAGCCCCTTCAAGTCCATCGCCGTCAAAAAGAAGCTCTCCATCATCGACGTGGTGGCCAGCCGCATGTTGATGACTCACGGTTATCTCAGCGAGATCTTCGCCATCTTCGACAAACACCAGTGCGCCGTCGACATGGTCTCCACCAGCGAAGTCAGCGTGTCGCTGACTGTCGATTCGAACGAGAAACTACCCGCCATCGCCGCTGATCTCAGCCGGCTCGCCGATGTGAAGTACGAGGGCCGCAAGGCGCTTGTCTGCCTGGTGGGCGAAGATATACGCGGACAGAGCGGAATGGCGGCGCAGGTCTTTAACGCAATTCGCCACATCAACGTGCGCATGATCTCGCAAGGCGCCAGCGAAATTAATATGAGCTTCATGATCGAAGAGGACGATGCCGACGAGGCTCTGCGCTCGCTCCACGCCGCGTTCTTCAAGGACCCCGATCCCGCGATCTTCGACGTGGACGCGCGCAAGCGCTGACAGAAGACAGTGAAGCTCCGGCAATCAAAAGCTGACAATGCATTGAGCAACTACTTCTGCTCGCCTTGGTCTCCTGTAATCTGTCATCTGTAACCTGTCATCTGAGGGTACCCTCCATGCTCATTCTCGTTCTCGGCAAAGGAAAGACTGGTAGTCTGGTCGCGCACGTAGCACGTGAGCGCGGCCATGGCGTGCGCGCCTTCGATGTGTTGGAAAACCAGGGCGCCGCCGCGCTGACCGCGCCCAACCTGGCCGGCGTCGATGCGGTCATCGACTTTACCAACTCCGAGGCCGCCGTCGAGAACATGCGCGCCGTGCTCGCCCTCGGACTGAGAATAGTCGTCGGCACCACGGGTTGGTATGCGCATCTGAACGAGATGAAGGCTCTCGCCGTCAAGCGGGGCGGAGGGTTGCTCTATGGAACCAACTTCTCCATCGGCGTGCAAAAGCTCTTCAGCCTGACCGCGGAGTTGGCCAAACTCGATGGCTACACTTTCTCTATCAGCGAGACTCATCACGAGTCAAAGCTGGACGCACCCTCCGGAACCGCGATCACGTTAAAAGAGATCATTCTTGAGAAGGCGCCCAACGCCGTAGTCGAAATCACTTCGCATCGCGTGGGAGACGCAAATGGCGAGCACATCGTCACTGCCTCCGGCCCAGACGACATTCTCGAAATCCGCCACGATGCCCACAGCCGCCGCGCTTTCGCCCTGGGCGCAGTGCGCGCCGCTGAGTGGCTGGCCGGCAAACAAGGCGCCTGGCAGTTCCGCGAAATCTTCGACCAGCTATAGCGCTCCCAAGTCTGTCATCCTGAAACGCAAATGACCTTGTCCTCTAGGGGAGCGTAGCGAGTCGAAAAATCAGAGGTGTCCCTCCTTCGGGAATCCTGTCCGAGTCGTAATTGAACGGCGGCAAAGCAGCTTAAGGGCTCTCGGCAAGTGCATCGCGCCGAATGCCCCGTTGGATTGCAGCGAGATTCTGCTCGGTATAGGGAACAACTCCGCAATCATCGAGCACGAGGGCTTTCTGGCCCGATGAATAATTATCCTCAAGAGTGCCAAACAAGATATATTGCTTCCCGGCCGCCAGATTTGCCGAACTCCACCCGTGAATCTCTTCTCTCCTGCCAGCATTTGATGCTGTTAGCGTCTTGTTCTGTGTCCATGGCAATTGTCCTTTCAGGATCCGGATAACGCGCAAGCGCTCAGAGGAGACCTCGCCAGTATCCGGCCAGGTCTTCCCAGGCCGGGAAGCCACATCAGCAACGGCAATTGTTTCTAATTCCCGGCCGTAAAACTCCAGCGGAACCGAACATTGCTCAAATGCTTCCTGGCGAGCCTCTCTGCCGGGCCCTTCTTCCTGGTACTGTCTCCATGCGGTTGGCATAATGTCCGCTTCGGTCTTGCAGGGGAGTATTCGCGTGAAGCACGAGAAGTTGAAATCTGTGAGTTCCCTGATCTTCTCCCGGCCCGCGAGGGGAGTATAGCCGGTCTCGAATTTTATACAGCCTGTACA
>JBAWCO010000197.1:0-2389 GCA_049590315.1 Occallatibacter sp. | reverse complement strand
GTCCGCCTCAGAGCCGCAGCCACCGGCGCCCGCCACGGCAGTCCGTGACAAGCGCATCCTGCCGGAAGGTGTGGTTCCCATACAGGCGCAGGGGTATGTGGTTGCCGGCCTTGCCGTGCTGATTTTGTTGGCGGTGATGTTCTCGAAAAATCATCCGAAGCCAGCGCCCAAGGAGCAGGCATCCTCGCCGACTGCTATCTCCACGGATGCCAACCAGCGCAAAATCCAGGAACTGGAACAGGACTTGAGCGCGGATCAGCGGCAGAGTCAACAGCAAGCACTCGCACAGAAAACGGACGCGAGCGGCGCGGGTACATCCCAGGCTGGGAGTGCGGCTCCGTCCGGTACTGCGACGCCGGTTGCCGCTACTCCCGTATCGCAGCCCAACGAACCGCCGCGCGATCCGGTTGCCGATGCGGAAAGGGCGCTGGCCTTCAAAGCCCGCTTTGCCTCCAATCTTGTCTCCGCCGATGACGGCGCTTCGCGCCCTTTGGCGGAGTCCGCCGCCGACCATCCTGAGAGCATGGCTGCTCCCATTGCGGCTCGTCCTTCAGACTTGCCGCAGCAGAGTGCTGCTTCGCAGGTCGCAGTGAATAAGCGTGCGCCGGAAGTAAACGTCAACTCCGCCCAGGGCCAGCCCTATGTGCTGTTTGAAGGAACGACCATCGATACAGCCCTGGTGAATCGTCTCGACGGCGAATTTGCCGGGCCGGTCAAGGTTATGGTGACGAATCCGGTTTACAGCCAGGACCGTCAGCACGTCCTGATACCCGAAGGCACGTTCATTCTGGGCGATGCGCAGAAAGTCTCCGGCTTTGGCCAAAAGCGCCTTGCCGTGGTCTTCCACCGGATGCTGATGCCGGACGGATACTCCGTCGATCTCGACCAGTTCCACGGTCTCGATCAGGTGGGAGAGACCGGCTTGAAAGATAAGGTCAACAACCACTACATCCAAATCTTCGGCGCGTCGATTGCGCTGGGTATCATCTCCGGCGCCACCGAGGCCACGACCAACGGCGGCTATTCCGCGAGCGGTTCCGACATGTATCGCCAGGGCATGGCGTCGAGCCTTGCCGCCACCGGCGCCAATGTTCTCGACCGCTTCATCAATATCCCGCCCACCATCACAATCCGCGAAGGCCACCGCATCAAGGTTTACATCACTCAGGACATGCTGCTGCCTGCCTACGAGAACCATACGGTTCCGGGTGACCTCTGATGCGCTCCGTGCTTGCCTGCATACTCGGATGCGTAATGCTGACGGGCTGTTCCACTCCACCGCCGCCTGCAAAGCCGTCTCCGGCCAAGTCCCGGCCAAACGGGGAGCAGCAAGTCCGCGATTCACTCTCCCACACCAAACCACAACCCCGCCGCAGGTAAGCGGCAGACAGGAACACTCCATGAAATCGCAGAAGATTCTTTGCCTCATTTTCTCGCTCGCAGCCCTGCTCGGCACACCGGCCGCCCACGCCCAGTTCGGTTCGGGCATCGTGTACGACCCGACCCAGAGCGCCCATGCCTTGCAGCAAATCACGCAGGGAGAGAACCAACTCCAGAAATGGGCGCAGGAATTACAGAACTGGCAGCAGCACCTTCAGACGGAACAGCAGATTTATACGACTGCCGTCCAAACTCGGAGTCAGATCGTCACCACGTACAACCTTGCCTACCAGATGTCCCGGATGCCGCAGAATCTTGAGGCCCGGTATAAGACGGACTGGGCGCAATGGTCCAGTCTGGCTGCACCGCCGAACACTTACGGCAACACGTCGCTGCTCGTAAATGCGCTCAACTTCGGCGGCCTCCCCCAGGCGCAGCAGGGTTATAGCAGCGCCTTTGTCCAAGTCCAGCAGTTCCCCTCGGGAAGTTATTCGTCCCTCGATTCCCGGACCCAGGCCACAGTCGCCAATCAATACGCCACATCGGAGTTGGCGCAGACGACGGCCACAAACACGCTTGCGATACTCGGGACCATCCGCTCCGATGCGCAGGCATTTGCAACGAAGCTGGCGAACCTTGAATCGGATACCTTTTCGACCGATCCCAGCCAGCAATCGCAGAACGCCCTACTCGGCAAGATCAATTCGGCGACGCTGCTCCAGATTCACTCGCAGCAGGATACCAACCAGATCCTCGCGGCATCGGTCCAGCAACAGTTGATCGCGCAGAAGCAGCAGATCGACGCTGAGAACCGCGCCATCAACAATGCCATTTACTTCCAACAGAACTTTCCCCAGACCATGCAGAACGTGACCACTGGCGTCAGCGATTCGATACACAGCATTTCCCTGAGCATCAGCGGGAGTCACTGATGGCACAGAACCCGTTCACGTTTATCGCTCAGGCGATCTCGCAACTGCTGAGCACCAACAGCGCATCGATCGAGTCC
>JBAWCO010000196.1:0-3429 GCA_049590315.1 Occallatibacter sp. | reverse complement strand
ACAAATAGGTATTTTATCGATACCATTCTTTTCATGGCGAAGAATTCTGAACATCGTGACCTATTTCCTGGTGCATTGGAGATCATGATTCTGCAGACGCTGCGGCTGAGACCGATGCACGGCTATGCGCTGGTGAAACATATCAAACAAGTGTCGGACAATCTGCTGCAGGTGGAAGAAGGTTCGCTTTATCCGGCACTGCAACGGATGCTGCGGGAGGGTTGGCTCGAATCGGAGATGGGCGTGTCTGCGAAGGGGAGGCCAACGCGGATTTATCGGCTGACGGATGCGGGCATGCGGCATTTGGCGGAAGAAGTGGTGAGCTTCGACAAGATGTTTACCGGGATTACGCGCGTGCTCGCAGTGGCGAAGGCTTAGGAGGTCAGGCAATGCAGCTTCTTGATCGGCTCTTCAATCGACGTCGTCGCTATGACGATCTCTCGGCATCTATCCAGGAACATATTGCGGAACGAACTGAAGAATTGATGGAAGAGGGGATGCTGCGCAAAGAGGCTGAGCAAACGGCGCGGCGCGAGTTTGGCAACGTTGCGTTGATTGAGCAGCGCAGCCGCGAACAGTGGCAGTGGCCTGCAGTTGAGTCGATGCTTGCCGACTTGAAATTCACGTTTCGCCGGCTGAGAAAGTCTCCGGGATTTGCTGTGACTGTGCTTCTGACGCTGGCTATCGGCATCGGCGCGAATACTGCAGTGTTCAGCGTACTGAATAGTGTGCTGCTGCGGCCGCTGCCTTATCCGGAGCCGCAAGAGCTGGTTTCGTTGCACCTAAACGCGCCGGGCGCGGCCGGGCTTGCCGAGTTTCGCAGCGAACTGCGGTTGTCGGCCTCGATGTATCTGACCTTCGCAGCGCACAACCGGATGTTTCAATCTGTAGGCGTGTGGCTGCCGGGGACGGCGAGTATCACCGGTCTAGCTCAGCCGGAGCAGTTGAACACGGCGCAGATTTCCGGCGGCATTCTTGAGACGCTGAACGTTCCTGCCTTCACCGGCCGATGGCTTACGGCGGCTGATCAGGACTCGCATGGGCTGGGGCGGGTGATGTTGAGCTATGGGTACTGGCAGCGGCGTTTCGGCGGCGACCCGAGCGTGGTGGGGCGCACCATCAGTGTCAATTCCCAGCAACGCGTGATCGCCGGGGTGATGCCGCGCGGATTCAAGATTGTGAATTACGACTTCGATTTGCTGGTTCCGTTGGCCTTCGATACGACACATGAGACGCTGGCTGGATTTGCTTATCGCGGTATCGCGCGGCTGCGGCCTGGAGTTAGCATCCCGCAGGCGAACGCGGATGTGGCGCGCCTGCTGAATGTATGGATGGACTCGTGGACCAACGGCCCCGGCAGCGATCCGCACTGGTATATAAGGTGGCAGATCGCACCGGCGCTGCAGCCGCTGAAAGAAACGGTGGTGGGCAGCATTCAAAAAGTACTTTGGGTGGTGATGGGAACGATCGGCGTAGTGATGCTGATTGCGTGCACCAACGTGGCGAACCTGATGCTGGTTCGCGCCGATGCGCGCCGACAGGAGCTTGCGGTGCGCTCAGCGCTGGGTGCGGGACGATGGCGGATTGCGCGCGAGCTTTTGGTGGAAAGCGTGACGCTGGGCCTTCTGGGAGGAGCCGCGGGCGTGGGAGTGGCGTACGCCGGGCTGCGGTTGTTGACAGCAATCGGGCCTGGAGAACTTCCGCGCCTGAGCGAGATTTCGCTGGACGGTTGGTCCGTCGCTTTCACACTGATTCTCTCCTTGCTTTCGGGGCTGTTCTTCGGGGCAGTTCCGGCAGTGCGCTATGCTCCGGGTCGGCTGCGGCTTGCCGTGCTGGGAACGACGCGCTCTGCAAGCGTAAGCCGCGAACGGCAGAGCGGCCGCAACATGTTGGTTGTGGCGCAGGTGGCCATGGCGCTGGTGCTATTGATTGGCGCGGTGCTGATGATCCGCACCTTTATGGCGATGCGCAATGTGGATCCAGGCTTCTCCGATCCCGCATCCATGCAGGTTATGCGTCTCTCGATTCCGGAAACTGTGATGCACGATCCGCAAATGGTCATTCGAATGCAAAACAATGTTCTCGACAAGCTGGCGGCCATTCCAGGCGTATCTTCCGCTGGCTTTGCAGCTTCGGTTCCCATGAGCGGAGCCGAACCGGCGTGGAACGAGATCCTCATCGAAGGAAAGGTCTACGAAGGCGACAATCCCCCCATGCGCCTGTTCAACTACGTCTCGCCCGGATACTTCCGCACTGCGGGCACACGAATCCTGGCAGGACGCGAGTTTACATGGGCGGAAGTCTACAATGAGAGGCCGGTCGCAATGATATCCGAGGGTCTTGCCCGTGAGCTTTGGGGATCGCCCCAGGCGGCCGTCGGCAAGCGATTGCACGAGTGGGACTCGATGCCCTGGCATGAAGTGGTTGGGGTGGTAGAAGACGTGCGCGAGAACGGCGTGGACCAGGTGTCCCCGGCAACGGTCTACTGGCCGTCGATGATGCACGGTATTTACGGGCCGGGATCTTTCGATGCAAGGCGCACGGTCTACTTTGCGCTGCGCACGCCGCGAGCCGGGAATCAAGCCTTGATCAACGATATGCAGCAGGCCGTGTGGTCAGTGAATTCGAATCTGCCGGTGGCCAACGTGAGCACCATGCAGGAAATCTACGGCGACTCGATGGCGCGCACTTCGTTCACGCTGGTGATGCTTGCTATCGCCGGGAGCATGGCTCTGGCGCTGGGAATCATCGGCATCTACGGCGTGATCTCGTACTCAGTTTCGCAGCGTACTCGCGAGATTGGAATCCGCCTGGCCCTGGGCGCGCAGAAGAGCGAACTGAAGTGGATGTTTGTGCGCTCCGCGCTGCTGCTTGCGGCGGTGGGTGTTGCTCTTGGTGTAGGGACGGCGGCAGCGCTGACGCAGTTGATGAAGTCGCTGTTGTTCGGGATCAGCCCGCTGGATCCATTTACGTACATGATGGTGCCGTCGGTGCTGGTGGCATCTGCGGCGCTGGCAAGTTATCTTCCAGCGCGGCGTGCGGCTGCGGTTGATCCGGCGGAGGCATTGAGAGCCGAGTAACATTTTGAGGGTTTCATGACGAGATATGAGTCAATACAACTCCATAGTTATCAAGAAGCGAAGAAGGGTTGGATGAGGGCACCTGATGCGCGCAAGAAGAAGTATCTTGGAGAGGTCTGATTAAGCCGTGCAAATGTTTGAGCATTCCCCCGGTGGCTAAAGCCACGTCATTCATGTGGGTTTCATCGGCACGACTGAAGTCGTGCCCTTTCAAAGCCGGACTCAGTCACGTGCTTTTTTTAAAGCCTGACTCAATGACATTCTCTTTCGAAGCCAGACTGAATCAGAGGTTGCTTGGATAGGAGTGAGAATCGGCGGAGTGCCATTTCGCGACAGCAAAGAAATGCAT
>JBAWCO010000195.1:0-9028 GCA_049590315.1 Occallatibacter sp. | reverse complement strand
GTGAAAAATGGAAAAAACCGAAAATCCTGCTAAACTATCTGAACGAGGATGCGCAAGCCGATGATCATCGATTGGAAAAACATTACGCCGAAGACCTACTACATTCCTGTGAGCCCCAAGCCCAGCTCCAGCGAGAGCAAGACCCCGGCATCGCCTCAGGCGCCCTCTCGGTCCAAGTAGGCCGATTTATATCAGGCACTTCTCCGGATAAATCCTGGAAAGCCAGCTTCTCGCAATCAACTTTAAGAGCACCCTGATTCAGGGCAGTTCTTAGACCACGCACCACCCCACTACTTCTCCGCCCCGTGGCACTTTTTATACTTCTTCCCGCTCCCGCATGGGCATGGGTCGTTGCGTCCAACCTTTTCCCCGGTCCGCCGTTGCGCCGGCTCACTCCCATCGCCGCCGCCTGATCGGCTGGCCGCCTCCAGCTCCCGCTGCTTCTTGCGATGGAACTCCTTCTCCAATGCATCAATGGTCGTAGAAGGCTGCCGCGTATGGATCGATATCTCTCCCGCCGGCACGGTTAGCACTGCTCCATCCGAGTTCGCGGGCCGCGATGCGCTTGCCACCGGCGGTGCTGGAGGAACTGATCTGCGTGGCTGAGGAGGCGCATCGATCGGCGTGCCGTCCGGCCCCAGAATCTGCATCCTGAAAAGGAACCGGACCGTGTCCTCCTGGAACTTCAGCATCATCGCTTCGAACATCTCGAAAGACTCGCGCTTGTACTCCACCAGCGGATCACGCTGCGCATATCCCCGCAGACCGATCCCCTCCTTCAGGTGATCCATCGCCAACAGGTGGTCCTTCCAAAGCCCGTCGATCACGCTCAACATCACCATCCGCTCGTGGTAGCGCATGGTCTCCGCTCCAAGAATCCTCTCCTTGGCCTCGTACTCCTGCTTCAGCCTCTCAAAGATCATGTCGCCCAGCTCGTGCCGCGCTAGTTCTTCCGGCTTGATTTCCGCCGCCGTCAGGCTCAACCCGAATTGGCCCACCAGCCGCTCTTCCAATCCCTTCACATTCCATTGGTCAGGACGCACTTTCTCGCCGGCAAATTCGTCCAGAGCCGCGCTCACAATCCCGCCCACATAGTCCTCAAGAATCAGCTCGCGCTGGTCCAGGCCCTCCAGCAGCCGTCGACGCACGCTGTACACGGCCTCGCGCTGTTTGTTCATCACATCGTCGTATTCCAGCAGATGTTTCCGGCTCTCGAAGTTTTGCGCTTCCACTGCCTTCTGCGCGTTCTGAATCTGCTTCGAAATCATCTTCGACTCAATCGCTTCGTCCTCGTTCATCGTCCGCTGGATCAGTGCGCTCGCCCACTGCTTCGCGAAGATGCGCATCAAATCGTCTTCCAGCGACAAATAGAATCGCGACTCGCCCGGATCGCCCTGCCGTCCCGCGCGTCCTCTCAACTGGTTATCGATACGCCGCGACTCATGCCGCTCCGTTCCCAGGATGAACAAGCCTCCGGCATTGATCACTTCTGCGTGATTCGCCTGCGCCGCTTCCGCGTGTACTTTAAAAACCTCTGCCCACTCCGTCTCGCCGACTTCGAACTCCTGCCCGTTGTAATAAAACCGCAAAAATCCCGCTGGCGCCATCGGGTTAATCGCGCCCTCTGCCAGGCTGATCGCTCGCGCGTGCCCCTTCTTCACCAGCTCTTGCCGTGCCATGAAGTCCGGGTTTCCACCCAGCAGAATATCCGTACCGCGTCCGGCCATGTTCGTTGAGATGGTCACCATCCCCAGCCGTCCCGCCTGCGCCACAATCTCCGCTTCGCGCTCGTGCTGCTTTGCGTTCAGCACCACATGCTTCACGCCCTTCCGCTGCAACGTCCCCGATAGCTTCTCGCTCTTCTCAATCGACGTCGTGCCCACCAGCACCGGCTGCTTCCGCTCGTGCAGCAGCGCAATCTCTTCCGCAACCGCCTTGTACTTCTCCTTCTCCGTCCGGTACACCACGTCCGGATTTTCTTTCCGCAACATGGGCTTGTTGGTCGGAATCACCACAATTTCCAGCTTGTAGATCTTCTCGAACTCCGCTGCTTCTGTGTCTGCGGTACCCGTCATGCCGCTCAGCTTCTTATAGAGGCGGAAGTAGTTCTGGAACGTGATCGTCGCCAGCGTCTGATCTTCCTTGCGGATGTTCACGCCCTCTTTCGCTTCCACGGACTGGTGCAGCCCGTCGCTCCACCGCCGTCCCGGCATCAGGCGGCCGGTGAAGGTGTCCACAATAATCACCTCACCTTCCTTCACCACGTACTCCACATCGCGGTGGTAAAGTGCCTCAGCCTTGATCGCCGTCTCCACGTAGTGCTTCAGTTCCCAGTTCTCCGCATCGGCAATGTTCCCAATCCCCAGCAGCTTCTCAATCGTCTCCCAGCCCCGGTCTGTCACGCCGATCGTCCGCTGTTTCTCGTCCACAATGTAGTCGCCGGTCAGGTACTTCTCGCCCTCCTGCAACACCAGGCCGAGTTCGTCCTGCCGCTGCCTGTCGCTGTACTCAATCTCCTCGCCTTTTTCCAGTCCAGGGATAATCTTGCGTACCCGTGCGTATTTATCTGTAGTCTGTTCCGTCGGTCCGGAAATAATCAGCGGCGTCCGCGCCTCGTCAATCAGGATCGAATCCACTTCGTCCACAATCGCGTAGTAGTGCCCTCTCTGTACGCAATCTTTTATCTCGAATTTCATGTTGTCGCGCAGGTAGTCAAACCCAAACTCGTTATTCGTTCCATAAGTGATGTCTGAAGCGTAAGCCGCTCGCCGTTCCGCGTCGTCCAGGTCGTGGACAATCACGCCCACCGTCAACCCCAGAAACTCGTAAATCTTGCCCATCCACTCGGCATCGCGCTTGGCCAGGTAGTCGTTCACCGTTACCACGTGAACTCCGTGCCCCGCCAGTGCATTCAAATAGCAGCTCAGAGTCGCCACCAGCGTCTTGCCTTCGCCCGTCTTCATCTCGGCAATCTTGCCCTGGTGCAGCACCATGCCGCCAATCAGCTGCACATCGAAGTGCCGCATCTGCACAGCGCGCCAGCCCGCCTCGCGCACCACCGCAAACGCCTCGGGAAGAATCTCGTCCAGAGCCTCGTTCTCGGCAGCCCTGATCGCCTCCGCGGCCTTGTCTGGATCCTCGTCCGTGATCCCCTCAATCCGCTTCGCAATCCGCGCACGAAATTCCACCGTCTTCGCCCGCAACTCCTCGTCCGACAGTTGCTTGACCGCCGGCTCGAAGTCGTTGATCGTAGCCACTACAGGCCACAGCTTCTTGATGATCCGCTCGTTCGACGTCCCAAAAACTTTTGTAAGTACTTTATCGATCAAGACACAATTCTCCGTATACCAGTGTAAATGCAGAGCCCGAATCCCCGATCCTCGCCAGTCTGAATCAAAGACCGGGTGCACCAGGTCCTACTTTGGGACCTGGGATGCTTCCCTCATTCTTAAAGCCGCAACACCAGGCTCTCTACCCGCTCTCCTCTCCGAATACGTTTCAGTTGCCTGCTTAGTTCTTTCGCGCCCGTCTCCGGATCGCCCTCATCGTCTTCCTCCGCCGCCTCATCCCGCTTCGTTTCCAACACATAATCCACGCTCGGCCGATAGAAAACCTGCACGAATTGCAGCGCCATCCCAAACGCAAAAGCCGACGGATAATACCCCAGCCTCTTTCTCCCCAGCCGTCTCCCATGTCTCCATGCGGCGCGGCGCCAAAGATAGTGCGCAAGAATCAAGACAATTGCCAAATATGGCGCGTTAAGAAGGAATATCCATCCCAAGTAAAGAGCATCGAAGCCCATAACCACCCCTCCCAATTGCAGGCAGAGCTATGCATGGATTTGGCCGAAGGTGCGAGGCACACAAAAACTGCCCTGCAATCTCGAACCGCATCTTGAGTTTTTTGAAGAACTAAGCGAGCCGGGAGGGTGGTGGCCGCTGGAACAATGAGGGGAGAACCGGAGCTTCAGGCGTGCGGCCCATATAAGTAAAGGCCAAGCGCGGCAATAAGCTCAAAGGAGAGATGAGCCCCATTAATAGAATCGGCAATATTGCCAGCCAGTCCGCGGAGTTCCCCGCATGACCGTGCGGGACCACTAGACAAAGCAGCGCGACACCGATTGCAATTGCCGCAATCAGTAAGAATCCCCGCCGCTGCCGAAGCTGATGCATTTTGTCCATCCGTCGATTTGCAGTATACCAGCCACTAAGTCCCCGAAATTAACCCGCGATGTGGTGCAGTTCCAGCCGCACACCTGCCACAGCGGAATCAGCCGTGATCCCGGCTTCCCATGCGGGCTGTTAGCTGCCAACCACTTCTGGGTGCGGGGCCGGCTCGGCGTTACGCGCGGCTAGAGCGATCAACAGCCCCGCTGCAATGATCAGCGAACCGCCGACCAGCATCGAGATGCCCGGCTTGTCGTGCCACACCAAGTAGGAGATCAAGGCGCCGGTGAGCAACTGTGTGTAGTGATATTGCGAAACGTTACTGGCAGACGTGTGCTTGACGGCGAAATAGAAGCTGAGGGTCCCGGCCGCGCAGAAAACGCCCATCGTTCCCAGTGCCAGCCAAAGCGGCGGTGTAAGCCGATAAGGCTGTAGGCCAGTAAGCAGAAGGCCGGCCATGGCCGTGACCAAGCCTGAGCAGAAGGCAAGGCTCTCAGGCGGCTCGGTGCGCGTCAGCACTCGCGACCAGACCATATTCACTGAAAAGCACGCAACGCAAACCAGGCAACTGGCCAGCCCGATGAGATCAATGTGCTGGTCGTGACTCCACGGGGCCACCGCGATCACCACGCCGCAGAAGCCGACCACGAGGGCGAGAGTTTTCCGAGGGGTCATGCGCTCGCCAAGGAACACGGCCGAGAGCAGAGAGATGACCATCGGCGAAGTGAACACGAGAATGTAGAACATGGTGAGCGAGAGATGGCGAAGAGCAATCACGACGCAGACGTTGTTCCCCATGTCGAGCAGCGCGCGCAGCACCTGGCGGACAACCGAGCGCGGGCGCAGATTGCCAAGCCGGCGCCGCGCCGCTGCTTGCAGTACCAGCGTCAGCGCCATGAAGAAACCCATGAACGCAACAATTTCTTGCGGAGGCAGCCCGTATTGCCCAATCCACTTAATGCAACTGTCGCCAAGCACCCAGCAGGTAAAGCCGAAGACAGCAACCAGAATCGCCGTCAGATCGGAGACACGGGCTTTCATCGCGAGCCTTCTCGTGGGACGGCGTTGGATGGGGAGGAAGTCCAATCACTCATGACGTAGTTTCAGAGTAGACGATCGAGGTGAGGGAAAAAGACTGAGGAAAAATGCGCAGGGCACCACTCGGAGATGCGATACTTCCGATGGATGAGAAGCATCCAAGATCCAGACTGACCCAATGGACGCCCCCAAAGAGCTAAATGAAGTTGTTCTTCCTCAAACTGTGGTCGCTCCGCTTACGCGCGCGGCCATCTTTCTGGTTGTCCGCATTCGTCAGCACCCGGATGCCTACGCGCGTTTGCGGTCGTTCTGTGCAGACCTTTCCGGACTCATACGCGCCGTTGAATTTCGCGACATTGAGGCGAGTCTTACCTGCATCGCAGGGTTCGGATCAGATGCCTGGGACAAGCTCTTCGGCTCACCACGCCCCGCCGAGCTGCACCCGTTTCGAGAGATTCGGTCAGGCGGTCGTCACGCCGTCTCCACCCCCGGCGACATCCTGTTCCACATTCGAGCCAAGCGCATCGACCTCTGCTTTGAGTTGGCAACTCAGATCATGGATAGCATCGGTGATGTTGTTTCAGTTGCCGACGAGGTTCACGGCTTCCGCTATTTCGACGACCGCGATGTCGTCGGCTTCGTCGATGGCACAGAAAATCCGCGGGGAGATGCCGCTCGTGAGGCTGCCATTATCGGCAACGAGGACCCGGTCTTTGCCGGTGGCAGTTATGTCCTCGTACAAAAATACCTGCACAACATGAAGGCATGGAACGCGCTTTCCACTGAAGCACAGGAACACATCATTGGCCGCCGGAAACTCTCCGACATCGAGCTGAGCGATGCCGAGAAACCAACCTCCGCCCATAACGCTCTCACAGTCATTGAGGAAAATGGGAAAGAACTCAAAATCCTCAGAGACAACATGCCTTTCGGTCGCCCAGGCCACGGCGAGTTCGGAACATACTTCATCGGTTACAGCCGCACGCCGCGCATCACGGAGACGATGCTTCAGAATATGTTCGTCGGCCGTCCCCCCGGCAATTATGACAGGCTGCTCGATTTCAGCCAGGCAGTCACGGGCAGCTTGTTTTTCGTGCCGACCGCAACGTTTCTGGACAACATCACCGGAGATGAACCGAACTCAACGGAAGTTGTCGCGTCGCAGGCATCTATCCCGCCGTCGGCCTCGTCCGCGGACGACACGTCCCTCAAGATAGGATCACTCAAAGGAGAGAAGGATGAATAACCTCCATCGGGAATTGGCGCCAATCTCTGAGGCCGCATGGTCGCAAATTGAGGAAGAGACAACCAGGACACTGAAGCGGTATCTCGCCGGACGACGCGTCGTTGACGTTCCCTCACCAGGAGGAATTGCTCTGCCCGCAGTCGCGACCGGCCACCTGCGCTCCATCGCTCCGCCCGCGGACGACATCATCGCTAATCAGCGCGAGGTCAAGCCGCTCGTCGAGCTGCGTGTGCCTTTCGATCTAACTCGTCAAGCCATCGACGACGTGGAGCGTGGATCCGACGATTCCGACTGGCAGCCCGCAAAGGGCGCCGCGAAGAAACTTGCCTTTGCCGAGGACCGCGCCATCTTCGACGGATATCGCGAAGCCGATATCCAGGGCATTCGAGAGTCGACCAACAATCCAATCGTCGCACTTCCCGCGGACGTGCGCGATTATCCTGATGCGGTGGCCCAGGCGTTGAGCCAACTACGTCTTGTGGGTGTAAATGGACCCTATTCGGTTTTGCTCGGAGCCGATGAGTATACGGCGCTTGCCGAGACCCGCGATCATGGATACCCTGTCCTGGAACATGTGAAGCGCATCGTTGACGGCAATATTGTATGGGCGCCGGCCATCCAGGGCGCGTTCGTTCTGACAACGCGAGGCGGCGACTTCGAGCTCAACATCGGGCAGGATGTTTCCATCGGTTACCTCAGCCACACTGATTCCCTGGTACGGCTATACCTGCAGGAAACATTCGCTTTCCGTGTCCTCACCACTGAAGCCTCCGTTGCGTTATCGCCGTCACCAAAATCTTCGTAACGGGTCCGGGTAGCCCAAGTCAATCAGGCAGTGACGCAGTCATTCACTGGTGCGTTTCTAGTCGACTTCGCAGCCAGGTATTCTTCGTAAAAACCTCGCCAAACGGCAGACTTCTCCAGCAAGCCTGCGTCCCCCAAATGCGCAGTATCCAATTTCATGTCATGATTCAAACGTGATTTGTCCGTTTCGCTCGCGATGGCGTCGGCACAATGAACTGCAGTGAGCGTCGAGAACTGTTTTCCCGCAGTCTCTGATGGACTGTGATGGAACTGAACAGCATGCACAATCGAAGCCGGAAGTCCCCAAATGCTCATCAGGTAGGCGCCAACTTGCTCGTGGGGACAGCTTACGAACTCCAGTTCCAGATCGCGAAACGATCGGCTGTCCTTGTCGATTCCATTGAGGACATGCTGATACTCCGTCGGCATTTCTGCAATCAGCACAATCTTGCCAATATCGTGAAGTAGACCGGTAGTGAAGCACTCTTCAGCCATAGCCTTGTTCCCCGACTCGGATCTCGCAATGCGTTCGGCGAGAGCTGCTACCGCTACGCTGTGGTCCCACAACGGGGGCAGATAGGCAGCGGCTGCGGAATTTCGATCGAATTGCGAGAATACGTGAATTGAAAGAGTCAGGCTTCGGACCGTCTCCGCGCCAATCAGAGACACTGCTTCGCGCAGACTGGACACATGCGTGTGCGCCCCAATAAATGCCGAATTGGCCAATTGAAGTATCTTCGCCGCCATGGCCATGTCTTTTGAAACAATCTGCTCAATCTGTCCGAGCGACGTGTCCTCGGACTGCATTGCGGCCGTCAGCTCGTTATAAAGTGCCGGCAAGCTGGGAATGCAGCGCAACCTGGAGACGATCGATGCCAATGACGAGTTGCGCAGCAAATCGCGCGTCAGGAACGCCTGACCAAGGCGCTGCTTCAGCTCTTCAACATCGCACGGCTTCGACAGAAACTGATGGGCCGGAACAATCGATCGCAAAATCGTCTCTTGTTTCGATTGCCCCGAAAGAATAATTCTCACCACATCGCAGTGACGCTCTTTTACTCTCTCCAGCAGCTCGGCGCCGTCCATCACCGGCATGCGCATGTCGCTGATAATCGCATCAAAGGGCTCCCGGTCAAGCACCTCAAGTGCAGCCAAAGGGCCATCGGCGAATTTCATCTCCCATTCGTTGCGCATCCCATGCAAGGCTCGACGCAGCCCATCCAGAACCATCCTGTCGTCGTCTACAAAAAGCAAACGCTTCAGCATGCATTCCTCCCGGTCTCAATTGAGTAAATGCCCTCGACGATTACATTCCTCATAACCTGGAAGTTGCTCCTCGCGTTCTCCGACATCCGTTCGAGCAGTTGGCTCAGTGGCATAGAAGCACCTGACTGTGGTATCGGCGGAAAGACCTCCAGCATGAAAGAGGCCATCGCCTTTGTTCGTTACCTCATCCTTCCCGCATATTTGCCGATGGATGAATGCGAGGGCGCGGAGCCAGCGCGTTGCACCGCGCAAAACACCTCGACCTGGGAGGGTTCGTGGACAACAAAATACTGTTTGTTGACGACGAAGCGTCCATCTTGCAGGGATACCGGAGAATCCTTCACAGGGAATTCTCCGTGAGCACCGCTAACAGTGGCGAACAGGGCCTCGCGACCATCCGGACCGCAGGACCTTTTGCTATCGTCGTTTCTGACATGCGTATGCCCAGCATGAATGGCGCTGAATTCCTGGCAAAGGTGCGTGAAAAAGCCCCCGATACCGTGAGAAT